>JBFIBB010000019.1:0-24968 GCA_041582695.1 Rhizobiaceae bacterium
CGGAAACAGGAAGGCAAACTCGTCACCGCCGATCCGGGTCATCACCGAATGGTTGTCCATCGCTGCGCGCAAGCGCATTGAAACCTGCAACAGGATGTCATCGCCAGCAGAACGGCCAAACAAGTCATTAATGGGCTTGAATCCGTCAAGATCGATGATTCCGATGGCAAACGGAGCCGGATCATCCTGGCGCTCGGCGATCAACCGCTGCATCTTGTCAAAAAACCGCGCCTGGTTTCCGAGACCGGTCAGCGGATCCGTCATTGCGAGTTCAGCCGGATTGGCGCTGCCGGTTTTATCCTCGACAGATGAATTCATTGTGCCCCCTGCCACATGAGTGTTCAGACCGGTCAAGCTTGCACAAAACCCTTTAGGAAAGGTGTCTGCGCGACCGACCTGACCTATCGGCTATCCGTTGACCGCCCTGGCCCTGCCGCGATCACGCCATTCTTCGAGCTTGGCTTTCAGACTGTCGGGGCTGATCGGCTTGGACACATAATCGTCCATTCCGGCCTCGAGGCAGCGGTCGCTGTCGCCTTTCAGCGCATGTGCCGTAGCTGCGATGATGACGACGGGGCTGCCGCCGCCGCGTTCAAGTTCGCGAATCTTCTTGGTGGCCTCAAGCCCGTTCATGACCGGCATCGATACATCCATGATAATCATCGGAGGCTGGAGTTCCTGGTACTTCGCAACGGCAGATGCACCATTGTCGACAATCTGGAACGAAAGACCGATCTCCTCCATGATAAAGGAGAAAACCATCTGGTTCACGTCGTTATCCTCGGCAATCAGAATGTCGATGCCGCTACCGGTCGTTTCGCTCATTGTATCAGTTCCGGTCATACAAATATTTCCAACGGGTCAAACGAAAATTAACATGATGATGTGAATGGCAGGTAAATTCGCCGTAACTCATTAAAATCTATACTATTATTTTATCACTCGATACAGGATGAGCGGTGAATCCGGCGCGGTTGTCGTCCTTTTCAGCCACGCCGGCGGTTCGTCACGGGAGAGTGCGGCCAGCAAACCGCTGGTTCCACGTTTCGCCAGATAACCGCTCTCGCCGTTGCCGGGACAATAGGTGACGATATCGATGCTGTTCTGCTCAATTATTCGCCTGGCCTGGTTTAACGGCATCATGAAAGCGTCAAGGGTCGCCACGTTGCCCGAATTGTTCCGATGATAGGGACCGGCAAGCGTCCTGTGGGGCGTGTATTTCAGAATTGCCGGCCCGATATTGGATATTGCAAGCAAATTTGCCGGTTTCAGCGCGGCCAGTTCTGCAAATGCCATTTCGTCGTAGCATCCGGCCAACTGCTTCTCCGACGAGCTGTCGCTGGCATTCGCCGGGTTTCGCAGACCGGTGGCTTTCTGAAGCCCGGCCCCCGCCAGAACCCAGACGATATTGAACGAGACCAGCCATGCGACAGCCATTGCCAGGCTCGCGCGGCCGGATTTGTTGGCATAGGCGGCAGATCTCAGTTCGCCGACCCAGGCTGCCAAAGGAATCGTGGAAAATGCAATCGCGAAGTTACCGCCGCGAATCTGCCAGAGACTGACGACGAAGGCGCTCAGAACAAAGCCGCCAAGCATCACAATGGCGCGTTTGTCGCCCTTGGCGCGGCGATACCGAAATGCAAGTACGGCCAGCGCGATCACCGGAATCGGATAGAACTTTGCAAACAGCACTAAATTTCGGGTTGCCACTTTGGTGACCGGCTGGGCCTCGGCAATAGCTGAAAGCCATATTTCAGCCAAGCGCGGGTCAAGATCGCCGTAGGGCCCGCTGAGACATTGCGGAAATAAACCCCCGATCAGAACGACCAGGGCCGCGCCAAGCAGGCCGCAGGCGAGCGCCCGGCCAACCAGCGTCCGGCTGGTTGCCGGCGTCATTGCGGCAGCCGCAAGGCCGACTCCTCCGATCGAGGCCACGCTCAGTTGCGCCACTGACAAGGCATCGCAGTGCACTTCGAACCAGTGCTCCGGCCCGACTGTTGCAACAAATGCCGCCGCCGATACTGTCGCAAACCCGATGCCGAACCCCCTCGCCCGCGGTGCTTCCGCGCCTCCGAGCAGCAGAAACGCCAGCGCCACGAATGCGCAGGCGACCGCGACAAACGGAAGCGTCTCCATTCCCGTGGCCAATGTGAGTGCCGTGGCGGCGCCGGCAGCCAGGCCGTGCCGCCAGGAGGGGCCGGCGACCAGCGCCCAAAGCGCGAGAAGGCAAAGCGTGATCTGGATATTGTGGTGATCAAATGAGCCGGGAGCATAGATGCCGAGCGAGAAAAGGCTCCATGAACCGATGAGCGCCGCCGGAAACGCGGCCTGGTCGCCGCCAAACGCCCGCGCAGTACGGATTATCGCAAACGCCGAAACTGCAAAAAGCAGCGCTGGCCAGACGATCCCGGCAACCTGTTCGCCCGCCTGCTGCGAACCGGACATGGCCTCTACAAGGTAGATCAGGAGAGCATTCGGAAGGTCGACGATTCGCGACCAGTGCATGGCAAATCCGCCCTCCGGACCCATCCGGTACTGGGTGTAATCGAACCATGCCTGTCCGGCGAGGAGATCGCGTATCTGCACAAGCCGCATCATGCTGTCGTTGTCGGCAGGCCAGTTGAAAAGCGTTCCTTTCACGATCGCCGGTATGAGCGCCAGCCCTGCAGCCAGCACCGCAACGAGAGCGTCAAAACGGCTCGCGTATTGATGTATCGCCGAATTCTGCACAATGGCCGTTTGGGCCGTCATCCCGTTTGTCCCGATCAAAAAATATCCCGGCGCATATCTAAAGCTCCGGTTTCAACATTTGGTAAAGCGGCCAAATGTCAGTCGTCAGGTGCAAAAGCCCAAATCGAGGATAGCACGAAGCTGATGGCGCTTGCCGCCAATGTCGTCACGATCGCCATGACCAGGGGCGATGCGCCGAGAACGTGCACAGCGACATGAGAGATTGCGCCGGCAAGAAGCGCGCAGCCCGCCTGGACCGCGAAATAGCGCGGCAAGGTTCGCTGGTGGCTGGCGCGCGATCGGAATGTCCAGTTGCGCTGCGCGGTATACGCGACGGAAAAAGCGATCGCATAGGCAACCGTGCTGGCGATGAAGGGTGGTGCGCCAAGGCGCACGAACAGATAGGACAGCGCAAACAACAGCGCGGCAGCGCCGACGCCAACGACGACAAACCGGGCGATCTTCCGGTTGTCTGCCAGACGCGAGACGTGGCCGTTCATGCGGCTTTCTTGACCGTTTCAGCCGATTTGGCGCCGGTCTTCTTGCCGTTCGCAATAGGAATTTGCAGCACGCCGAGAAGGAAGGCGGAAAAGAACAACTGAAGCGCAATGACGATCAGCGTCAAACCCAGTACGACGGCGCGAGGGATCATCGGATTCACCAGCGGCCCAAATCCGACCGCTGCCCATGTCATTACCGCATAGCCGAAGAACAGAAGGCCAGCGGCAAAGCAGATTCCGGCATTCAAAGCCAGGCGGTCGGTACTGATGTTGTCCCTGATCCAATTGGACCGGGCATTGGCCGGCAGGATTCCGGTAACGTCGGCATAGTAGCGCGACAGCACGCCGAATGTGATGAGCTGAATGCCGGTCGCAACCATGAAGCATGCGGCGACAAAGGTGTTGAGGTCGAGAGACAGGTTTCCGCCGATCGTGAGCGGGCCGAAGAACAACAGCACCGACAGGACCGTGCCGAGGGCACAAAGAACCGAGCCCGGAATGAAGAACAGCCAGCGGGGATTGTACATCAGCAGGAACTTCAGGTGCCGCCAGCCGTCGCGCCAGGATCGCAGATGCGGCGGACGGCTGCGGCCATCCGGTTTCAGGGTGGTCGGCACTTCTTCGATGCGCAATCCTGCCAGCGAACAGCGTACGACCATCTCGGAAGCAAACTCCATGCCGGTGGTTCTCAGGTCGAGTTCGCGAATGGTTTTCGCATTGAAACCGCGCAGGCCGCAGTGAAAATCGCCAACCTTGATGCGGAAGAACAGACGGCCGAGAAAACTCAACACCGGATTGCCAAGATAGCGGTGCAGGGGCGGCATGGCGCCTGCCGAAATTCCGCCCTGGAAGCGGTTGCCCATTACAAGATCGGCACCGTCGCGCAACCTCGAGACAAAGGCATCGAGTTCGCTGAACTCGTAGCTGTCGTCGGCGTCACCCATGATGATAAAACGTCCGCGGGCCGCCGCGATGCCGCCGAGCAACGCTGCGCCGTAGCCTTTTTCCGGGACCGGAACGACGCGCGCGCCGAGTTTTTCAGCTATATCCTGCGAGCCGTCGGTGCTGCCGTTGTCGGCAATCAGCACTTCGCCGGCAATTCCCGACTTCTTCAGATAACCAAGCGCCTTGGTTATGCAGATTTCCAGCGTTTCGGCCTCGTTCAGGCAGGGCATGAGGATGGTCAGCTCTCGCTGACGTTCCTTGTCTTTCTTGATCGGGGTAACGCCGCTCATCGGGTTCCTGTTTCTCGTTGCCGCGGAACTGATGCGGCTTGCCGCATTCCTGTTCTTGATTATGCGCATAAATGCCCGCAAACAATTAAGAAGTGATGACAATAGCCCTTCGCCGTCCATGTGGACAGGCCTGTTTCGTGGCAGGGCGCGTTTCGCGTTGCTGGCGGGCGGACAGTTCGACTATAGACAGCGACCGACACAGTTTTCTCCGGAGCCGTAAATGCCGCTTGATATCGCCATCCAGATGGATCACGTCTCGACGCTCTCGATCGGCGGGGACACGACCTTCGCGCTTGCGCTGGAAGCGCAGGCGCGGGGACACAAGCTGCATCACTATACTCCCGACCAGTTGACGATGCGCAATGGAAAGGTGGAAGCGAAGGCCGAACCGATGATCGTGCGCGATGTCGTTGGCGATCATTTCGTACTCGGACATACCGAGAAGCTCGACCTGTCGGAACTTGACGTGGTGCTGCTGCGCCAGGATCCCCCCTTCGACATGAACTACATCACCACCACCCATATTCTCGAGCGCATTCATCCCGAAACGCTGGTCGTCAACGATCCGGCATGGGTGCGCAACAGTCCGGAAAAGATTTTCGTCACCGAGTTCCCGGATTTGATGCCCGAAACGATCATCACCAAGGATGTCGCGGAAGTGGCGGCGTTCCGGCGCGAATTCGGCGACATTATCATCAAGCCGCTATACGGAAACGGCGGCGCCGGGGTGTTTCACCTGCAGGATGGCGACCGCAACATGACGTCGCTTCTGGAAATGTTCGAACAGATGTACCGCGAACCGTTCATCGTACAGCGATATCTCAAGGACGTGCGGGCGGGCGACAAGCGCATCATCCTGATCGAGGGAGAAGCGGTCGGCGCCATCAACCGCGTTCCGGCGGAGACGGATGCGCGCTCCAACATGCATGTCGGCGGTCAGGCAATGAAAACGGAGATGTCCGACCGGGAGCTGGAAATCTGTGCGCGCATCGGACCCTCGCTGCGCGAGCGCGGCTTCACGCTTGTCGGCATCGATGTCATCGGCGGGCTTCTAACCGAAATCAACGTGACCTCTCCGACCGGCATCCGTGAAGTGAAGAAATTCGGCGGCGCCGACATCGCGGCGCTGTTCTGGGACGCAGTCGAGGCGCGGGTGAAGGGGTGAGGATGTTCCGCCTCCACAACCTGATACACGCGAAATACACGCAGTCCGCTATTATGTTCGCATAATGTTCTTGATTTGATCGCCCGGCTATGCTTGACTTCGCGGCAGGGTTTTAATCAGCATCCCCTGCACGCGGGGGCGGCGGCGCACGGACAGGCGGGGAGACAGCCATGGTTTCGCGGGTGCGGACAATCGCATTTCACGGCATTGATGCCGTTCCGGTCGATGTGCAGGTCATGGTGGCGCCTGGAAAGGTGAACATGCACATCGTCGGACTGCCCGACAAGGCGGTGGCGGAAAGCCGCGAACGGGTACAGGCGGCGCTGCACGCTTCGGGCTTGTCGATGCCGGCCAAAAAGGTAACGGTCAATCTCGCGCCCGCCGATCTGCCGAAGGAAGGCAGCCACTACGACCTGCCGATCGCTCTTGGCCTGATGGCGGCGCTCGGCGCCCTGCCCGGCGACGCGCTGGCGGAATTCGCGGTGATCGGCGAGTTGTCGCTGGACGGAACGATAGCCCCGGTTGCCGGCGCGCTTCCGGCCGCGATCGGCGCCAACGCGCAGGGCCTTGGTCTCATTTGTCCTCATGACAGCGGGCCGGAAGCGGCCTGGGCCGGTGCGGACATGGAGATTCTGGCACCACGCAGCCTGATCGCGATGGCCAACCATTTCCGCGGCACACAAGTGCTGTCGCGCCCGGAGGCAAAAATCCGGACCGCGGTAGCGGGCCTGCCGGATCTCGCCGACATCAAGGGCCAGGAGACCGCCAAGCGGGCGCTGGAGGTTGCGGCGGCGGGCGGCCACAATCTCATCATGGTCGGACCACCGGGTTCGGGAAAATCGATGCTGGCGCAGCGCCTGCCGTCGATTCTCCCTCCCTTGTCGCCGAAAGAGTTGTTGGAAGTGTCGATGATCGCTTCCGTCGCCGGCGAACTCGCCGATGGCAGGCTGACCGACCGGAGGCCGTTTCGCGCGCCGCATCATTCCGCCTCGATGGCGGCGATGGTCGGCGGCGGGCTGCGGGTGAAGCCCGGCGAGGTTTCGCTGGCGCACAATGGCGTGCTGTTCCTGGACGAGTTCCCGGAATTTACCCCGCAGGTGCTCGATTCGCTGCGCCAGCCGCTCGAAACGGCTGAGTGCGTCATCGCCCGGGCCAATCACCGGGTGAGCTATCCGGCGCGCATACAGCTTGTCGCAGCGATGAATCCGTGCCGTTGCGGCATGGCCGGCGAGCCGGGATATCAATGCGCAAGGGGCGCCCGCTGCCAGAGCGAATATGTGTCGAGGATTTCGGGCCCGATGATGGACCGGATCGACCTTCGCATCGAAGTGCCGGCGGTCAGCGCCGACGATCTGATCCGGCCTTCCGCGGGTGAGACGAGCGCTGTGGTCGCCGCCCGCGTTGCAGCGGCGCGCAACCTGCAGCACG
Source organism: Rhizobiaceae bacterium (assembly GCA_041582695.1). GTDB lineage: Bacteria > Pseudomonadota > Alphaproteobacteria > Rhizobiales > Rhizobiaceae > JAWKWH01. Next base: position 7,059 of record JBFIBB010000019.1, read on the forward strand.
AGCGGTTTACGGCGCTCGGCCTGCCAGCCGGCATGACCAATGCCCGTTGCTCGACCGCGATCATCGAAAAGATCGCCGAACCCGATGCCGGCGGCCGGGCGCTGCTGCGCGAGGCCAGCGAGAAGCTCGGGTTTTCGGCGCGGGCCTATCACCGCGTGCTGCGCGTGGCGCGCACGCTCGCCGACCTGGATGGCGCCGAAACGGTCGGCCGCATTCACCTCGCAGAGGCGATCTCCTACCGGACGAGCGCAACCGGCGCGTTGCGCCGGGCGGCCTGAGACTTCGAGGATTTTGCCCCGAGGGAAGCCAAGGCGCGGAACCGGCTATCGGGGCCAAACCGCGCCATCGTCTTTCAGGATCAGAGGCCGGTATGCTCCCTGATCCAGTCGCGGTAGCGGCTGACCCGCGTGTAGACGCCGAAAGCGTTCTTGTGTCCGCAGGCGACTTCCGAATCGAGCGGCCCGTCGCCCCAACTGACAATGCCAACCTGGGTCAGGTCATCGCCCTGCCCGACGAAAAGCGGGCCGCCGCTGTCGCCATTGCAGGCGTCGCGCGCTCCCGTTTCGGTACCCGCGCACAACATGTTCGCTGTCAGCGGATCGCCCATCGACTCGCCGATGGCCGCGGTTGCCGCTTCTATGTCCTCGCCGGATATCCGCAGCCGCGGGCTGAACTCGTAAAGCAGGTTCGCCAGATCGAGCTTGTAGATCTCCTTCATGCCCGCATTGCAGGCGCCGTTGGGCTTGAGCTCGATTTCGGTCTGCATCAGGTTCATCGGGAAGTTGCCGTCCTCCAGCTTGCCCCAGCCGGTGACCGTTGCCGTGCCTTCCTCGACATCCTGATCGGCGAACCTTATCGCCGTCTCCTTCGCCGGGACGGACAGGTGGATAAGGCCGATATCATTGTCCAGCGTCCGCGCCGAGTATCCGGGATGAACAATGACTTTGTCTGCCGGAATGCGGGTGCCTTCAACCAGGGCGGTGGCGCCCACCAGAACCGTCACGGTTTCGGCCGCAATCGGCTCTTCGCCGTCGACGAGGCAGTGCGCGGCGGTCAGCACCCATTCGGGCGAGATCAGGCTGCCGCCGCAAAACTGCGCGTCAAACTGGGTGTCGGGGCTTTCGTCGAGCATTTCGCTGGTCAACAGCGCCACCTGAAAAGGCCATGCGCCATGCTGCGCTTCGACACCGCCGAACACTCGCGGGCTTTCACCAGCCAGTTCGACCCTCTGGGCGCGGCGTTCATCGGGAATTCGCGCCATCGGCGACTGCGCCGCGGAAGTTCCGCCGCGTTCGGCCGCCATGGCGACCGTCGACAGGTTCGGCGCAGCCAGCGACAGAATCAACGCGGCCGCCGAGGTTTCCAACCAGCCTAATTTCTTCATGAAGTTCTCCTGAGACATGATTTTTCCAAAGCGCCAGCAGTAGCGGAAAGGTTTTTTAGCGCCTTCGCCATGGGCCGCCAGCAATTTATTGATGTCAATATTGAAAATAGTTTGACGTACAGTCATTGTGGCGTAACGATCGCATCGCAATCCACGATTTAGAGCGGCCGATGGTCAAACGATTCCATTTGGAAATCGGCCGCTTCGGCCGCCGGCAGGATGAGATTCAGGCCGGCGCGTGGCTTTGTAGAGGTATTTTGGTGTCGATCACGATGTGAACATGTTTCGCTTTCTATGTGCTCGGCACAGTTGACTTTGGGCTTGAGAAAATTGGGAGAGTCTTCGAATGAACCTGAACCTACTGAAACTATCCGTGTCGGCTGCATCGCTGGCGTTTGCGCTGTCTTTCGCCGCAATGCCGGCACAGGCGCAAACCTCGGGCGGAAGCGAGGGAAGTCCGGATGCCGAAACTTCGCGAGCGGCGCCCGGTGGCGCCGAGCTCAATCGAGACGCAACGCCTGTCGATCCACCGAAGGTTTCCGATGGCGAGGTAAGCCGCGCCGCTCCGGCCGGCGATCCTGCCGAACTGCTGAAAGGTTTCGGCACCGTTTCGCGCTCGAAGAACGGCGAGGAGAAGAGGGAGCCGGCCAGCGAAGACGTGCAGCGGGCGCTCAAGGGCGCGGCCATGGATCCTGCGTTCCTCGATGAAAACGGCGAGGCGTCGCGGCAGGTGCTCAACGGTGACGACCGGGTTCAGATCACCTCGACGAAGAAATACCCTTTCCGCACGTTCGGTCTGCTGCAGAGCGAGGGGACCGACGGCGCATTCGGAACCTGCTCGGCAACACTGATCGGTCCCAAAACCATCGTCACGGCGGCGCATTGCCTGTACAATCATGACAAGGGCGGCTGGAACAAGGATTTCCTGTTCGCGCCCGGCCTGAACGGAATGGACGATGCGCCGTTCGGCGTCGTCAGTTGGGAAGACGCCTATATCCTGCAAGGCTACATCGACAATTATCAGGGGTTTTATGGTTCGGTCGTGCCCTGGGACCTCGGCGTGGTCATACTCGACCAGCCGATTGGCGACCAGGTGGGCTGGCTCGGTTTCGGCCATGTGCCGAATCTCGGCGATTTCGACGCGAATATCATCGGATATCCGGGCGACAAGCCGGCGGGAACGATGTGGCGCGCCACATGCAATGTCACGGCGGCGGATGTTGAAGAACTCAACCTGTTCTATGATTGCGATACCTATCCGGGATCGAGCGGCAGTTCGATCTACGACTACAATCCGCAAACCAAGGAGCGGCTTGTTGTCGGCGTGAACGTCGCCGAGACCGAGACCTACAATATCGGTGTCCGGCTCAACGAGGCCTACTTCAACTGGGTGCTAGGTCTGCGCAAGTAGTTTCCCGGAACATCATTGCCAAGGACCGGCGCTGCACAGGCGCCGGTTTTTTTCTGCATTTTCACCATCCGAGGCCTGGCGGGAAGAGGGTTGCCGGCGGGCGATCCGGCATGTTTCACCCGCAGCCGCAGCACCGCCCATTAACAAACGGAACGAGTCTGGAACGAATCGGCGACGAATCACTGACTCTCACCGATTCCCGATTTGTTCACGGCAACATATGGTTTTTTTTCGTGCTTCGGACACCAAATGCTGAATCGCCAATTAAGCAAACCGGTAAATTCCACGCACCGGCGTTAACCTTTCAGCGATGGTAGTTGATGGGTGCGGACGGAAACCTGCAAGATTATGATTTCTTTAATGAAACCTGACAAAGTCTTAACGTCGCACGGGCAAATTCGAACGGTTTTGTTAACCTTCCGGCCAAAGCCGGAACAAAGTGGCGACGAATCACCGACCTGACCGATTTCATGATTTGTTCACGGCGACATCTTGTGGTTCATTCGGTCAGGCACACAAATATCCACGACAAGAAGGCCCGCATCGGCCGCCTTGGGCTCTGATTTGTTAACCTTTCGCCTGCATGCGGAAGCCAATCACGGCGATTTCGCGACATCGGCACTGGAACATCTTTACGAATTGGTCATAATTTCCGCCGGCGACGATTTCCGCCCGAAAAGTGTTGGGGGGGCGAAAATGACGGACAGGCGGGCGGCAGCTCGGAAACTGAACGGCATCCAATGGAGGCCAAGTCCGCTCCATCGCGGTATCGACCTCATCCTGCTCATCGCCGCCCTGCCCGTTCTCGCCGGGTTTACCGTCAAGGGCGTCAAGATCGAGAAGAGCTACTATCCGATTTCCGGCGCCAGCCATGCGGAACTGGTAAGTGCGGTAAGGCGCAACGGACCGCGCGCCGGCCGCGCTTACGGGCTCGGCATCATCGATTTCTTTCCCGACTACCGCACGAGCCGGATCGACGGCGAGTGCCGGATCAGCGACGCGAATGTAGGTCTGCGTGCGCAGATCCGGCTTCCGCAATGGCGCGGCGAACAGAAATCGCCGCGCAGTGTCATACGCACCGCCAAACACTTTGAGAGCGTGATCAACGCCCACGAGATGCAGCATGTCCGGATTGCGGAACGCTATGCCAAACTGATCGAGCAGCGCCTGCGAAAACTTCCGGCCGAAAAGAGCTGCTGGGCGATTTCCGCGCGCGCGAGGGGGCTCATCGCGGATATCAAGCGCCAGCACATCGCCGCGCAGCGGAATTTCGACAACAGGACTCGCAAGCAAATCCGACGCCTGCTCTGACATCCGGATTCACAGCGACAGCGTGTACCTGATCCCGTCATAGACCGCCGCGTGGATGTTACGGGCCGCAACTGCATCGCCGATCCGGAACAGGGTGAACTTCCCGTCCGCATTGACGGGTTTGAACGCCTTGCCGACGCTCACCAGCGCTTCGTAGTCGACTGCGCCGAGGTTTTTCGACAGCGGCTTCAGTTCATAATAGAGCTCGTCCAGCGGCGCCGTGGCGTGCTCGACAACGATCTGGTCGACCCGTCTCTCGTCGCGCCAGCCATCGGCAAAGTCCGACGACAGGATGGCGACAAGCTGGTTGCCGTCGCGGCGCGCCGCATGGAGCCTCGTATTGATCGTGATGCGGACGCCCTTTTCGTGGAACAGCTTCATGTAAGGAACATGGTTGAGGCCGCCCATGTCGGGGGCGAAGAAGCGCTCCGGCGTCACCAGTTCGGTAACCGAGCCGGCGCGCGCCACGATTTCGGCCGCCGACATGCCCTGATGCGCTCCACTGTCGTCGTAGACGAGCACATTCTCGGCCGGTTTGACCGCGCCCGAGATGATATCCCAGCTCGAGGTGACCAGATTATCGCCTTCCTCGAGCTCGGGCGCCTGCGGCAATCCGCCGGTGGCGATCACGACGGCGTCCGGCTCGAGCGAAAGGACGTCGTCCTTTTCCGCCCAGACATCATAGCGGATGTCGACGCCGAGGCGGTCGAGTTCCGACAGTCTCCAGTCGACGATGCCGATCATTTCCTTGCGCCGCGGATTGCGGGCGGCGAGCAGAACCTGACCGCCTGCCGATGAAGACGCCTCCAGAACGGTTACCCTGTGCCCGCGTTCGGCGGCGACGCGGGCCGCCTCCAGACCCGCGATGCCGGCGCCGACAATGACGACCCGCTTGCCCGCTCCCTCGAGCTTCGGGATCACGTGCGGGATCGTCGCCTCGCGGCCAGTCGCGGCATTGTGGATGCAGAGCGCCTCCCCGCCTTCGTAGATGCGGTCGAGGCAGTAAGTGGCGCCGACGCAGGGGCGGATCTCGTGCTCACGGCCCTCCATGATCTTCCGGACGATATGGGGATCGGCGATATGGGCCCGCGTCATGCCGACCATGTCGAGCTTGCCTTCGGCTATGGCGTGGCGGGCCGTGGCCACGTCCGAAATGCGCGCCGCATGGAAGACCGGGAACATGGTCGCCGCGCGAACCTCTCCGGCAAAATCCAGATGCGGCGAAGCCGGCATGCCCTGTATTGGAATCACCTTCGACAGCGCCGCATCGCTATCGATATGGCCGCGGATCAGGTTGAGGAAATCGACATTGCCGCTGTTTTTCAGCCGCATGGCGATTTCCACGCCCTCCTCGCGCGACAGGCCCTTCTCCCAGTCCTCATCGGCAACCATGCGAATGCCGACGATGAAATCAGGCCCGGTTGCCGCGCGCACGGCATCGAGCACCCGCATGGTAAATCGCAGTCGATTGTCGAGCGAGCCGCTCAGTTCGTCGTCGCGGCGATTGGTGGCCGGCGACCAGAAACTGTCCATCAGATGGCCGTAGGATTCGAACTCGATGCCGTCGAGGCCGGCTGCCTGCATGCGTTGTGCGGCCGAGGCGTAGTCAGCGACAATGCGGTCGATGTCCCAGTCCTCGATGGTCTTGGGAAAAGCCCGGTGGGCCGGCTCGCGCACCGGCGAAGCGGACAAAACAGGCAACCAGTCCTCCTTGTTCCAACCCGTTCGCCGGCCGAGATGGGTAAGCTGTATCATCACCGCACAGCCGTGTTCGTGGCAGCCGTCGGCGAGTTCCTTCAGCCAGGGCACGATCTCGTCCTTGTAGGCCAGAAGATTGCCAAACGCCGGCGGGCTGTCGCGCGAAACCACCGCCGATCCGGCGGTCATGGTGAGCGCCATGCCGCCTTTCGCCTTTTCGACATGGTACAGACGGTAGCGCTCCTTCGGCATGCCGTCTTCAGAATAGGACGGTTCGTGGCTCGTCGACATGACGCGGTTCTTCAGCGTCAGGTGCTTGAGCTGATAAGGTTGCAGGAGGGGATCGTTCTTCATGTTCGAAAAGGTCCGCCTTGCATTGAATGGCAAGATGAATGCAGCTTGACGGCTGCATCTGTTTGCGGCACGGCGCGGCAAGCGGAATTCGGAGGCAAATCATGACCGACACCACAACACTCACGCAGCTCGGTTCGGCAACGGAAACGCCCGCTTCGCCGGGTGACGCAGTTCTTGAAACCGTTCCCTTCGACCATGACGGCGCGCCGGCGGTGGTCCGGTTTACCTGCCCGGAATTCACCTCCGTCTGCCCTATGACCGGCCAGCCGGATTTCGCGCATCTGGTGATCGACTACGTTCCCGACCGGCTGCTGGTCGAATCCAAGTCGCTCAAGTTGTTCCTTACTTCGTTCCGCAACCATGGCGCATTTCATGAGGAATGCACGATCATGGTCGGCCGCAGGATCGCCGAGGCCACGAAGGCCAAATGGCTGCGCATCGGCGGCTACTGGTATCCGCGCGGCGGCATTCCGATCGACGTGTTCTGGCAGTCCGGCGAACCGCCGGCCGGACTGTGGCTGCCCGACCAGGGCGTGCCGCCCTATCGCGGGCGGGGCTGAGCACGGGTCAATACCAGGCATCGTCCATGGTGCTTTTTTTCCTGGCGATGAACGCCTGAAGCGCCTCGTCGATGCCTTGATCGAGCGGCGGCGCCTCGTATTCTGCAAGCTTCTTCTTCCAGAGCTTGTTGGCCCTTGTCGCGGCATCGAGGGAGCCTGCCGCCTCCCATTTTTCGAACGGCTCGTTGTCGGCCATTTCCGAATCCCAGAACGCCGTTTCGTAATTGGCCATGGTGTGGGCGCAGGCAAAGAAATGCTGGCCGGGCCCGTTCTCGATGAAGGCATCCATCGCCAGTTGATTGTCGTCGACCTTGACGCCGTCAAGATAGGAATGCAGCGCGCCGCACATGTCGGCGTCCATCATGAACTTCTCGTAGGACATCGACAGTAGTCCGTCGAGGAATCCGGCCGAATGCAGGATGAAATTGGCGCCGCAGTGGATCGCCGCCAGCATCGACATGGTCGATTCGTTCATCGCCTGCGCGTCTGGCAGTTTGGAGGTGGTGAAATTGCCGGAACAGCGAAGCGGCAGGCCGAGACGGCGGGCAAGCTGGCCGATCACCATGGAACCGATTGCAGGTTCCGGCGTGCCGAAGGTCGGCGAACCGGAACGCAGCGACATCGAGGACAAGAAATTGCCGAAGATCACCGGCGCGCCTGGCCGTTCGAGCTGGGTCAGGGCGCAACCGGCCATCGTCTCGGCGAGCGACTGGGCAATGGCGCCGGCATTGGTGACAGGGCCCATGGCGCCGCCCAGGATGAATGGAACCACGACGGCGCACTGGTTTGCGCGGGCATAGGCGCGCAACGACGTCGTCATCGTCGCGTCCCAGACCAGGGGCGAGTTGACATTGACGTTGCCCATTATGACGCAGTTATGCTCGACGAAATCGGCGCCGAAAAGGATGCGGCACATTTCGATGGAATCCTCCGCCCTCGCTTCGGCGGTGACCGAACCCATGAAGGCGCGGTCCGAATAGCGGATATGCGAATAGACCATGTCGAGATGACGCTTGTTGACCGGAACATCCACCGGCTCGCAGATCGTGCCGCCGGAATGGTGCAACCAGGGCGAGGACTGCGCCAGTTTGACGAAATTGCGGAAATCCTCGATCGTTCCGTAGCGGCGCCCCTTGTCGAGATCCATCACGAAGGGGCAACCATAGGACGGCGCGAAGACGACGCTGCTGCCGCCGATAGTGACATTGTTCGCGGGATTGCGGGCGTGCTGTGTGAATTCGCGGGGCGCGGTCTTCAAAATCTCCCGCAGCATGCCCGGCTCGAACCTGACCAGTTCGCCGTCGATTTGCGCCCCGGCGCGTTTCCAGTGAGCGAGCGCGGCTGGATCGTCGCGGAACTCGATGCCGACTTCCGCGAGAATCCTGTCGGCGGTGTGTTCGATACGGACAAGATTTTCCTCCGACATGATGTCGTAAGGCGGAATGTTGCGGACGATATAGGGGCGGTGAACGCCGGCCGGGCCGCCCGAGCGCGCCTCGCGCCGCGCCATTCGTCCGCCACGTTCGCGCTTCGGCGCTGCTATTGCGGCCTTTTCGGCCTCGACCGGTTCGCTCATGGACTGATCCTCCAGAGCCCTACACTGACAGATAACGCTAAAATATGCTGCGCGATTTGCGCCACGTATTATTCCAGCGGCGCGTGGCTCCGGCAACTGTATTTGCCAGCGGTAGGCCAGCGATCGCGCCGCGCGCGGAGCGTTACGGCAGCCGCTGGTGTTGCGCGGCCGGCCTACCGAAGGGGATCCAAAGCAAATTACCGGGAATTGCGCTGCTGCTGCCTGTCGTTCAACAGGTGGACTGTTTCGATCTCCGTGCATCCGGCAAACACATCCTTTTGCGGATCGTAGACCGCCGTCCCCACTTCCATTATGCCAAGTACGGTATGGAACAGATTGTCGTGCGAATAGGGGCCGCCGGTACGGGCCCGAATGCATGCGAGATCGACCTCTTCTTCGGTAACGTACTCAGGCGAAAGCCAGGCAGCGAAGGGGATATGCGTCTGCTCGTCCGGCGCTATGAACCTGGGAGCGCCGTGCAGATATAGCCCGTTCTCCCCGAGCGATTCGCCATGATCCGACATGTAGAGCATTGAGCCCACGATATGGCCGCTTTGAGCCGACAGTGCGTCGATGACTTCGCCCAGAAACTTGTCCGTATGGGCAATTGTATTGTCATAGGCGTTGCGCAGTTCCGCGTCGGTGCAGTCGGCAAAATCGGCAGACCGACAATCGGGCTTGAACGGCGCGGTCTCCTCCGCGTAGCGCAGATAGTAGGCGGGGCCGTGGCTTCCGATCTGGTGCATCACGAACACGGTATTGCCTGTGACCTTCGGAAGTTCCTGTTTCAGCTTGTCGACCAGAATGTCGTCGCGGCACTCGCCATCCGCACAGAAGCGGGCATCGTCGCCGACGGCGAAATAGCGCTCGACCGTGCGAAGCGCCACGCCCTTGCTGCCGGTGTTGTTGTCCCACCACTCAGTGTGAACCCCGGCATGCTCGAGCACGTCGATGACGTTTTCGGTGCTCTTGGCCTTGCTTTCGCTGTATTCGCTGCGGTCATAGACGGAAAACATGCACGGAACGGAAACCGCCGTCGAAGTGCCACAGCTCGTCGTGTTGGCGAACGCAAACACATTGTCATGCGCCTTGAGGACCGGATTGGTCTCGCGACCGTAGCCGTAAAGCGAAAAGTTCTGCGCGCGCGCCGTCTCGCCTACGACGACGACAAGCACGTGTGGTTTCTCGGGATGGGAACCGGGCTCGGCATCACCGGCGTCAAGGCCGAGCGGCGCGACGACGACGTTTTCGTCGACAATAAATGTCTTGCCATACTTTACCGCCGCGACGATCGGAGCAGCCGGATTGAGACTCGCCATCAGATCGCGATGCTCACGGAAGGTCGAGGCAAAATCGCGGTATTTGAGCATGGTGACGCCGCCCGCGAGCAGCAGGCAGGGAGCGATGACCAGCAAGTGTTGCGCCACCTTGCGGCCAAATGTCCGGTGGTCAATGCGCACCCAGGCAAGGGCCAGCGACGGCAAAATCCCGAAAATAATCATGTGCAGCACGAAGCGGGCGGTGACGAGATGTTTGGCCTCGTTCACCGTGGTGGTCGCAGCGTTGCCGATCATGTCGCGATCGATGATCACGCCGAGGGAATCGGCGTACCAGGAAGACGCGGCCGCAGCCAGGATAGCGAAAATGTAGACCGGCTTGATGAGGTATCTGACCGAAATGGCGAGGAACCCGGCGACATGCAGCGCAAACAGCCCCGAGCCGAGTGCGAGAAGCGTAGCGGGATGGCCGGCAAAATAGGTCGCGCCCCTGGCCCAGAATGTGGCGTTGGCAGTGGCGAGCAGCCACGCCGAGACAGCGATTGCAACGGGAATGTCGGAAACGATGGGTCGTTTTATCAGAATGGCAGGCATATAGATGTCCGGTTTCAAATTCCGCAAACGCCGGTTCAATAAGGCATTGTTATGACAGCCGGCGATTTGCACACCGCAGGCTGGATCACGCGGCTTGCGATTTTGCCATTGCACTAATTTCGCCAGCCCGTTATAAGCCCGCGTTCCGAACCGCCCGGCAGGGCATGCCGTGGCGGTTCCTTAATGCTGACAGCAATGCAATCCGCGCAAACCGGCCGATAACGGTTCCGGGCGAAGGAATGGGCGAAAGCCCTGCGGTTGCGAGCGACAAAACCGGAGAAGCAAAATGCCCAAGATGAAGACCAAATCCGCTGCCAAGAAGCGGTTCAAGATCACGGCGAACGGCAAGGTCAAGGTAGCGGCCGCCGGCAAACGCCACGGCATGATCAAGCGCAGCAACAAGTTCATCCGCGACGCGCGCGGAACGATGGTCCTTCCCGAGGCTGACGCCAAGAAGGTCATCAAGAACTACCTGCCCAACGGTGGCGGCCTGTAAGGCCCCGCACACGCCAAGGAGATCATGACATGGCACGCGTAAAGAGAGGCGTTACCGCCCACGCCAAACACAAGAAGGTCCTGAAAGCCGCCAAGGGTTTTTACGGCCGCCGCAAGAACACCATCCGCATCGCCAAGCAGGCGGTCGAGAAGGCCAACCAGTACGCCACGCGCGATCGGCGCGCCAAAAAGCGCAATTTCCGCGCGCTGTGGATCCAGCGCATCAACGCGGCGACCCGCGAGCACGGACTGACCTACGGCCGTTTCATCGACGGGCTCAACAAGGCAGGCATCGAGATCGACCGCAAGGTGCTTTCCGACATGGCCATCCATGAGCCGGCGGCTTTCGGCGCGCTGGTCAAACAGGCCAAGTCGGCGCTCGAATACCTCAAAGACACCACACCGAATGCTTTTGAAAGCGCTGTTGCCTAAGCCAGCGTTTCCCGAAGCTTCGAAAATAATGTAACGGGAACCCGCGCTGGCAGGGCTGGCGCGGGTTTTTCATTGCCCGGAAGCGGAACACCATGAGTGAACTGGAACAACTGGAAGCGACGATAGCCGCCGAGATAGAGGCGGCGGCGAACGAGCAGGCGATCGAGGCGGTGCGCGTTGCGGCGCTCGGCAAGAAGGGCTCGATCTCCGAGAAGATGAAGACGCTCGGGGGCATGAGCCCGGAGGAGCGCCAGGTGATGGGCCCGGCTCTGAACGGGCTGAAGAACCGCATCGCCGAGGCGCTTGCAGCGCGAAAGGCCGCCCTGGCCGAAGCCGGCATCGCCGCCAGGCTGGAGACCGAGAAGGTCGATGTGACCCTGCCCGTGCAGCCTGCGCCGACGGCAACCGGCCGCATCCATCCGATCAGCCAGGTGATCGACGAGATCACGGCGATCTTCGGCGATCTCGGCTTTGCCATCGCCGAGGGTCCCGACATCGAGACGGACTATTACAACTTCACCGCGCTCAATTTCCCCGAGGGTCATCCGGCCCGCGAGATGCACGACACGTTCTTCTTCTCCCCTGGCGAGAATGGCGAGCGCAAGCTTCTGCGCACCCACACATCGCCGGTGCAGATCCGTACGATGGAAGCGCAGAAGCCGCCGATCCGCATCGTCATTCCGGGCAAGACCTATCGCTGCGATTCCGACGCAACCCATTCGCCGATGTTCCACCAGCTCGAGGGGCTGGTAATCGACAAGAGCGCCAATGTCGCCAACATGAAATGGGTTCTGGAGGAGTTCTGCAAGGCCTTCTTCGAGGTGCCGCATCTGAACATGCGCTTCCGCCCGTCCTTCTTTCCGTTCACCGAGCCGTCACTCGAGGTCGACATCCAGTGCGACCGGTCGAAGCCTGGCGAAATCCGCTTCGGCGAGGGCAGCGACTGGATGGAAATTCTCGGCTGCGGGATGGTGCATCCAAACGTGCTGCGTTTCGGCGGGCTCGATCCCGACGAGTATCAGGGCTTTGCCTGGGGCATGGGCATCGACCGCATCGCGACCTTGAAATACGGCATGCCGGACCTGCGCGACTACTTCAACGCTGACGTGCGCTGGCTGACGCATTACGGGTTCCGCCCGCTCGACATGCCGACGCTGTTTGCCGGGTTGAGCGGGTAAACTGTGTGCAAATACAACCGAAGTGCTGTACTCTAGAGTTTTCAGAGGATTCACAAATGAATACCGCCAAGATGAAGTACCTCACAGAAGAGGAAGTGAAAGCTGTTGCGGAACCAATACTCCGGAAAAATTTTGCAACTTACGGAATTGGTGATACTGGAGTCATCGAAGAAAAAGATTTTGATGGTACATTCATTATTAGAATGACTACACATGTATCCAAACCTGTTCCTACTAACATTCTAATAGACGTCGTAGATAAAATACAGCAAAAGCTGCGTAAGCAAGGTGAAGATAGATTTGTTATTTTAGAAACGCAGCGCCAAGGAGCAACCGACGAAACTCCTGATGAGGATGTCGGATAACATGGGCAGTATTACCATGGCAGCCCGGATGCTTGATGCTGCGTTCGAGCTGGCAGAACGTGGCAGCCGCAGCACAGCATTTCGCCGACGCTCAATAAGTACGGCGTACTACGCTGTCTTCCACGCAATTGACAAACTTTGTGCGGATTATGTTACCCACTCTGCACCGAGATCATCCGAAGAATACAAACGTGCGTATCGGGCGTTGGATCACGGTCCACTCAAAAATGCATTTAGTCAGTCTCCGCTAAAAGATGTTCCACGATTGAGAAAAATCGGGCTTGCGATTGTTACGCTACAAACGGAACGTCATAAAGCAGACTACATGCCTCCGATCGCGGGATTGTTTACTAACGATCGAGCAAAAGAACTTATCAATCTAGCAAAAAAAACCATTGCGGAAATCGAATCAATTAATCTGCGTCACAAAGATTGCCGGATACTGGCTACAAGTTTGCTTTTCAAAGAGCGGAAACAATGAAATTCACACTCTCCTGGCTGAAAGACCATCTCGACACCGACGCCTCGCTTGAAGACATCTGCGAGCGCCTGACGATGATCGGGCTGGAAGTTGAAAGCGTCGACGACAAGGCGGCGCTGAAGCCGTTCACAATCGCCCGCGTGATCGAGGCCAAGCAGCATCCCGACGCCGACCGCCTGCGCGTGCTCTCTGTGGACAAGGGCGACGGCAAACCGATCCAGGTCGTCTGCGGCGCGCCCAATGCACGGACCGGCCTCGTCGGCGCCTTCGCCGCGCCCGGCACCTACGTGCCCGGCATCGACCTGACGCTGTCGGTCGGCAAGATCAGGGGCGTCGAAAGCCACGGCATGATGTGCTCGGAACGCGAGCTGCAGATGTCGGACGAGCATGACGGCATCATCGACCTGCCCGAGGACGCGCCAGTGGGAGCGAGCTTCGCGGCCTGGGCCGGGCTCGACGATCCGGTGATCGAGATCGGGCTGACGCCGAACCGGCCGGACTGCACCTCGATCTATGGCATCGCGCGCGATCTGGCGGCCGCGGGATTGGGCGCGTTGAAGGACGGCTCGGTGCGGCCTGCCGACGGCGCGGGCGAATGTCCGGTCAAGGTGCGAATAGATGCGCCCGATCTCTGCCCCGGATTTGCGCTGCGCATGGTCAAGGGCGTGAAGAACGGACCGAGCCCGAAATGGATGCAGCAGCGGCTGATCGCCATCGGGCTGCGGCCCATCAACGCTCTGGTCGACATCACCAACTACGTCACCTTCGACCGCGGGCGGCCGCTGCATGTGTTCGACGCGACCAAAGTCGCCGGCAATCTGGTCGTGCGGCGCGGATCGGAAGGCGAAAAGGTTCTGGCGCTCGACGGGCGCGAATACGAGCTCGGGCCTGACAACTGCGTCATCGCCGACGACAACGGCGTGGAGTCGATTGCCGGCGTGATGGGCGGCGAACATTCGGGCTGCGACGAGACCACGACAGACGTGCTGATCGAATCGGCCCTGTGGAATCCGATGAACATCGCGCGCACCGGCCGTAACCTTGGCATCATTACCGACGCCCGCTACCGTTTCGAACGCGGCGTCGATCCGGAATTCATGGTTTCGGGAATGGAGCTTGCCACCCATCTGGTGACCCAGCTTTGCGGCGGCACGCCGACCGGTGCAGAGGTCGTGGGCTATGCCGGCCACACGCCGAAGACGGTTTCGTTTCCGCTCTCCGAGATCAGGCGCCTGACCGGCGTGGACGTGGAACGCGGCGAAGCGCTGGCGATCCTCGAACGGCTCGGTTTTACCGCAAACGGCGACGGCGACACGGTCGAGGTTGTGGTGCCGTCCTGGCGTCCCGATGTCGACGACAAGGCCGATCTGGTGGAAGAGGTGATGCGCATTCACGGCGTCGACAACATCGCGCCGCAGCCGATGGCCAGCCACGACGCCGTCAACGGCCGGATTCTGACCACGCTGCAAATCCGCACCCGCCAGGCCAAGCGGGTGCTGGCGGCGCGCGGCATGATGGAGGCGGTCAACTGGTCCTTCATTCCGGCGGCGCATGCGGAGCTGTTCGGCGGCGGCCAGAAGGAATTGAAGCTCGCCAATCCGATCGCCGCCGACATGAGCGACATGCGGCCATCGCTGCTGCCCGGACTGCTGACCGCCGCGCAGCGCAACGCCGACCGGGGACACGGCGATGTGGCGCTGTTCGAGGTGTCGGGAACCTACGAGAACGACACGCCCGAGGGACAGCGCCGGGTTGCTTCCGGCATCCGCCGCGGCACCGCCAGGCTCACCGGAGCCGGCCGGCACTGGGATGGCGCGGCGGCCGAGGTCGGCGTGTTCGACGCCAAGGCGGACGCCTTTGCGGTGCTGGAAGCCTGCGGCGCGCCCGTCGCCAATCTGCAGGTCGAGGCTGGCGGGCCTGGCTGGTACCATCCGGGCCGCTCCGGCACGATCAAGCTCGGACCGAAAACAGTGCTCGGCACATTCGGCGAGTTTCATCCGAGAACGCTCGCGGCGCTCGACGTCGAGGGGCCGCTCTCCGGTTTCGAGGTCTTCATCGACGCCATTCCCGAGGCGAAACAGAAGCCGACGAAAACCAAGCCGCGGCTCGACCTTTCCGCCTTCCAGGCCGTGACGCGCGACTTCGCCTTTGTCGTCGACAAGTCGGTCGAGGCGGCGAGCGTGCTGCGCGCGGCGGCCGGCGCCGACAGGAAGCTGATCACCAATGTCACCGTATTCGATATTTTCGAAGGCGCGGCGCTGGGCGAGGGCAAGAAATCGATCGCCATAGAAGTGGCGATCCAACCGGTCGAGCGCACGCTGACCGACGAGGATTTCGAGCAGCTCGCCGCGAAGATCACCGGCAATGTGGCAAAGCAGACTGGCGGGGTGCTGCGGGGCTAGGACTTGCCGCAACGAGGCGAATCGCTGCTTAGTCGGGCGATGAACCACCTGCGTTATTCGGGCCTGCCGTTCGACGATCAGCGGCGGGTCTTCCTCGACATCATATGGAGCGATCCGCTGACCCGCGAGGCGCTGCTGCGCGGTCGGACGCTCGGCCTGCCGGACTGGTGGATCGTCTCCGGCGTGCTCTACAACTCGGTCTGGAACCATCTCACGGGCAGGCCATCCGGCCACGGCGTCAAGGACATCGACCTGTTTTACTATGACCGCGAAGACCTGTCCTACGATGCGGAGGACGGGGTCATCGTCGCCGGAATCGGGATATTCGACGGGTTGCCGGTTCCGGTGGAAATCCGCAACGAGGCGCGCGTGCACCTGTGGTACGAGAAAAAGTTCGGCCGCAAATGTCCGCCCTATCGCGACTGCCGTCACGCTATCGATCACTTCGCCTCCAGAACCCACTCGGTGGCGGTGCAATTGCAAGCGGACGACCGGCTCGAGCTCTACGCGCCCTACGGGCTCGACGACATCTTTTCCTTCCGCGTCGCGCCAAACCATGCACTGGACAACCGCGCGACACATGAGGAAAAGGGTGCAAGGGCGAAGAAAAACTGGCCGGAAGTGACGATAGAGCCTTGGTAGCGATCCGCGACCGCCAGGAGAGAGGGAAGGAGAAACCATGTTCCGTTGGGGAATCGTATCGACTGCGCTGATCGGACGCCAGCATGTCAATCCGGCGATCATGCGCTCGGAAAACGGCGTGATTGCCGCCGTCGCCAGCCGCGACGTGACCAAGGCAAGGGCGCTGGCCGAAAACTACAACGCGCCGCACGCCTTCGGCTCCTACCAGGAGATGCTGGATTCCAACGTCATCGACGGCGTCTACATTCCGCTGACCACCGACGCCCATGTCGAATGGGCGATTCGCGCCGCGGACGCCAAAAAGCACGTGCTCGTCGAAAAACCGCTGGCGCTGAAGGCCGCCGACATAGAGCCGGTGATCGCCGCGCGGGACCGAAACGGCGTCATCGTTTCGGAAGCCTTCATGGTGACCTATCACCCGCAATGGCTGAAGGTGCGCGACCTGATCGCCGAGGGCTCCATCGGAACGCTGCGCCAGGTCGATGCCGCCTTCACCTATTTCAACGTCGACCCGGACAACATGCGCAACCGGCCCGAACTCGGCGGCGGCGTCATTCCCGATATCGGAGTCTACCCGACGGTGACGACGCGCTTCGCCACCGGCGCGGAGCCGGCGCGGGTGCATGCCGCCGTCGAAACCGATCCAAAATTCGGCACCGACCGCTATGCCTCGGTGCGCGCCGACTACGGCTCGTTCGAGCAGACATTCTACATTTCGACCCAGCTCGCCAACCGCCAGCACATCGCCTTTCATGGCGACAAGGGCTTCATCGAGGTAATGAGCCCGTTCAATTCCAATCTCTACGAGGGCGATGAGGTGCGGCTGCACAACGCCGCGCACAGCGAGGCGCGCATCTTCCGCTACACCGGGATCAACCAGTACCAGTGCCAGGTCGAGGCCTTCGTGCGCGCCACGCGCGGCGAGGCAAGGGCGTTCAGCCTCGAGGATTCGGTGAAGAACCAGAAGGTGCTCGACGCAATCTACGCATCGGGCAAAAGCGGCGGCTGGGCGGCGGTCTGACAGCCCGCGGCCGCCGGTTTCGCCTTCACTGCCCTCTGTCCTGTCTTGCATTTCGCACTCAGGGAGAGACCGATGGTCGCTCGCCTGGCGCCTCCCTTTCCGGCAAGGCTTCCGGAAGTTCGGCCGGAACGCCGGGAAGCGGTTTGTGCGTCATAACCATACAAGCTGGGGGATAACGGCGGAGGGGCGGCCGGTCAGCCGATTATCCCTTGAATTGAGCCATTTGGCCGCTCTCAGACGCCTTGCACTCCCCAACACCGCTCCTTATATACGCCGCAACGCTTTCGTGAGTTCCACGGGGGCCTGAAAAACCATCCTCATCAGGGGCTGCAAAGGGTACGCCGCAAGGGTCCGACGCCAGCCTGCTTAAACGGAGAGAAAAATGGCAAAAGTAATCGGTATCGACCTGGGAACCACCAACTCCTGCGTCGCAGTCATGGACGGCAAGGACGCCAAAGTCATCGAAAATGCGGAAGGCGCGCGCACGACGCCTTCGATCGTCGCCTTCACCGATGACGGCGAGCGGCTGGTCGGCCAGCCGGCCAAGCGCCAGGCGGTGACCAACCCGGAAGGCACGCTGTTTGCGATCAAGCGCCTGATCGGCCGCCGCTTCGACGACCCGATCACCAAGAAGGACAAGGACCTCGTTCCCTACAAGATCGTCAAGGGCGACAATGGCGAGATTCTGGTCGGCCAACCGGCCAAGCGCCAGGCGGTGACCAACCCGGA
>JBFIBB010000020.1:0-24663 GCA_041582695.1 Rhizobiaceae bacterium
GGTCATCATTCGCGCGTGGCGGAAAACACCGGTATAGCCGCCATCGGCATCTCGCGGATTGGCGATGCCGAGGTCGGCCGACAGGTCTTCGGCGCCCCAGGTCAAACCGCTGAGCCTGGACAGCGGTTCGCACCAGGTCGGGATTGCCAGTACGCTTGCGGCGGTTTCGCTGATCAGCGGCAACAACCTGGTCGAACCGGTCGGAAGCCCGCAAACGGCTTCCATCTCGTCCAGCATTCGCGATGCCGTTTCACCCGCAGCAATGCCGCAAGCTTTCGGCAGCATGACGCCTGCCGGCGCCGACGGCATCACCGCTTCCAGATCGGTTCGTGTCATTCCGGTATCGAGGGCGTTGACGCGCACATAGAGTACAGGCGCCGCGGAGGTGCGATGGGCGGCGATGAAGGATGCGGTGAGTGCGCGCGCCGCCGGCTTGGCGTCGGGCGCAACCGAATCCTCCAGATCGATGATCAGCGCGTCGGCGCCCGATTGCAGCGCCTTGAGAAGTTTCTTTTCCGAATCTCCCGGTACGAAGAGCCAAGAACGCAAGATACTACTCCACAGGCCGTTTGAGCATCATGGCCTGGCGTGTGCAGATCGCCACCAGAACGTCATTCTGATTGTAGGCGCGGTGCTCGAATTCGACGATGCCGCGATCCGGTTTCGATTTCGATTCGCGCACCGATTTGACCTCGGTTTCCACGCGCACCGTATCGCCGTGAAACAGAGGATGGGGAAACTTGGTGTCGGTCATGCCGAGATTGCCGACCGTCGTTCCGACTGTCGTGTCGTTGACGGCTATGCCGATCATCACGCCGAGCGTGAACAGCGAGTTGACGAGCGGTCGGCCCCACTCGGATTTCGAAGCAAAATCGAAATCGATATGCAGCGGTTGCGGGTTCAGCGTCATGGTCGAAAACAGAACGTTGTCCGCCTCCGTTACCGTGCGCCGAAGTGCATGACGGAACACTTTTCCCGGTTCGAACTCCTCCAGATACAATCCCGGCATCGCAGTTTTCCTGTGTCGCGTTATGGAACGGCGGGCGGCGAATCCACCTTTCCGCTTTCTTATCAAACATGGTGAACCCTTCGTAAACCATTTGCCGGATAGCTTGGCCGAAATGAGGTTCGAGTTGGGGTTCCAGGCTCACGCATGATCGTACAGCATTTCCTCAAATGGGTGGATACGGCTCGGGTCAACGAGCGCGCCGCTGCGGCCAACGCGCTGGCGCGCGCCTATATCGGTTCGGATCTTTCGTTTGAAGACCGCTGCGCCGCCGAAGCAGCGCTGACACTGCTGCTTGACGACCCGTCGCCGAAGGTTAGGGCGGCGATGGCCGAACCGCTGTCGATGAGCCCGCACGCGCCCATCCAGATCGTGTCGGCGCTTGCCGCCGACCAGGCTGAAGTCGCGGCATTTGTGCTGGTTCGCTCCAACCAGTTGACCGACGGCGAACTGATCGATCGCGTGGCTGCAGGAAGTGGCCGCGTACAGCAACTGATCGCAAGCCGTCCGCGTGTGTCCAGATCGCTTGCGGCGGCCATTGCTGAAGTTGCAGAGGCCCCCGCCTGCCTGGAACTGATCAACAACACCGGCGCCGAAATCGCCGATCTGAGCTTCCGCCGGCTGGCCGAGCGCCTTGGGCATGACGCGGCGGTTCGCGGTGCGCTTCTGGAAGATCGCCGGTTGCCGCCGGATGTACGTCACGTTCTTGTCGTCAAGTTGTCGGAAGCGCTGCGCCAGTTGCCGCTGGTCGTGGCATCGATCGGTCAGGCGAGGGCCGAGCGCATGGTCCGAGACGCGTGCATCAAGGCATCTGTCAGCCTGATCGACAGCACGGCGTTCGAGGAATATGGCGCTCTGGTCGAGCATCTGCGCATTCGCGGAGACCTGACACCGGGGTTTCTGGTCAGAACCGTAGCTTACGGCAAGATTGATTTTTTCGCCGCCGCGCTGGTGGCATTGTCAGGCCAGAACCAGCGGCGCGTCCGTTCGCTGCTGTCGGATGGCCGCAACATGGCGCTAAAGGCGCTGTTCCGCGCGAGCGGCCTTGCGGAAAACCTGCATGACGCGATGCTGAACGCAATCGCCATCTGGCGCGATGTTGCACGCGGCAAACGCGTGGCCGGCGTGCAGGAAGTCACCTGGTCGATGCTGACGGTTCTGAACGCCGCGCCCGGCCAGCAGGGTCCGCGGGAAGAGGACCGCGAGCTGGCCGATTTGCTGAAATCGATCCATATCGACCGGTTGAGAGAAAACGCGCGCGGACATGCTCTGGCGATTGCTGCCGCTTGAGCAGATCACTGTCCGGTGGCGCCAAACAATACAAATGGCGCCCATTTGGATGGATGGGCAAGCGCCGGGTTTTCCTGATCGTCAATCATGGACAGCATTGCGTGCTGTAGCGCCGCAGCTTTCGATCTTTCCGGATTCTCCTCGTGCCATCTGATCATGTCGACGGTGAGATGCGGCGCTGCATCGTCGCTTACCGGCCAATGTGAAACCAGGATCGATTTTGCCCCGGCAAAGAGGAAGGCCTGTGCGAGGCCGGAATAGCCGCCCGAATCCGGATTGTCTGCCGCTGAAGCCGTATTGCAGGCCGACAGGAGAAGCCACTCTGCATTGATTTTGAGCGTCGACGCTTCCGAGGCACTGAGATATCCGTCATCGTCGGCGCGTGCGGTTTCCGGCTTTTTCGGAACTGTCAGCGCAAGACCGGGTTCGCTGCCGTCGCCAATTTCTCCGGCCATCAGCCCGTGCGTCGCAAATGCCAGAATCCGGCGATTTTCAAGCTTTGCCTGTCTCAATGCCGTCTCGGTGGCATTACGTCCCAGGAATATTTCCGTTGCCTCGGGTTCGAATAGGCTTGCCAGCCCGTTTATTTCCTCGCGTGTACCCGGCAGCGGCACAAGATTGGCCAGTACGGAAGTCTCATCGGCACGTTCTTCGGTCCGGAACACCGGATCGCCGAACCCGACAAATCCGCTTGTTACAGCGGTATTACCGATTTTTAGTCGCCTTGCACCAAGGCTGGCCACTGTCGGTATTACGAGAATTGGGTTTTTCTCTATTAGCCACGCGGTATCGCGCATATCAGCCAGCGCAGAACCGTTGCCCAAGGGCTTGCTGGTCACCAGTACGGAAAACGGCAGCGAGGACAACGGCCCGTTTGCCGATACGAGCAACGTTTTTCCCTCTGTCAGTTCGTCCATGCCTTCGAAGAGAAGCTCATGGAGATCGTAAGCCGCGTTGCGGTCGAAATCATTGCGACCGTAACGGGCCGTCAGTGGAGTTGCCGCTCGCGTGCCACCCGTGGGATCAAGGCCGGAGCGCAAATGTGCAATTTTGGCCGACAACGTCGAAAGCGGAACGTCAAGACGCCGCCAGTTCAATGTCTGATTGGTTACGACAAAAATATCGCTTGCTTTATCGAGCGAATTGACGAGCACGACGGCTTCGTCGTCACGCAGCAGAGGTTTCAGCCTGTAATAACCAAGCGAGGGAAGCTTGTACCGCACGATGTAATCGGGATGTTCATTAGCGATGCGTTTGTCGATCGCGGCGAGCTGTTCCAGATCTTCGTCAGGAAGCGCATCCCCACCATCTTCCAGCAAAAAGTTCGCCTTGCGCAATACTTGCGCGGACAATTCCTGGCGTTGCCGCAGCAATGCGGCCAATGGGCCGGAACCGGCCGCTAACCTCGCGTTGACCTGAACCGCGGCGGTATTTGCCGCGCCCTCTGCCAGCAATTGTGCGAGTTCGAATGCGAGATCGGCTCCGGCAATCTGGGCCGACAACCGCTCCCAGTCCGGATCGTCCGGCGAATCCTTTCTTGCTTTTCGCCGGGCGGCCTTACTGGCGGTCCAGAGCAGGGATGAAATCCGCTCGTACATTCTTTTGCGCAGTGGACCGAATCTGAACCTGTCGCCCGACAAATTGTATGCGTTCTGGCCGCTCACAAACTCCGCTCGCATGTAGGGGACATTGACAGGCAGGTCGAAGGCTGACCGGATGTCGAATTCGCAGGCGCTCAAATCCTTCGTGACGATGCAGGCGCCAAGATAAGCGATTTGGGCGAAGTAGGTTGTCTCCGGCGCCGTCGGCGCGCCGAACTTCTTAAAGCGTTGCAACGTGCTTTCGGCGTTTTCGCGATCGCCGGTCAGGGCCGACCGGAGCAATTCGTAAAGTACTTCCATCCGCTCGACCGACTGAGCGACGGGTGGACTCGTTACGGAATTCTCCGCACCGACACCGGCTTCGGCCAGAATCCGTGCCCGCAGCTTCCGGAATTCCCGCACAACCGTTTCGGCAGTTTCAAAATCGCCATGGTCCGTCAGCAGGTAAGCCCTGAAATATGCTATCCGTGCGTGCAGATACCAATCATTCGCCCGAAGTGTGCCGGCAATGCTTTCCGCTTTTTCGAGCTTTTCCAGTGCAAGGCCATCGTTGTCAGACAGGAACGCGTGATAAGCGCCGGAAATCATCCATTCGATCTGGCGATGGGAATGGAAGAGGTCCGTCCCGGTTTCGATCCTTGCGCGATCATTGGCAGCCTGTCCCAGAAATCCGAGCTGCGTTCGGGTCGCAGCCAGCAGTGAATCGGCCCACACCGCATCCTCCGTTTTCGTATGCGCGGAACGTAACTTACGCGCTTCGATCAGCCGGGTCTCGGCCGCCAGAGCATTGCCGCCCGCAAGCGATAGCATGGCTTGGGAAAGCCTCGTGTTGTGAAGATTTCCCTCGTTTACAAGGCTTCCGCAGAAGGATTCGAAGGCGGGATCATGTAGTAATAACCCCGCACGGTAGAACTCGCCGGCAGAGGACAGAATTTCCGCCAAAAGGCTGGAATTGCTGGCAATGCCGTTGCAGATGCCAGCTTTGTTGCCGGCGTCGGCACTACCGAGTTCGTAATCGAGCCTGATCGAGCTCATCATCGCAGACGCCAAGTCAGCGATCTGCGTCATCTGACCGTAGAGGCCAAGCTGGACGAGCGCCCCGGCCATGGCAACATAGGCGCCGGCCAATTGGATATCGCCCTTGCCGGTGTGACCGCTTGCTGCCTCCGAAATCTGGTTGAGCGCCGCCAGGATACTTTCTTGCCGCGCAACCCTTAACGACAGCCACAAATGCTGGCTGGCTGCCTGAATCGCCAACGGTGTCGACAGCAGTTGATGTTTCTGCCGGATATTGAGCGCCATGGCGAAGGTGGATAGTGCCTCGTCAAGTTGACCGTCCTTGCCCAAGGCGTGGGCCGCGGCCTCCAGCGAACCTGCATACCGGTCTGTCTGTCCGGGAACGCTTTCGATCGCCTCTGCGGCGTTGAGAAACGCGTTCGCCGACGCTCCGTAGCGCTCGTTTTTGCGAGCGATAAGGCCGATGGTTCCGTAGAGCAGATACCGCTCCAGCAACTGCTCCGGTTCCAGTTCGGCAATTATTTCTTCCAACCGCCTTGTCGCTTGCGCTGCCGCCTTCGGGTCCTTTGTCACAACGGCCCTGGCGCTGTTTACCTCCTCAAGCACGTCGGCCTGCCTGACTTGGCCGTTTGCGGACGATGCCGCTGTAAGAAAGAGTGCGAATGCCAGAAAACTTAGAACCCTGCCCATCACCGGCACATTAGGTTCAATTCCGGCGAAAGAAAGAAGAAATCAGGCAGTTGCGAAACCAAACGGACTATCGTCCGATCGGGCTTGTATGCCGGTCTCACCCGAGCTGGCTTCTCACCTTGTCGATCAGTGCCTGTGTGTTTGGGCCCACAAGCCTTCTCCAGACGGCGAGTTTGCGGGCCAGTTCGGCACGCTCAGTGGCATTGATGTCGTTGACAGTCCCCGAAAGGATCAGGACCAGATTGTAGCGGCCGTCATCGTCGGAAGCGGGAAATACCGTATCGGCGGCGGCGATGACCCGCGGATCGCCAAGGTCGTAGAGAAATTCGGACGCATAGATGCGCAACGTGCGGTCGCGGTCGCCCGCCGCCCATGCGATATTCAGAATGTCGTTTTCCGACAGCAGCGCGGAAATCTGCTTTCGCTCGTTCTTGTGGTCGCGCAGATATTCGGTAAGCGCCACGGAGATTCCGAGCCGGACGCGGTAGACGCCGGACCGGCGCTCCCAATGGTCCATCATCGGCACGATGGCTTGTTTGCCAAGCGCGGTCAGTTGCCTGCGCGCATTGCGCCGCACGATGGCGATCTCCGATTCCAGATCGTAAAGCAGCGACTCGATCGATTCCGCCGCATG
This sequence comes from Rhizobiaceae bacterium, assembly GCA_041582695.1. GTDB lineage: Bacteria > Pseudomonadota > Alphaproteobacteria > Rhizobiales > Rhizobiaceae > JAWKWH01. The sequence goes on from JBFIBB010000020.1 coordinate 6,239, forward strand.
GGCGCTGGCAAGTGGTTGGATACTATCCAGCAGTGAGAAGCGCGGGGCCGTTTCGCCCGGTGCCAAACACGGACCTGCAGGCACTTCCTTGCTCTCGTCTTCCACTCCGGTCAGTACGCCCTTTGTGCTGTCGTAACGCCATACCAGCCGCTTGCTGCCGCCAAATGCCCTGGTGAGGGCCGATTGCGGTATGCAATCGAACTCGATCAACCGGTCGTCGGAAGGCGTGATGGCCAGGCTGAGGTGATCGATCTCCACCTCGCCAGGCAGGAAGCGGAACTCGAGGAAATTTCCGTGATGGGCGCCGGGGAGCGCGCTGCTGCCGGTCAGCTCGGCGCGGATGTCCTTTACATCGCCCCTGATCTGCAGGATGCCGATTTCCTTCTGCTGGAAATAGTGAAACGTCGCAAACGCCATCAGCGCGATCGATGCGACACCGCCGACGACGATGCCTTTGCGTTTGTAGGAAGCGTTGGCGCCGAACGCGCCGAATATGATGCTTACCCCGCTGATCAGCAGGAATGTTGATGAAATGCTTGAAAGGTCGGACGAGATCGACGGTCCGACATAACCAGCGAACGCCAAAACCGCGCCAACGAGGATCCCTGAGACAAAAACCGGATTGCTCCACTTGGGCTGATAGCGCAACGGATCTTCGAAACTGTCGGGGTTTTCAGCAGGTGCATCTTCCGGCATCGGGGCAATCCTTTCGAAAAGTTCTGCCCCAACCGTATGACCTGGCCTCGACTAGCAAAAAGGTTGGTCTATAACGGTTCCACCATGTACTTGTATTTTGTTGAATTTCGATCGATTTTACACGCTGGACGCGCAATACAAGCACCGCTTTATATTAGCATGACAATACGATTTTCGCAACGAAAGCGTAGTGTTGTTTCTCAACCGCCGATTTTTTCGGCCAGGCGCAAGCATAACGGCCGATGGATGTGCTTCGCGGTCAGATGTCGAGTTCCTGAGCGAATTCCGCGCGTTCCTGGATGAACCGGAAACGCGCTTCGGGCTTGGTGCCCATGAGCGCGTCCACCGCGGCACTTGTCGCTTCGGCGTCCTCGATCATCTGGACGCGCAGGAGAGTGCGGTTGGCCGGATCCATGGTGGTTTCCTTGAGCTGCTTCGGCAGCATTTCGCCAAGACCCTTGAAGCGGCTGATTTCCACTTTGCCTCGGCCATTGAACTCGGTCTCGAGCAATTCGTCCTTGTGCGCATCGGTTCGCGCATAAAGCGTCTTTCCGCCCTGGCTGATGCGGTAAAGCGGCGGCACCGCCATATAAAGGTGGCCTTGCCGGATGAGGTCGGGCAGTTCCTGATGGAAGAAAGTGATCAATAGCGACGCGATATGCGCGCCGTCGACATCGGCGTCGGTCATGATGATCACGCGGTCGTAGCGCAGGTCCTCTTCGCGGTACTTTTGTCTCGTGCCGCAGCCCAGTGCCTGGATCAGGTCAGCAAGCTGCTGGTTCGCGGTCAGCTTTTCGCGGCCGGCGCTGGCGACATTGAGGATCTTGCCGCGCAACGGCAGGATCGCCTGCATCGAGCGATCACGCGCCTGTTTCGCCGAACCGCCGGCCGAATCTCCCTCCACGATAAACAGTTCCGCGCCTGCGGCCGCCCCTTGCGTGCAGTCGGCCAGCTTGCCCGGCAGGCGCAGCTTGCGCACCGCGCTCTTGCGGTTGACTTCCTTTTCCTGACGCCTTCGGACGCGCTCGTCCGCGCGCGCGATGACCCATTCGAGCAAGTTTGTCGCCTGCTGTGGGCTGTCGGCCAGCCAGTGATCGAACTGGTCGCGCACCGCGTTTTCGACAATCCTGGTCGCTTCGACCGTCGCAAGCCTGTCTTTTGTCTGACCGACGAATTCTGGTTCGCGAATGAAGACGGAAAGCATTCCTGCCGCAGTGATCATCACATCGTCATTGGTAATGATCGAGGCGCGCTTGTTGCCGGTCAGTTCGCCATAGGCCTTCAGGCCGCGGGTCAACACCGAGCGGAACCCGGCCTCGTGCGTTCCGCCTTCCGGGGTCGGCACCGTGTTGCAGTAAGAGTTCAGGAAGCCGTCGCCGCCATACCAGGTGACTGCCCATTCGAGCGAACCGTGGCCGCCGCGCTTGTCGCTCTTGCCCGAAAACACTTCGCTGGTGATCTGATGCTCGTCGCCGAGGCTGGCGATAAGAAAGTCCTTCAGTCCTCCAGGAAAATGGAATGTCGCCTTTTCCGGCGTGTCGTCCTTTTCGCCAATCAGCGAAGGGTCGCACGTCCAACGGATTTCGACGCCGCCGAAAAGATAAGCTTTCGAACGCGCCATGCGGTAGAGGCGAGCAGGTACGAAACGGGCCGACTTGCCGAATATCTGGCTGTCCGGATGGAAGCGAACCTTGGTGCCGCGGCGGTTGTGAACTTCTCCCAGATCCTCGAGCTTGCCTTTCGGAACGCCGCGTGAAAACGCCTGCCTGTAGAGCCTGCGCCCGCGCGCCACCTCCACCTCAAGCTCATCTGACAGCGCGTTGACCACGGAAACTCCGACGCCGTGCAGACCGCCGGATGTCTCGTAGACCTTGGAATCGAATTTTCCGCCGGCATGCAGCGTGGTCATGATGACCTCGAGCGCCGATTTTGACTTGAATTTCGGATGCGGATCGACCGGAATGCCGCGGCCGTTGTCGGTGACCGACAGAAAACCCTCCGCATCCAGTTCCACCTCGATATAGCTGGCATGGCCGGCTACCGCCTCGTCCATCGAATTGTCGATGACTTCGGCGAACAGGTGGTGCATCGCCTTTTCGTCGGTGCCGCCGATATACATTCCCGGCCGCCGCCGGACAGGCTCCAGCCCTTCCAGAACCTCGATATCGGCTGCGCTGTATTCTTCGGCGCGGTCCGCGACCGGCTTCCGGCGCGGCGCTGGCGCAGATTGCGGTTTCTGCGCGGCCGGCGGATCGAGGTCGGCAAAAAGGTCTGTTGCGTCGTCAGTCACGAAAACATTTCCGATTTTGGGCGAATCAACGCGATATTGTCATGGTTTTGTTTAGGATGCGACCGAGCTTCAGGGTCAAGCCCTTAACAGATCGTGAATACCGCGCAATGGCTTTGAGCGTCGCTTGTAATCGATCGCTAACCATCCCTCACGATAAACCCCCGTGCAAGGTCAATCTATTGCAACTTGTTTAGGATTGGCCGGTAGCGTCCCGCCCACAAACAAGAAACGGGCAGCAGGGAGCTGGGGCGTGAAACGCAAGGTTATTACGATGATCGGCATTGCGGCGGTAATGGGCGCCGTTTCGATCTTCGCCGCCGATATCTGGCTGAAAAGCAGGGTGAATTCCGCAGAACCGATCCGCGTCGAAGTGGATAGCGGCCCAAAGGTTGAATTCAAGACGATTGTTGTCGCCAAGGAACCTCTGCGTTTCGGCATGGAGATATCCAACGACCAGTTGACGGAAATTCCCTGGCCGAACGATGCGCTTCCACAAGGCGCCTTTGCCAAGGTGGACGAGGTGCTCTCGCAAGGATCGCGCGTGGTTCTTTCTCCGGTCGAGCAGAACGAGCCCGTTCTGATTGCGAAACTGTCGGGTCCCGGTGGCCGCGCCACGCTTTCCAACCTGCTGTCGCCCGGAATGCGCGCGGTGACGATCCGTGTCGACGAGATCGCAGGCGTAGGCGGCTTCATTACCCCCGGCGATCATGTCGACGTCACCTTGACCCGCGATGCCGGTCAGGTCGAAGAGGTCACCAAGGTCGCAAGGGGTGCATCGGGATCGACCATCACAACCGAAACGGTTCTCGAAAACGTCAAGGTCCTGACCGTAGACCAGGGCGCGGACACACGCGACACCGGTCCGAAGGTGGCCAGCTCGGTGACCGTAGAGGTCACCACCGAAGGCGCGAACAGGATTGCCCTGGCCCGTTCGATCGGGACGCTTTCGCTTTCGCTGCGTTCGGCAACAGACAGCTCCAGTTCTGCCGGAGGTCTCACCACGGTTTCGACCTTCGGCGGCACGTCGGCCGGTGGCATCGTCCAGGCCGCGGCAAGCCTGTTCTCCTCCGGCTCCAAGGTAGATGACAAACCCAAATACACGACGGTCATCGTCACGCGCGGATTGCAGCCGGAAACCTACGAGGTCATTTCGCCGGAAGAGACAAAAGCGGAATAAGCAGCGCCGCAGGGGACAGCGGCCAAAAACCAGGAATGGGTGGGACAAACGCCATGTTGAATGAGATCAAGAGACTGAAGAACGGAATTGCGGCGACGGCCACGGCCGCGTTGATCGCGGCAGGTGGAATTCTGGTCACGGCAGCTTCGCCGGTACTGGCCGCCCCCGACGTGGTCTATGTTTCGGCCGACCGGTCGACCTCGATCAAGATCGCCAAGGGCAAGCCGCAGACCATCAAGACCAACGCGGCTTTCTACGAAATCGTCATCGGCGATCCGGCCGTTGCAAACGTCAACCCGCTGACGGACCGTTCATTCTACGTGTTGGGCAACGAACTTGGCACCACTGGCATCGCGCTGTTCGACGAGGACAAGCAGCTTGTCGGCACCATCGATATCGAGGTGACCCTCGACACCAAGCAGCTTGCCTCGACCATCCACCAGGCGGTTCCGGGCAACGACATCAAGGTATCGTCTGCCAACGGGCGCGTCGTACTTTCCGGAAATGCCAGCGACGCGGTCGCCGCGGCCAAGGCCACCAAGATTGCCGAGCGGTTCTCCGGCGACGAAGAAGTGATCAACTCGATGAACATCACTTCCTCGCAGCAGGTCCAGTTGAACGTACGCATTGTCGAGGTCAACCGGCAGATCGGCCAGACTCTCGGCACGCAGCTTCGCGGCGTGTATCTGGCGCCCGGCGGAACGGTTTCGTTCAATCCGACCGCGATCTCGGATGCCGAATCCGTGGGAGGCATTCTCAATTCAGCCAATTTCTCGATCGAAGCCGTCATCAAGGCTCTGGAGCAGGGCGGACATGCCCGGCGCCTGGCCGAGCCAAACCTGATCGCGCGTTCGGGCGAGACCGCCAGCTTCCTCGCCGGTGGCGAATTCCCGATACCGGTCGCACAGGAAGGCAACCGGATTTCCGTCGAGTACAAGAAGTTCGGCGTCAGCCTTGAGTTCACGCCCACGGTTCTTTCGGACGGCCTGATCAATCTCGATATCGCGCCGGAAGTCTCCTCGGTCGACACCTCGGCTTCGATAAACGTCAACGGCCTGTCGCTGCCGGGCTTCGTCGTGCGCCGCGCCAAGACCTCGGTTGATCTGAAGACCGGTCAGAGCTTCATGATCGCCGGCCTTCTGCAGACCGATAACGGCAAGATCGACCAGAGCATTCCGGGCGCCAAGAAGCTGCCGGTCCTCGGACAGCTCTTTTCTTCCAAGGAATTCCAGCGCCGCGAAACCGACCTTGTCGTGATCGTCACGCCTCATCTGGTCAAGCCTGTCGATCCTTCGAAGAAGATGGTCACGCCGCTCGACCAGGCGCTGCCGTCGAACGAGGCCGAATATTACTTGCAGGGCCTCGACGAAGTGAAGGTTGCGGGCGTCAACAGAACGAAGTCGATGGCGATTACCAACCGTGCTGCCGATACCGGCGCCGGACATCATCTGGACTTGTGGAACGAGTGAGGCGGTCATGAAAACCGGAATGAACATTGCAATTGCAGGCCTGATCGCTGTCGCGTCATCCGGCTGCACCACATCGCACGATCAACTCGTTCGTCCCGAAGCGATCACGCTCGGGGCAGGGAACTCGGTGGCGGCCAACACCGTGCTGCAGATGGTCGATCCATGGCCGGCGGGTGTCAACGACACCGACATCGAATCGCCGGCTGACCTCAAGCAGCACAAAGAGGGCGTCGACGAGGAAGCCCAGAATGTTGCCACATCCCAATCCTCGGGATGACGGCGGGGGGGACAGGATAGGAAAATGGCGGGATCCAACAAACGCATCGTCATCGTCTCGACTGACAAGTCGTTCTTGCAGGAAACCAGGGCGGCGTTCACTGCATCGGAGTCGATCGAGCTGGTGGCGGTCGAAAAAAGCGTGAGCGAACTGCGCGGTGAAATCCAGAACGCGGAGGCAAACGCCGCAATCATCGATCTGGATGCTTCGCAGCTCGAGCAGATCGAGGCGTTGCAGCGGGTTATCAGGCGGCTGGACGGGCGCACGCCGATTATCGTCATCACCCAGGAATTCGACGCTTCGGCGGTGCGCATCCTGGTTCAGCTCAGGGTGGCCGATTTCATGACCAAGCCGGTAACCACCGCCGATCTGGTGCGCTCGTGCGTCCGGGCGTTGCAGGGCGACAGCCGGGAAGAGAACTCGGAATCAGAGATTTCGACATTCATGCCGGCTGCAGGCGGTGTCGGAACGACGACCCTGACGCTGCAAACGGCATTCCAGCTTCACAACTCGACCGCGCGTGGCGGCTCGACATGTGTGGTCGACCTGAACTTTCAGCAGGGCTCATGCGCCGAGTATCTGGACCTCGAACCGCGATTCGACATCGCGGAAATCGAGAACAACCCGGAGCGGCTCGACCGGCAACTGCTCGACGTCATGCTTTCAAAGCACGCAAGCGGCTTGTGCGTGCTTGCCGCACCGACAGTGCCGACCGAAATGCGGTCGTTCGATACCGATGTCGTGGTCAGGATGCTCGACCTTGTGTCGGCCTATTTCGACAACGTGGTCATCGACATGCCGCGAACCTGGTTTCCATGGACGGAAACCGTACTGCTCGGCTCCAACAATCTGTACATCGTCGCCGAAATGACTGTGCCGTGCCTACGCCATACGCAGCGCCTGATCCAGGCGGTTTACGAAACGGTCGGCAAGGAAGTTAAACCCAAGGTAATAGTCAACCGTTTCGAGCAGCGTATGTTCGAAAGCGGTATCAAGCAGGCCGATGTCGAGGAAATCCTTGGCGATCACTTTGCAGGCGGCATTTCAAACAACTACCGGCTTGTTCGTGAAGCGGTCGACCGCGGCGTTCCGCTGCAAGAGATCGATGCCGACGCCAATGTTATCAACGACGTGAAGAAAATCATCCTGCCGGACGAAGCGGTGGTAGAGGCGCCCAAGCGCAATTCGCTGCTCGGTTTCGGCAAGGGCTTGTTCAAGAAAGCTGGTTGATCGCGGCGCTTGAAGCCGCAGTTGAATGGAATACGGGGATAGATAATGTCGAGTCGCTTTTCGGCGCTGCGAAAAAGAGCCAATCCGGTTGAAGAGAAGAAAGCGGAATCCCAGGGAACCGCCAAGCGGGTTCTGATTCCGTCGAAGCGAGCCGGCGAGCCGGTTGAGGCAAAACCCGAACAAGTCGCGGAGTCCAACTCGAAAACCACCGACCGTGTCGCGGACGCCCGTGTCCGCCTTCACCGGATGCTGATCGAGGAAATCAACCTCGTTGCGCTCGAAAAGCTGCCGCGCGACGAGATGCGCAAGCAGATTTTCGAGTTCGTATCGGAAAAGACACGCGCCGAACGCATGGCGATCAACGTGGCCGAACTGGATGCGCTCGTCGACGATATCGTCGACGAAATGGTAGGGCTCGGACCGCTGGAACCGATCATGCGCGATCCGGACGTCGCCGACATCCTGATAAACGGCCACCGCAGTTGCTTCGTGGAGAAGAAGGGAAAGCTGCAGCAGATCACGATTCCTTTCAAGGACGAGGCGCACCTGCTTCGGGTGATAAACAAGATCGTTGCCGCCGTTGGCCGGAGGGTCGATGAATCCCAACCGCTGGTTGACGCCCGCATGGCAGACGGCTCACGTTTCAACGCCGCCATCCGGCCGATCGGCGTCGATGGCCCGCTGGTCTCCATCCGCAAGTTCTCCGCCGACAAGCTTGCACTGCACAAACTCGTCGAATTCGGCGCATTGACCCAATCGATGGCGGAAGTTCTGGCCGCTGCGGTCCATGCCCGCAAGACGACCATCATTTCTGGCGGTACGGGTACCGGAAAGACGACGATGCTCAACGCGCTGTCGGCATTCATTCCCGAAGACGAACGCCTGATCACCATCGAGGATGCCGCCGAGCTCCAGTTGCAGCAGCCGCATGTGGCGCGCATGGAAACCCGGCCGGCCAATATCGAAGGCCACGGCGAACTCAAGCAGCGTGATCTGGTGAAGAACGCGCTTCGCATGCGCCCCGATAGGGTGATCCTCGGCGAGTGCCGCGGCGAGGAAGCGTTTGACATGTTGCAGGCCATGAATACCGGTCACGAAGGTTCCATGGCCACCATCCACGCCAACACGCCGCGCGACGCGATCAGCCGTCTTGAGCAGATGCTCGGCATGACCGGCATGCCGATGACGGTTCAGTCGATTCGCAGTCAGATCTCCAGCGCCATCGACGTCATCGTGCAGCTCACGCGCCTGTCGGATGGCAAGCGCAAGATCACCAGTGTCGCCGAGGTTACCGGCATGGAAGGCGACATTATCCAGATGCAGGAAATCTTCCATTTCAAACGCACCGGCATGGGTCCGGAAGGGCAGATCCTCGGCCATTTCGAGGCGACCGGTCTGCGGCCGCGTTTCCTCGAAGACATGAAGGCGATGGGTATCGAGTTCCCGGGCAAGTATTTCGAACCCGGCGCACCGATGGAGTGACCGAGATATGTTTTCCGGATTTGATGAACTCTATCTGGTTTATGCGGCTGTCGCGATCACCGGCATAATGATCGCCGAAGCAGTTTACATGCTGTTTTCCGACAGTTCGGAAAAACGCGAATCCATCAACCGCCGCATGCGTCTGTCCAGCAACAAGATCAGCCAGGAACAGGTGCTGATCCAGTTGCGCAAGGAACGCGGCACACAGGGCAAGCAGTCTCTGTTTTCCCTCAGTCGCCTTCGCGAGCTGCGGACGCAATCCGGGCTTGTCATGCCTCTGCCCAAGTTCCTCGCCGCTACCTCCGCGATAGCCGCGGCCGCTGTGTTTGCAATTACTTTTCTGGGCATTCCGTTACGCTTTGCGGTTATCGTGTACCCGGTTTTCTGGTTTTTCATCCCGACGGCCATTCTCAAATTCCTGCGTGCCAAACGTCACAAACAGTTCGGTATCCAGCTTCCCGAGGCGCTCGACCTGATAACCCGCGGTCTGAAGGCTGGTCATCCGGTTCCTGTCGCCATCGCCATGGTTGGCCGCGAAATGCCCGATCCGATCGGATCTGAATTCGGCATGGTTGCCGACGAGGTCACCTATGGCTCCGACATGGTCTCGGCGCTGCAGAACATGTACGAACGGGTTGGCCATGAAGACCTTCCCTTGTTCGTGACCGCGGTATCCATCCAGAATACCTCCGGTGGCAATCTGCGCGAAATCCTCGATGGCCTGTCCGGGGTCATCCGCGACCGCGGGAAGCTGCGCCGCAAGGTCAGATCGATCTCGACGGAAGGCCGCATGTCCGCATACATCCTGACCGCAGTTCCCGCGCTTCTAGCTGCCGGGATGATGGTGCTGATGCCGAATTTCTACGGCGATATCATTGGCGAGCCCCTTACCTGGTATTTGCTCGCCGGCACCATGTTCTGGCTCGGTCTGGGCAACGCAATAATGTTCAAAATGTCGAACTTCAAGTTTTGATCATGGATCAGATTCTCGCACTCGCAGGTTTTGGGGATGGGGTTCCGCTGGTTCCGATCGCGGTCATGTTGATGCTCGTGGGCGGCGGCGTTGTCGTGTGGCCGTTACTTGCCGGCGATCCGGCCGAAAACGACGTCAAGCGCCGGTTGAAGGTCCAGCCCAAGAAGGTCGATCTCTCCGCATCTGCGCCCCAACCGAAGAAGAAGCAGAGCGCGGTGCGACGCAAGGCAATGAAAACCGCGCAGGATTTCTACGCCAAGACCGATCCGGAGAATGTCGCGCGCCTGCGGCTCAAGTTGATTCAGGCCGGTTACATGGAACCGACCGCCGTCGGCAATTTCTTTGTCATCCGGTTTCTTTGCCTGGCTGTTTTCTTTGTTGTGACGCTGATCGTCGCCAATATTTTCGGTACCGACGCGACGGCGGTCAAGCGCTGGATGTTCGCTATCATGGCGGGCGCGTTCGGATACTTCCTGCCCGGCTTGATCCTTATGCAGAAGGTCCGGGAAAAGATGACCGAGTACCGGAACGGTTTTCCCGACTTCATGGATCTGATGATCGTTTGCTCCGACGCCGGCATGACGATGGAGGCCGGCATCGAGCGCGTTTCCAAGGAGATTGCCTTGAGCTATCCGTCACTGGCGGAGAACCTTCAACTCGTTTCTCTGGAGTTGCGCGCCGGACGGAATCTCGAGGATGCGCTGAGATCGCTTGGCGACCGTTTGAGCCTCGACGAAGTTCGCTCGTTTGCCACCCTGCTGCAGCAGTCCAAGGAGCTTGGCACCAGTCTCTCGGGTGCCCTGCGCGTTTTCTCGGATGAAATGCGCCACAAACGCATGTCGAAGGCCGAGGAGAAGGCTCACGCCCTGCCGGCCAAGATGTCCGTGCCCGTGACCGTCTGCATCCTGCCCGTTGTCATGATGATCGCAATCATACCGATCATCGTAAAGTTCAGCATCTGACCGCTGCGGTTTTCGCGGATTCCGGCTGCGCCAAAGTTAATGGCGTGTAACCGCGAAACTGAAATTTAGTGATGTTTTCGCACTTAAGTTTAATCTCTATTTGTTAGAACTGTTCCCATCGAACGACCCGGAAATTCGGGCACTCAGGACGGGGACAATGCGTAAGACAAACATCACGGCATTAATCGTTATCGGTGCGGCACTGGCAGTTTCGGGCTGCCAGACAAGCATGGTCGACACGATGGAGACAACGGCGCTTGAAACCAAAGTGGCCGATATCAGCGCCACCGATCTGGCCCAGGGCAAGGCGCAGTTCCGCGACGCCAATTACGGCCTGGCGGAAAAGCATTTTCGCAAGGCGGTAGAGCTTCGCGCCGACAACGCGGAAGCGTGGATGGGGCTTGCCGCATCCTACGATCAGCTCGGACGTTTTGATTTTGCTGACAGGGCCTATGAGCAGCTTTTGAAGCTGACCGGGCGCGAGCCGCGCGTCGTCAACAATCTCGGCTATTCGCAGCTTCTCAGGGGCAACAAGAAAAACGCCCGCAAGCTGTTCGACGAGGCAAAGCGCAACGCGCCTGATGACAAGGTCATCGCCGCCAATATCGAACTGCTCAACAAGCTTTGAAAATCGCCTTGGTAGGGGTCTGGAACTTCCGGCCGGTTCTCTCTCGGGAACCGGCCTTTTTCGTTTCGCCTCAGCTTGCCAGCGCCTCGATCGGGGGGCAGGCGCAGACCAGGTTGCGGTCGCCCGCGACGTTGTCGATACGCGATACCGGCGGCCAGTATTTGGCTGCATCAGCGCCGGCCGGAAACAACGCCTCCATCCGCGAATAAGGGTGCGGCCAGTTTTCCGCGGCCAGATCATCTGCGGTATGCGGCGCGTTGATCAGCGGATTGTTATCGCGGGGCAGGGCGCCGTCGGCAATCCGCCTGGCTTCGTCCGCAATCGCGATCATCGCATCGCAAAACCGGTCTATTTCCGCAAGCGGTTCGGATTCGGTCGGTTCCACCATCATGGTGCCGGCAACCGGCCATGAAATCGTCGGTGCATGGAAGCCATAGTCAATAAGCCGCTTGGCGATATCTTCGACGCTTACCCCGGCGCTATCCTTCAGCGGGCGCGTGTCGAGAATGCATTCATGCGCGACACGTCCGCTGCGGCCTTTGTAGAGCACCGGAAAATGCGGCTCCAGCCGCTTGGCGATGTAGTTTGCGTTAAGTATGGCCATCTCGGTTGCCCGCCTGAGCCCGGCGGCGCCCATCATGCGAATGTACATCCAGGTGATCGGAAGGATGGAGGCGCTGCCCTCCGGCGCCGCCGAAACGGCATGGTCCGTGCCCTCGAACACATGACCGGGCAGGAACGGCACCAGGTGCGACCTGACCCCGATCGGCCCAATGCCCGGCCCACCGCCGCCATGGGGAATGCAGAACGTCTTGTGCAGGTTCATGTGACAGACATCAGCGCCGAAATCGCCGGGCCTTGCGAGCCCGACCATCGCGTTGAGATTGGCGCCGTCCAGATAGACCTGGCCGCCATGCTGGTGGATTGTGTCGCACATCAGCCGCACGCCCTGTTCGAAGACGCCATGGGTAGAGGGGTAGGTCACCATCAGCGCGGCCAGGCGGTCGCCGTATTCGGCAGCCTTGGCTTCCAGGTCGGCGATGTCGATGTCGCCGTTGTTGGTGCATTTGACGACGACGACCTCGAGTCCCGCCATGTGCGCGCTCGCCGGATTGGTGCCATGGGCCGAAGACGGGATCAGGCAGACATTGCGCCCGCCTTCGCCGCGCGACTGGTGGTAGCGGCGGATCGCCAGCAGCCCCGCATACTCGCCCTGGCTGCCGGCGTTCGGTTGCATCGATACCTTATCAAATCCGGTGATCTCGCAAAGCCAGCGATCGAGATCGCCTATCATCGCCGCATACCCCGGCGCATGTTCCTTCGGCGCAAACGGATGCAGGTCGGCGACCGACGGCCAACTGACGGGCATCAGTTCAGCCGCTGCGTTCAGTTTCATCGTGCAGGAGCCCAGCGGGATCATCGCCCTGTCGAGCGCCAGGTCCTTGTCGGCAAGCCGCCGAAGGAAACGCATCATTTCAGTTTCCGAACGGCATTCGTGAAACACCGGTTGCGTCATCAGGTGCGCACCATCGCGCAGCGCGGGCAGGGCGGCTTCCGCTTCGCTGGCAGGCTCTATACCGAATACCGCGCAGAGTTGGGCAAATGCTCTCTCATCGGTGGTTTCATCGAAAGCGACCGAAATCGCGTCATCATCGATCTTGCGCACGAGCATTCCAGCTTTTTCGGCCGCTGCCGCCATCTTGCGCGCCTTTCCCGGAAGCGAAAGCGTGACGGCATCGAAAAAGCGCTCGCCGCGCGCGCCAAGCCCGGTTGCCTTAGCACCGGCCGAAAACCGGGCGGCAAAGGCGTGCACCCTTGCGGCAATGGCACGCAAACCCTCTGGACCGTGCCAGATTGCGTAGGAGGCGGACATGTTGGCCAACAGCGCCTGCGCCGTGCAGATATTGGACGTAGCCTTGTCGCGGCGTATATGCTGCTCGCGCGTTTGCAGCGCCAGCCGGTATCCAGGACGTCCCCTGGAATCGACTGACTGGCCGACGATACGGCCCGGCATCAACCTCGTGAGTGCTTCGCTGACGGCCATATAGGCCGCATGCGGCCCGCCAAAACCCATCGGTACGCCGTAACGCTGCATGGATCCGACAACGATGTCCGCGCCCCAGTGGCCCGGCGCCTCGATGAGTGTCAGCGCCAGCGGATCGGCCACCGCTATCACTAGCGCACCAGCAGCTTTCGCCGCAGCGACCGTATCTGTGTGGTCGCCGTACACGCCATATGTATCCGGCCAAGGGATGACGACCGCCGCCGTTTTGTCGCCGATCGAAGCACCTTCTTCCGCCGGAACAATCGTCAGGCCGATCGGCTCCGCGCGCGTCATGGCCACGTCGAGAACCTGCGGATGCAGTTCGCCGGCAAGAACGATCTCCGATCGCTGGCCCCGGTGGTGGCGGAATGCAACTCCGTTCGCCTCGGCAACCGCGGTCGCCTCGTCGAGCAGCGAGGCCGAAGCAATCGGCAGGCCCGTCAACTCCGTCACCAGGGTCTGGAAGTGAAACAGAAGTTCGAGCCGCCCCTGGCTGATCTCGGCCTGATAGGGCGTGTAGGCCGTGTACCAGGCTGGATTTTCGAACAGATTGCGCTGAACGACCGGCGGTACGTGGCAGCCGTGATAGCCTTGGCCGATGAAGCTCCTTGCAATTCTGTTTTCGCCCATCATCGCCGCAAGCTCGCTGAGCGCGAGGTGCTCGCTAGCCGGCGCCGGCAGATCGAGTTCTTCACTGAGCCTGATCGAGTCCGGCACGGTGGCGCTGATAAGCGTCTCGCGCGACGGAAGTCCGAGCGCTGCAAGCATCCTGCGCTCGTCGTCCCGACCGGGACCGATATGGCGATCTGCAAATACGTCCACTGCAACCGGCATGGTGTCTCGCTCTCTCTCTTGGTCAACTGGCTCAGGCGATATGCGCCTGATAGGCGTCAGCATCCATCAGGCCATTGAATTGGTTTTCATCGGTCACTGTCATTTTCCATAGCCAGGCGCCGCCTTCGGCGTCGGCGTTGACCATCGCCGGGTCACCTTCCAACGCACTGTTCACTTCCGAGACCTCGCCGTCGATCGGCGCATAGACGTCCGAGGCGGCCTTGACCGACTCGATTACCGCTGCCGCGCCGCCCTTGGTCAGGCTCGCGCCGACGCTTGGCAACTCCACGAAAACGATGTCGCCAAGCTGCTCCTGGGCGTGCCCCGTAATGCCGACGGTCGCCACGCCGCCATCGATGGAAATCCATTCGTGATCTTCGGTGAAGTATTTTTTCGCCATGTCAGGTACCTCTGCGGGTGCGTGGTGGAACAAACGGAAGGCTGGAAACGGTGACCGGGACCTGTTTGCCCCGCACCTCGGCAACGATGCCTGTGCCGGGCGCGGCCAGGTTCGGCGCGACATACCCCATCGATACCGGATGGCCGACCGACGGGCCGAAACCGCCCGATGTCACACGGCCTGCTGGTTTGCCGTCCCTGTCGAACAGTGCTGCCCCGGCGCGAACAGGCTGCCGGCCGTCCGGCTGGAGGCCGACGCGTTTTTGCTTTGCACCGGCGGCGATCGCCGCTCTCAACGCTTCAGCGCCGTTGAAACCGCCTGTTTCGCGAACGGCCTTGGGGATTGCCCATGTCAAGGCGGCGTCAAGCGGTGTCGTCGATTCGTCGATATCCTGTCCATGCAGGCACAGACCGGCCTCCAGCCGCAGTGAATCGCGGGCCGCGAGGCCCGTCCACTGACAGCGCTCGTCGGAGAGCAGGTTAACTGCAAGCGCCTTCGCGTCCTCGACCGGAATAGCGAGTTCGAACCCGTCTTCACCGGTATATCCGGAACGGCTGACAAACCAGCCCGGTTGAGGTTCTGTTGCCTGCATGAACATCAGATGATTGAGATCGAAGCCGGCTTTCGACATCAGATCGCCTGCGTCAGGTCCCTGAACCGCGAGAAAAACCCGGTCTAGAGGCTCGATAGCGCAATCGAATGCTTCCGCATGAGATTCCATGTGGGCAATGTCGCGCGCTGCGTTGCCGGCGTTGGCCACGATCATGAAGCGTTGCGGGCCGAGGCGCGTGACGATCAGATCGTCGATGATCCCCGCTTTTTCGTTGAGGAAGAAAGTGTACTTCGAATTTCCGTCGGCAATCGCGGCCGGGTTGAACGGGCAAAGTTGCGCAATGAATTCCGCCGCCTGAGGACCGGTCACCAGCACCAGCTTCATGTGCGAGATGTCAAACAGACCGGCATGTTCGCGGGTGTGAAGGTGCTCCTTCATCACCCCGGCCTTGTAGGTGAGCGGCATCGACCAGCCGGCGAAAGCGCCGAATGTGGCGCCGGCTTCCTCATGGAGCTCTTTCAACGGAAGTTGTCTCAGTTCGCCGCTATCCGCCATGGAGCCTCCAGAGTTCGCACAAAACCCCGCCGCGTTGCCGCAGCAGGCATGTGCCCCTCTGTCGGAAGCCTGAGAGACTTACGCCGCCGGAACCCTGTCGACGACGCTTACACCTTCGGCGCGGGGTTTCCCCCGACTTTCCAGAGCTGTTTTTCCCGTCAACGGTACGCTTTGCCTGAGAGATTTCGGGCGATTTCCCCTTCGGCGGCTTCTTGCGAAGCTCTCTCCCGCGGACAGGCAGGGTCTTTCGGACCCACAACGACTGACCGTTAGCCGATCACCTCCCGTTTGTCACCTGCTTTGGCGCGATTGCCGCTCAAGCTTTTGTTAACTTCCTGTAAACCATGCCGATTTCCTAAAATTTCAGCCGATTTTGATAGGTTTGGCCCGATCATCGAAGTGGTTGGCGGCCCGGGCGCCGGCCGGGACAAGGGAATCGGACATATGGGTGAACTGATCTTGGCGGCGCCGGTAGCAGGATTGACCGCGAAAAACCGCATTCAGTCGGAAGACGTGAAGATGCTTCGCAGCGAAGTGTTTGCCGACGGCGTTGTCAGCCGTTCGGAAGCGGAAGCCCTGTTTGCGCTCGATGCCTCCTGCCGGGACAAATGTTCCGAATGGTCGGACTTTTTCTGCGAGGCGATTGCCGATTTCATCGTGCATCAGGAAAAGCCGTCCGGATATATTTCGGAAGAAAACGCCGCCTGGCTCGTTCGCAGCATCTCCCGCGACGGCAAAGTGGATACCGCGACCGAACTCGAACTTCTGATCAATGCGCTCGAGGCGGCGAGGGCCGCGCCGGCCAGCCTATCGGCCTATGCCCTCGAACAGGTGGCGCACGCCGTCATAGACGGCACTGGACCGCTCGCGGACGGCCGCCAGTTGCAGCAGGGTGTCATCGGCAAAGCCGAGACCGATCTTGTGCGGCGCATTCTCTACGCCGCGGCAGGCGAGGGTAATGTCGGCATCTCGCGCTCGGAAGCCGAAGTCCTGTTCCGCCTCAACGATGGCACGATCGAATCGGCGAACCATCCGTCCTGGACCGAACTGTTCGTCAAGGCGCTGGCCAGTTCGCTGATGTGCGCATCAGGCTATGCGCCGCCGCCGCGCGACGTCGCGTTGCGCCGCGAGGCCTTCTTCGACAACACCCAGGCCGATGTGGGCGGTTTCTTCGGCAAGATGTTTGCAGACGGCCTTCGCGGCGTGTTGAACGCCTACAGCCAGGACCGGTCTCTGGAAGAAGCCTGGGCGGAGCGCAACAGCCACGCAGTCGAAGCCGGAAGGGCAGCCGAAACGATCGATTCGGGCGAAGCGAAATGGCTGGCCGAACGGATCGGCCGCGACGGTGTGCTGCACGAAAACGAAAAGGCGCTGCTCGATTTCTTCAAGCGTGAATCGCCGTCGATCCACCCCGATCTTCTGCCGCTGCTCGATCGGGTCGCCTGAACCCGGGACCGGCCAGCAAGGCCGGGAGCGTTGTTCTCAGGCTTCGAAGCGCTCGAGTTCCGCCTCGAGCCTCGCAATGATCGCGGAGGTCTTGTCGCGTAACGTCTTCATCTGTTCGAGATGTCCGCGAACGAGGCTGACGACGTTGGAGTGAATGTCGTCGCTCGGCGCATCGCCGACGCCGTACAACAGCCAGGACAGGCTTACATTCAGAATGCCGGCGATGGTCGCGAGGCGATTGGCGCGCGGTTCTGAGCGGTCGCTTTCCCATGACTGCAAAGTCGACGTCTTGATGCCGAGACGTCTTGCCAGTTGCGCGGTCGTGATGCCGCTTGCTTCGCGCGCCCGTGACAGGCGTCCGCCGAGTGTGTCGTTGTCGGGCATGCCGTCGTAGATGTTGATGGCCTCGCTCATGGTGGTGATCGTGTCGGTTCGGTTCATTTCGTTCTCTCTCTATCCCCGGGAGGGCTGGGATCCATGGACGTTGGGGCTGAATTTCGGCCCGGCGTGTCAACCGCAATCGGACAACAACGAACAGTCAGGCGGTTCACGCCAGCGCAGGCGGTCAGCCGTAAACGTCGCGATGAAGTAATGGCCTGGTCTTAACCGGTCTGCATCCGATACGTCAAATCGGCGCCAGGTTTGTCGCATGGCTCGTCATACAATCATGGTCTCATACCGGCATCGGGAACTCCGTTGGCGTCACACCGCTCGACCGTCGCGCGCCATGGCTGTACCTGCGGATTGCTCTACGATCGGCCGGCCCGGCGGATTGCGCGTTCGAGCGCCTCGATGAAGGCCGAGCGGTCGCGCGCGGTAAACGCGCGATTGTATCCCTTGATCTCGCCCGCCTCGCGCAAATCCTGTTTCAGATTGCGCATGGCGAGCGCCATGCCGATGGATTTCTCGTCGAACGCATTTCCGGTCGGGCCGATCACCTGTGCGCCGCTGGCCACGCAGCGCGACGCCAGCGGCACATCCGCGGTGACAACGATATCTGCCGGACCGGCGCGCCCCGCGATCCAGTCGTCGGCGGCGTCGAAAGCGGCGCCGACGATCACGTTTTCGACATTCGGGTCGCGCGACGGGCGCAGGCCGCCATTGGCGACGAATATCACCTTGATGCCCCGCCGCTCGGCCACCTTCAGGATTTCGGGTTTTACCGGGCAGGCATCCGCATCGACGAGGATGGCCGTTTTATTGGCCTCCGTCATGGCTTTGGCACCGTCTGCTCATCCAAATCGGTTGCGCGCCAGTTCGGCGCCTGCGCCAAGCGCGGCCAGCTTTCCCGCCGCCACATCGCGCGACAGCGGCGCCATCCCGCAATTGGTGCACGGGTAGATGCGCTCCCTGTCGGCATGCTTCATGGCTTCCGCGATGGTCGCGGCAACTGCCTCGGGCGTCTCGAC
>JBFIBB010000021.1:0-24470 GCA_041582695.1 Rhizobiaceae bacterium
AATACTGGCGACTGACACAGCAGTTCTTTTCGGCCAAGCACGGTATCCAGGTCTACCGTATCGTCGAGAGCCTCGGAGCCACCGAAGGCGCGCCGGCGGCCGGATCGGCCGACATCATCGTTGATATCACGTCTACCGGTTCGACGCTGCGCGCCAACCATCTGCGTGTGCTGGACGATGGCGTGATTCTGGAATCGGAAGCGTGCCTGATCCTGTCGAAAAGGGATCGCACCGAGAGCGACGAGAAGGCCTGCCGCGCTATCGTCGAGACGGTGGCGCTGTCGCTTTGAACCAGAATTGGCAGTCGCCGGCGGCGCAGCCGCCCACGCGACCGCGCATGGCCTCACCGGCCCTTGGTCCGCCCTGCCGGCGCTGGTCGATTCTCCCGCATTCGAAGCAACAGGAATGCCAATCTTGATCGCTATGCTGGCAGGATACAAAAACCCGGCGGCATCAGCCGCCGGGTATATCAGTCGGTTCTGTCTGAAGCGTCACGCGCGCTTTGCGTCGACGGAAAGCGCGCCGGCGCCGGAAACCGCGAGCGCAAAGAAGCCACCAGCAATCGTGATGTTCTTCATGAAGAACAGCATCTGGTTCATGTCGGCCAGATTGTTGTGAAAGACAGCCGCCGTAAACACGCAGAACAAAGCCAGTGCCCAGGCTGCGTATTTGGTCTGGAAGCCTACAAGGATCGCCACGCCCGCCACGACTTCGAATATGGCGGCAAGCCAGGCAAGCAGTGTTCCGGCCGGCAGGCCGATATAGCTTATGTAGCCGGCGGTGCCAGCAATGTCGCCGAACTTCTGAAACCCGGCAAGAATGAACATGACCGACAGCAGAACACGGCCGATCAGCAGAACGATATTGTTTGACATGGCACCCTCCAAGTTTGGCGTCGTGCCGCATATGGAAGATCGGGCATGATGATGAAAGTGGTGCTGCGGTTGACGGATTGTTGACAGATATCGAACGCTGAACGTTTCTTGTTCAGCGTTTTTTCGTCGCGGCGCCGGTCATTGAGGCCGGATCGGTCAGGCGGTCGAATGTCGCGGCGTCGATGAGGCCGCTTTTCAGCGCTTCCTCGCGCAATGTCGTGTTGTTGCGGTGCGCCGCCTTGGCGATTTCAGCCGCCGCATCGTAACCGATCTGTGGTGCGAGGGCCGTTACCAGCATCAGCGAGCGCGATACCAGTTCATCGATCCGATCCTTGTCCGCCTGCAGCCCTGCGACACAGTTTTCGGCGAAGGAATTCATCGCGTCGCCAAGAAGGCGGATCGACTGCAATACCGCATTGGCGATAACCGGCTTGAAAACATTGAGTTCGAAATGGCCCTGCGAAGCTGCCATGTTTACTACAACCTGGTTGCCGGTCACCTGCGTGCATACCATCGTAAGCGCTTCGGCCTGGGTCGGATTGACCTTGCCGGGCATGATCGACGAACCGGGTTCGTTTTCCGGTAGCTTCAGTTCGCCCAGGCCAGAGCGGGGCCCCGAACCCAGAAAGCGTATATCGTTTGCGAGCTTGAACAGATCGCCGGCTAGTGCGGCAAGCGCACCGTGGAAAAAGGCCAGCGCGCCATGACCGGCGAGCGCCTCGAACTTGTTTTCGGCGCTCCTGAACGGTTCGCCGGTCAGTTGCGAAATCTTTTCGGCAAAACGCTCGCCGAAATCTTCAGGCGCGTTGAGCCCGGTACCGACAGCGGTACCGCCTTGTGCAAGTTCCAGCAGGCCATCAAGCGCGGCATCAATGCGAGTCCGCCCAAGCTCTACTGCCGCTGCATAGCCGGAGAACTCCTGGCCAAGCGTCAGCGGCGTCGCGTCCTGTGTGTGCGTTCGGCCGATTTTGACGATCGCGGCAAACTCCCGTTCCCTTACCCTGAGCAATTCGCCAAGGTGGCCGATTGCGGGCAGCAGCAGGCGCCTGGTCTCCAGCACCGCAGCAACGTGCATCGCGGTTGGAAAGGTATCGTTCGACGATTGGCTCATATTGACATGGTCGTTCGGATGGACCGGCGATTTCGACCCCACCACACCGCCAAGCAACTGAATGGCGCGGTTGGCGATCACCTCATTGGCGTTCATGTTTGTCTGGGTGCCCGATCCCGTCTGCCAAACGGAAAGCGGGAAATGGTCATCGAGCTTTCCTTCCGCGATCTCGCTTGCGGCCGCTATGATTGCGCCGGACAGCCTTGCGTCGATCAGCCCGGCGTCGCGGTTCGCCATCGCGGCAGCCTGCTTCACGAGGCCGAGCGCACGCACAATCGCGGCCGGCATCTTCTCTGTGCCGATACGGAAATTCTGCAACGAACGCTGCGTCTGCGCGCCCCAAAGCTGCCCGGCGGGCACATCGATGGCGCCAAAACTGTCTGTCTCGGTTCTTGTTTTCGCCATGAGCACAGGTTGCCCGATCAATTTGCACCGCTCAAGCGCTTTTACCGGTAGGTCATTCAAGAAACCTGTGTTCTTGCCGAGCGTCCAGACTTGCCATCGCAGGCCCGCTTGCCGATAACGCAATATCGCAACGGGAAACGCGAACGGCATGAGCACGATCATCGCACCTTCGGTACTGGCATCGGATTTCTCCAGGCTCGGCGACGAGGTAGAGGCCGTCGTGGCGGCCGGCGCCGACTGGATCCATCTCGACGTCATGGACGGGCATTTCGTGCCGAACATCACCTTCGGGCCGCCGGTCATCCAATCAATCCGCAACCGCACGGACAAGATCTTCGATTGCCATCTGATGATCGAGCCGGCGGACCCCTATATTGCGGCGTTTGCTTCGGCCGGGTCGGATATTATCACTGTCCATGCAGAAGCATGTCCGCATCTCGACCGCTCGCTGCAGGCGATCCGTGACCTCGGCAAGAAAGCCGGCGTGTCGTTGAATCCCTCAACGCCAGAAAGCGCCATCGAATATGTGCTCGACCGCCTCGACCTGATCCTGCTGATGACGGTCAATCCCGGATTCGGCGGCCAGGCGTTCATTCCATCGGTCATCGACAAGGTGGCGCGCATCAAAGCGATGATCGGCGACCGGCCGATACATATCGAGATCGATGGCGGCGTGACGCCGGAAACCGCGCCGCTTGTGGCACGCGCCGGCGCCAATGTTCTTGTGGCCGGATCGGCGGTGTTCAAGGGTGGAACCGTCGAGACCTATCGCAGCAATATCGAGGCGATCCGCAACGCCGCGGATCTTGCGACAGGCGCTGCGGCCTAAGTCGAGTTTACAAATGTCGTAATGGGAACTGTTGACACCATGAGCGAAGGCAAGATCAAGGGACCGGCGTCCTATTTCCCGTCGATTGAGAAGAAGTATGGCCGCCCGATTTCCGACTGGAAGGCCGTGGTTCGGGCGGCACGCCCCGCAAGGCATATGGAACTGGTGGCCTTGTTGAAGGATCAATACGGGATGGGGCATGGCCACGCCAACGCGATTGTTGCTCACACACTTGCCGAAGACGATAATTAGCCTGCTTTGCTACCCGGGATTCCCGATTTCCAGGCATTCTGATTCAAGGCTGCTCCATCGAAGACAATTGCGGGCCGCAGGGATTTGTCGGACGCAGAACACGAAGAAATCCCGCCGCTGCTGACGCCTTGGTGCGGGCGAAGCGACGATCACGGGCGTCTTTCCGGCGTGATCCTGACAGGCCGTGGAGCCTCCGATTACACTGCCTCCACAGCAGCCGATGATGCATTTCCGTTCGACGCCAAGGGCGCTCGGGGCTGACATGGGCGACAATGGCGACCGCACTCCACAAGGTCCGGGTTCAGGACCCGCCCAGGCAATCAGCAAAGGCACTGGCCATATCACGAATCAACTCCTCATACTGATCCGGCCCCGGCTTCAGCGACGCGCCAAGCGGATCGAGCGTACCGATGCGAATCGCGGCGCCGTCAGCGACTGCCTGCACCATTCGCGGCGAAAATTGCGGCTCCACGAAAGCGCAGGCGATGCTGCCGCCGGCCGCCATTTCGCCGAGTTCGGCAACGGTTTCGGCGCCCGGCGGATTTTGCGGATTTAGTGCGAGCGAGCCAGCGCCATGCAGGCCAAAGCGATTTTCGAAATAATGATAGGCATCGTGGAACACCAGGAATCGTGCCGATTTCACAGGTTCGAGTTCTTCGCCTATCTCCGATGTCAGCGTTTCCAGACGCTTTGCCAGCGCGCTGGCGTTGGATTGGTAAAGGGCGGCATTGTCCGGGTCGAGCTCAGCCATCGCGTCGGCCATGCGCCTCGCCATCAGCGCGGCGTTGACCGGGTCCAGCCAAAGATGCATGTCGAACGAGCCTTCGTGGTCGTGGTCGTCATGAGCGGCGTCATGAGCGTCGTCATGGTCGTCGTCATGATGACTAGCCGGCGCAGGATCCACGCGTTGACCGTCGATGAATACCCCGGCCTGCCTGAAATCAAGCCTAAGCAAACCCGGT
Organism: Rhizobiaceae bacterium; assembly: GCA_041582695.1. Taxonomy (GTDB): domain Bacteria; phylum Pseudomonadota; class Alphaproteobacteria; order Rhizobiales; family Rhizobiaceae; genus JAWKWH01. The sequence continues at coordinate 4,435 of JBFIBB010000021.1, forward strand.
GTATCGGCCAGTTCAATGATTTTAGCACTGCCGGAAAGCGATTTCAGGGGACCGTTGAGGAACGCCTCCATCTCAGGTCCGATGCGAAAGACGATTTCGGCCTTTTCCAGAATCGCCGCATCGGAAGGTTTCAGCGCATAGGTATGCGGCGAAGCATGACCGTCGAGCAGCAATGCGGGATTACCGGCACCCTGCATGACCGCCGCGAGCAATGAATGTACCGGCTTGATTGACGCTACCGCTGCCGGCGCGCCGGTGGCATTGGCGGCTACGCTCCAGCAGAAAGCCAGAATCAGTGCCGAAATGAACCTTGTCATCGTGGATATGTTCCCATTTCCATTTGTAATGTTATACTATAACATGTACTCTGGCTTCTCATCTTCGTCAACCGGGATCGGGAATCAACGACATGACTTTCGAAGAAGGCCGCGTCCTGCTGTCGGTCTCCAATCTCGGTGTTTTCCGCGACGGCCGCTGGCTGGTGCGCGATGTCGACCTGACTGTCCGGCAAGGCGAGATCGTGACGCTCATTGGTCCTAACGGTTCGGGGAAGACCACGACGGTACGCGCCGCACTCAGTCTTCTGACGCCAAACGAGGGTAGCGTTCATCGGAGCGGAAATTGCCGTGTCGGCTATGTACCGCAGAAACTGGCCATCGACAGAACCTTGCCGCTCACGGTTCAGCGGTTCATGCGTCTGACAGGACCATTGCGGCAACACGATGTGGCCGGGGCGCTTGAGCAAACGGGAATTGCTCATTTGGCGAACGCCATGGTGCATGAGCTTTCCGGCGGCGAATTCCAGCGTGCGATGCTGGCACGAGCCTTTGCGCGGAAACCTGATCTTCTGGTACTGGACGAACCGGTTCAGGGCGTCGATTTTTCCGGCGAAGAGGCGCTTTACCGGTTGATTGGAGAGTTCAGGGACCTTACGGGATGCGGTATTCTGATGATCTCTCACGACCTGCATGTGGTGATGGCAGCCACCAATACCGTGATTTGCCTGAACGGCCATGTCTGCTGCTCTGGAACTCCAGAGAGCGTTGCCTCCAGTCCTGACTACGCCAAGTTGTTCGGGCCACAGGTCGGCGAGGCGATTGCGATCTACCGCCACCGGCACGATCACATGCACCTGCCGGACGGACGGGTCAAACATGCCGACGGCACGGTTACCGACGATCACCACAGCCACGGCGAGCATTGCGACCATGACCGCGAACACCGGCACGCACATGATGCCGAAGCCGATGCCATGCCGGCTGGGGAGGAGCGTTGATGGATCATTTCTTCACCCGGGCGCTGATAGCCGGCATCTGCATCGCGGCAGTAGCCGGTCCGCTCGGCTGTTTTGTCGTATGGCGCCGAATGGCCTATTTCGGCGACACCATGGCGCATTCCGGCCTGCTCGGCGTGGGGCTTGCCCTGTTGTTGCAACTCCATCCAACGATCGGCGTCTTTGCCGTTGCCGCGGCGGTGTCGCTTGCCTTGCTTGCATTGGAGCGGGCGCCGGGCCTTTCATCCGATTCGATACTCGGCATCCTGTCGCACTCGGCGCTGGCAGCAGGTCTCGTTTTGATCGCGGTCGCAGGCTTTGCCAATATCGATCTGCACGCGCTATTGTTCGGCGACATTCTGGCGACATCGAAAACCGACATAGCAATTGTCGGCATCGGCGGTGCTGCCGTGCTTGCATCCCTTGTTGCGATATGGAGGCCGCTGCTTGCCGGTACTGTCAGTCCGGAAATCGCCGAAGCGGAAGATCTGGCGTCGCGGCGGGCGCGTTTCGTTTTCATGCTGATGATGGCACTGGTCATCGCGCTCGCCATGAAGGTGGCCGGAGTCGTTCTGCTCACTTCGCTGCTGATCATCCCCGCTGCAACAGCCCGCAGGTTTGCATCGTCCCCGGAAAGCATGGCCATATGGTCTGCGGTCGCCGGAGCGACGGCGGTATTGGCGGGTCTATACGTCTCCTTGTGGTTCGACACGCCAAGCGGACCTTCAATCGTGCTGTCGGCCGTGACACTGTTCATGGTGGCGCTTGCCGCGGGTATCTTAAGAAGCAGGGTCGGAGCGGGAGGTTGAAATCATGTCCGAAGCGCACAAACTCACGCGCAATCAGCGCCTGGTGCTGGAAAAGCTCGAAGCCGCATCCGGACCGCTCAGCGCCTATGCCTTGCTCGACAAGTTGCGCGGACACGGATTTCGAGCACCGTTGCAAGTCTACCGCGCGCTAAAAATGCTGACCGATGCGGGAATGGTGCACCGGCTTGAAAGCCTCAACGCGTTCGTTGCCTGCTGCGGCAGCCATGGGCACGACGCCAGCATGGTCGCTTTCGCCATCTGCAATGATTGCGGACGGGTCAGCGAATTTGCCGACGATACTGTTTCGGAGCGATTGCGCAAATGGGTCGGGGAACGGGGCTTCGAAGCGACAACGACAGCGATCGAAATCCGTGGTCGTTGCCATGAATGCCAGAAGCCGGCAAACTAACAGCCAGGCCGTTCCTTAGCCGGATTCGAATTGATTCAGTGTGCTTCGTCCCAATTGCCGGCCGCCCGGGCGTCGACTGCCAGCGGCACGGCCATCGAAACCGCCGGCATTGCAGCATTCTCCATCACTTTCCTTATAACCGGAATGGTGGCTTCAACCTCTTTTTCCGGCAGCTCGAAAATCAGTTCGTCGTGGACCTGAAGCAGCATTCGGGCCGAAAGGCCTGCTTTCTCCAGCGCTCCGTCCATGCGCACCATGGCACGGCGGATGATGTCTGCCGCAGATCCCTGGATCGGCGCATTGATGGCCGCGCGTTCGGTGAAGGCGCGGTGCTGCAGATTGGATGATTTTATTTCCGGATAGTGCGCGCGTCGGCCGAAAATGGTTTCCACGTATCCGTGCTGCCTGCAGAATTCCTTGGCTCCCTCCATGTAGTCGCGAATGCCCGGGAAACGCTCGAAATACCGCTTGATGTACTCACCGGCTTCGTTACGGGGAATCGACAACTGGTTGGCAAGCCCGAAAGCCGAAATTCCGTAGATGATGCCGAAATTGATCGCCTTGGCGCGGCGGCGCACTTCCGGCGGCATGCCTTCGACCGGCACACCGAACATTTCGGAAGCCGTCATGGCGTGAATGTCGACGCCATCGGCAAATGCCTGCTTCAGTTGCGGAATGTCGGCGATATGGGCAAGAACGCGGAGCTCGATCTGGGAATAATCCGCCGACAGCAGCCGGTTGCCCGGTTCGGCGACGAAGGCGGTGCGTATCCTGCGGCCCTCGGCGGTCCGGACGGGAATGTTTTGCAAATTGGGTTCGGAAGACGACAAGCGGCCTGTCGAGGTCGAGGCCAGCGCATATGAGGTGTGAACGCGTTTGGTCGTCGGGTTGATGAAACCCGGCAGCGCATCGGTGTAAGTGCTTTTCAACTTGGTGAGCTGGCGCCAGTCAACGATCTTGCGCGGCAGTTCGTGACCTTCGGCCGCAAGATCCTCGAGCACCTGGGCCGATGTCGACCATTGGCCGGTCTTCGTTTTCGTGCCGCCCGGAAGGCTCATCTTGCCGAAGAGTATGTCGCCGAGCTGCTTGGGCGAGCCCGGATTGAAATTCTCGCCGGCGATCTCCTGTATTTCGGCCTCCAGCGCGGCGGCGGCTTGGGCGAAATCACCGGACAGGCGGCTCAGAATTTGGCGGTCGACGGAAATTCCGCGTTGTTCCATTCGGGCGAGCACGTGAACCAGCGGCCGCTCCAGCCGCTCGTAAACCGAAACCAGACCGTCGGCGGCGAGGCGCGGCTTCAGGGCGAGCCACAGTCTCAGCGTCACGTCGGCGTCTTCGGCGGCGTAGGCGGAAGCCTTGTCGATATCCACAAAATCGAAAGTGACCGATTTCCGGCCGCTACCCGTCAAGTCCTTGTAGTGTATGGTTTCGTGTCCCAGCCAGCGCTCGGACAGCGCATCCATGCCGTGGCCGCCTTTCCCGGCATCGATCACGTAGGATATCAGCATCGTGTCGTCATGGGAGACAACATCGATGCCGCGCTGATGCATGATCACCAGATCGTATTTGAGGTTCTGCGCGATCTTGAGCACCGAGGCGTCTTCCAACAGCGGCTTCAACAGTGCCAGCGCATCTGATTCACCGATCTGGTTTTCGATCAGCCCGCCACCGAGCAGATCCCCGGCGCCGGATTTGTGGGCAAGAGGCACGTAGGCTGCCCTGCCCGGCGCTGTCGCCAGCGAGAAACCGACCAACTCGGCCTGCATTGGATCGAGCGATGTTGTTTCGGTATCGAAGGCGACGACACCGGTTTCCCTCGCTTCCGAAATCCATTGCGCAAGTGTTTCGATGTCCCTGATCGTTACATAGGACGATGTGTCGATCTTTGCCGAAGCGGCTGCCTCGGCCCTCGCTGCCGCCAGCAAGGCTGGTGTCGCCGCGACATCGCTTTTATCGATGGCCAATGGATCGGTTGAAGAAACGACATCAGACGAATCGGCGGGGTCGAGGTTGGGTCCATGGGCTTCGCCGCCCCATTCGACATGTACGTCCGCGGGTTCGATCGCCGCGACATCGGCCCCGGTCGCTTCGCCGACGCGCCGCGTGAGCGTGTTGAACTCCATCGCTTTCAGAAATGCGACGAGTTTCGGACCGTTCGGTTCGTCGAGCGCTAGGTCGTCCAGCCCGAGTTCGACCGGTACATCACGTTTCAAAGTAACAAGTTCGCGCGACAGCCGCGCCATGTTGGCATGTTCGATGATGTTTTCACGGCGCTTGTTCTGCTTGATCTCGTTGGCGCGCGCCAGAAGCGTGTCGAGATCGCCATACTCGGCCAACAACTGAGCGGCGGTTTTCGGCCCGATGCCGGGAACGCCTGGAATATTGTCGACCGAATCACCAGTAAGAGCCTGAAGATCAATCATTTTTTCAGGCGGTACGCCCCATTTCTCGACCACTTCCGGCTCGTTGATCTCGCGATCCTTCATCGTGTCGTACATGCTGACGTTTTTCGTCACAAGCTGCATCAAATCCTTGTCGGAGGAAATGATTGTAACCTCCGCGCCGGCCTCTTCCGCCATGCGTGCGTAGGTGGCGATCAAGTCGTCCGCCTCGAAACCCTCCATTTCGATGCAGGGCAGATCGAAGGCCTGCGTCGCCTGGCGGATCAGTCCGAATTGCGGCACAAGGTCCTCCGGCGGTTCGGAGCGGTTGGCCTTGTAATCGGGATAGAGATCCTTGCGGAACGTCTTGGCGGAATAGTCGAAAATAACGGCGAAATGTGTGGGAGTAACGCCGACGGAGGTATCTCGCGCATCGGACAGCAGCTTCCAAAGCATGTTGCAGAAGCCAGAGACGGCACCGACCGGCAACCGGTCGGATTTCCGCGTCAGCGGCGGCAGGGCGTGATAGGCGCGGAAAATATAGCCCGAACCGTCGACAAGAAAGAGATGATCGCCTTTTTTCATGGACCGAATGGGTAACGCGCAGGTGGGGCGGTGTCCATTGCAAGCGGCAAACAGCGTCCCGAATTTCGTTGGATTCTACGATTCAACTGACAAATCACGGAGCCGGATGACGCTTCGGCGGCGTTGCGATCACGTCTATGTTACAAAACATTAATCTCGTGATCATTGAAATGCCGCATTTAGAAACCCAAATTGCGATTATCGGCAGTTTTCGCCGATGTCCGGTATAAAGGCTCGTCCCCCGCCTCACCGGACAAAACAGGCGGCAGCCTCATCCCCCCTCTCCGGGCTGCCGCAAACATTACAGCATGGCCGCCGTGGTTCCCCCTCCACCACGGCGGCTCTTTTTTGCGGAAAAATCAACCGCGGTCACTTCCCGTTTGCGGGCGACAGCATTACGGTTCGCCGTTTCAATCCAGCAAACGGAACCGTTTAGCCTTCATGAGCCAGCTCGAACCTGTTCTTTCCGCAATAGACTCAAATCTCGACAGAAGCCTTGAACGATTGTTCGAACTTCTTCGGCTGAAATCGATCTCGACCGACCCCGCCTTTGCCGGCGAGTGCCGAAAGGCGGCCGAATGGCTGGTGTCCGATCTGCAAACGATCGGTTTTTCGGCCAGCGTGCGCGATACGGCGGGACAGCCAATGGTGGTCGCCCATCATGACGGTCCGGGTCCGGATGCGCCGCATGTGTTGTTTTACGGTCACTACGACGTGCAACCGGTCGATCCGCTGGAACTCTGGGTTACCGATCCTTTCGAGCCGCAAATTCGCGAGCTGAAGGACGGCCGCAAGGTCATTTCCGCCCGTGGCGCGTCCGACGACAAGGGTCAGCTCATGCTGTTTGTGGAAGCCTGCCGGACGTGGAAAGCGGTTCACGGCGCGCTGCCTTGCCGGATCACTCTGCTGTTCGAGGGGGAGGAGGAATCCGGCTCACCTTCGCTGAAACCGTTTCTGGAGGCGAATGCCGAGGAGTTGAAGGCGGATTTCGCACTCGTCTGCGATACGGGAATGTGGGGAACCGAGACCCCGGCGATCGCGACGACGCTGCGCGGTCTGACGGGAGAGGAAATCATCATCCGCGCGGCAAACCGCGATCTGCATTCCGGCCACTATGGCGGCGCGGCTGCCAATCCGATTCACATTCTGGCGAAGATTCTGGCCGATTTGCACGACGAGAACGGGCGGGTCACGATTCCGGGCTTTTATGACGGTGTCGAAGAGACACCACCTGAAATCCTGGATTCCTGGAAAAAACTTGCCGAATCGGGACCGGATTTCCTGGGCGAGATCGGCCTGTCTATTCCTTCGGGCGAGAAGGGCCGCTCGATCCTCGAACTGACATGGGCGCGGCCGACCGCGGAAGTGAACGGCATAACCGGCGGCTACACCGGAGAAGGATTCAAGACAGTTATAGCCGCGCAAGCGTCGGCGAAAGTGTCCTTCAGGCTCGTTCACAAGCAGGACCCGCATGCCGTTCGCGCCGGTTTTCGCGATTTTGTACGTGCACGCGTTCCCGCCGATTGCAAGGTCGAGTTCAAGCAACACGGCACATCCGGCGCGATACAGCTTTCCTATGATTCACCGCTGGTGAAGAAAGCTGCCGCGGCGCTTTCGGAGGAATGGCCACAACAAGCGGTGCTGATCGGCATGGGTGGATCAATACCGATCGTCGGGGATTTTCAGCGCCTGCTCGGCATGGAATCGCTGCTGACCGGATTCGCGAAAGAAGACGACAGCATTCATTCGCCAAACGAGAAATACGACTTGTCGGCGTTTCACAAGGGCCAGCGCTCCTGGGCGCGAATCCTTGACGCCATCAGCTCCAACAACCTTTCGTGAGCAGTTTTGCGCCGGTTTCCTCCCGAAATGCCGGGGGAAAGATTATCGCATGTTCACGTCTCTAAAAGGAAAATCGTGTACTGGAAGGCGGCTAAGGGCCGGGCCGGACTAATCCGCCGGCGGGAACAGAAATCAGGAACTGCGGATTTTCGGCAATGACCATTCGATATCACAAGGGCGATCTGCCAGATCTCAACCGCTATCAGGTCGATGCGGTGGCGATAGACACCGAAACGCTCGGGCTCAATCCGCTGCGCGACCGGCTGTGTGTGGTACAGCTTTCACCGGGCGATGGCAGCGCTGACGTGGTACAGATCGAGCAAGGACAGAAGAAGGCGCCGAACATTGTAAAATTGCTGCGCGACCGCAAGGTCACCAAACTGTTCCATTTCGGCCGATTCGATATCGCCGTGCTTTATCATGCTTTCGGCGCGATGCCAGAACCGGTGTTCTGCACCAAGATCGCTTCGCGCCTGACCAGAACCTATACCGACCGCCATGGCCTGAAGGATATCTGTGCCGAGTTGCTGGATGTTACGATTTCCAAGCAGCAGCAATCGTCGGACTGGGCCGCCGAAACGCTGTCGGACGCGCAACTCGACTATGCGGCATCCGACGTGCTCCATCTGCACCGGTTGCGCGACGTGCTGGCCGCACGGCTCGAACGCGAGAAACGCACGGAAGTGGCGAAGGCCTGCTTCAAATTTCTGCCGACGAGAGCCAGGCTTGACCTGATGGGCTGGCCGGAAATCGACATATTTGCGCATAGCTGACCGCTACTGCGGATAGACAGGTTATTCCGCGGGAACCGTCGCTTTTGCCGGTGCCCGGCCAGGCCCGTCGATTTTCGCCCATTCGGGCCGTTCGAACAGAAATCCTCCGAAACCGGACCAGCGGACCGCGTGGTACAGAACTACCGGGCCGGATACGCCGGCAATTAGCGTCAGTAATGACATCGTTCCGACATCGGGAACCAGTCCGGTCTTGACCAGCAGCACCCGCGTCGCCGCCATCGGCAGGAAAAACGCCAGGTAGACTACAATCGAATGCTTTCCGAGCCAGTCGAGCCAGCGGATCCAGGACCGGCCGGACAGCAGCGAAGCGATCGCCACGATCGCCATGGCTCCGGTGAAACCGAGGATCAGGGAAACGAAGGGCAGTTCAGACGGGCCGCCGGTGGCACCTGCCGCACCCATTGTTTCTTCGATCAACCCCTGGAGAAGCGCCGGCGTAGGCGAAAAGACCAGCAGCGCGTTGACCGGCGCCCAAACGGATAGAAACGCCAATCCGTAAACCGGCTTGCGTTTCAGCCAAGCGGCGATCGAGAAAATCCACGGCGCCAGCGCATAACCGGCGAAGAAGTAGACATAACGCGAGCAGAACTCGTCGAGCGTGACCCAGCCGGTGTGGATCGGCAGGATTTCCAGGGCGGCGGTAGCGGCGAAAACCGGCAGAACGGGAAAACGCCTCAGCCATTTGGTAACTACGAACATCACGGGCAGAAGATAGATGAACCAGAGCGTTCCGAATGGCTGCACGAAGGAAACGAGATAATTCAAAGCCGCCTGTCCAACGCCGCCTTCCATCGCCATGCCGGGCGCCTTGAAGGCAAACTGGATCGTCAGCCAGAGCAAGTAGAAATAGAGAAAATGCACCACCTTGCGGTCAAGGTAGCGCCGCCAGGGCCGGTCGATTACCAGCGCCAAAAACAATCCCGATATCAGAAAAAAATCCGGCATGCGGAATGGCCGCGCGAAGGACACGATGTCATGCATCCAGCCGATCTGGCCCGCCGCTTCTTCCACGCCGAGCACTGAATGAACCATCACCACGAAGATGATGCAGATGCCCTTGGAAATGTCGACCCATTCGGATCGTCTTGCCGGGATTGTGGATGTCATTGCAGATATCGCGCTTTTTTCCGTTTGATCGCCGGTGATCTTTGCCATCAGGACGTTGTTTCGAGGTTAAGGACCGGTTGCAGGCGGTCCACGTCACGCAGCATGCTTAACCACCCTTTAAAGCGCCGCATTTAGTCTCCACCCGGAACTTCACTGAAACGACGGGGACGCAGCGATGGCACGCGCAGGAAAGATCCGGCGCATCGAACCGACATTCGAGGAAAACCCTCGCCGGCGGTCCGGAAAAAGACTTTCGGCGAGTGATGACGATCGTCTGGTGCGCAATACCGCCCGGGAGCGCAGGACCTCGCGAAAAAAGGCTTCCAGAGGCACCCGGAACAGACGGCGCGGGTTGTTCGGAGTTTTCAGGCGGTTGGTCTATTGGTCGCTGGTGCTCGGCCTGTGGGCAGGCATCGCCGGGGCGGGCATTGTTGCCTGGTATGGCGCGAAAATGCCGAGCGCAACCACCTGGGCCATTCCCGACCGGCCGCCGAACGTCAAGATTGTCTCGGTGGATGGCAGTCTGGTCGCCAATCGCGGGATGACCGGCGGCGAGGCCATCGGTCTGCACAGGATGTCGCCATATATTCCAAACGCGGTGATCGCGATCGAGGACCGTCGGTTCTATTCCCATTTCGGCATCGATCCGATCGGCTTTACGCGCGCCATGGCGACCAACCTTGTCAAGCGGCGCTTTGTCCAGGGCGGTTCCACGCTGACCCAGCAATTGGCCAAAAACCTGTTTCTGAAGCCCGACCGGACGCTGGAACGCAAGGTCCAGGAGGTGCTGCTGGCGTTTTGGATCGAGCACAAATACAGCAAGAACCAGATTCTCGAAATGTACCTGAACCGGGTCTATTTCGGGTCGGGCGCCTATGGCGTCGAGGCGGCTTCGCGCCGCTATTTCAACAAGCCGGCGCGCGACGTGACGCTGGCGGAAGCCGCGCTGCTGGCCGGACTGCTCAAGGCACCATCGCGGCTCTCTCCGGCGCGCGATCCCATTGCGGCTTCAGAGCGTGCGCAGCTCGTGCTGGCCGCCATGCGCGACCAGAACATGATCGGCGACAAGGAGCTTAAAGTCGCTATCAATACGCCGGCGACGAGGGCCGCTTCGTTCTGGACCGGATCGGAGCACTATGTCGCGGACCGAATCATGGAGGAGTTGCCGGAGCTGATCGGGGAAGTGCATGACGACATAATCGTCGATGCGACCGTGGATCTGACGTTGCAGAAACTGGCGGAGAACTCGATTCGCCGGTTGATCTCCACCAAGGGAAAGGAACTGAAAGTCAGCCAGGGCGCTCTGGTTTCCATTGATGCGTCCGGCGCCGTGCGGGCGATGGTCGGAGGATATGACTACGCCAACAGCCAGTTCGACCGCGCATCGGAAGCAAAGCGCCAGCCGGGATCGGCGTTCAAGCCTTTCGTTTATCTAGCCGCCTTGGAGCAGGGCAACACGCCCGATTCGATCCGCAACGATGCGCCGGTGCGAATCGGCAAATGGACGCCGGAGAATTATGACGGCAAGTACTACGGCCGGGTGACGTTGACCGAAGCATTGTCGAAGTCGCTCAATTCCGTCGCAGCCCAACTGGTGATGGAAGCCGGACCGGCACGCGTCGCCGATACCGCATACCGTCTCGGCATCAGAACGGAGCTGAAGACCAATGCGTCGATCGCACTCGGTACATCCGAAGTGACCTTGCTCGAACTGACTTCCGCCTATGTTCCCTTTGCCAATGGCGGTTACCGTCCACCGGTGCATTTCATCCAGCGTGTCACAACGGTTGCGGGTGAAGTCCTATACGAATACCGCCATGACGGCATACCCCGGGTAGTACGTGAGGAAACGGTTGGCCAGATGAACGCGATGATGTCGAAAACCATCGAGGACGGAACTGCCCGCAAGGCGGCATTCGGCTGGCCCGCCGCCGGAAAGACCGGCACCAGTCAGGATTCGCGCGACGCCTGGTTCATCGGATACACCGCGAACCTGACCACCGGGGTCTGGTTCGGGAATGACGATGGGTCGCCGACCAAGAGTGTCACTGGCGGATCGCTGCCCGCCATCGCCTGGAACGAGTTTATGGTAGCCGCCCATGAGGGAGTGCCGGTTGCAAATCTGCCGGGCGGCTGGTCCGGCGTGCTGTCCGCAAATGGCGACGATACGCCCGTGCCGAGACCGCGGGAATCCGTCTCCCGGTCTGGAAACATAGACGACGATCGCGGATTTGCGCAGACGGCCGAGCGAACCGGATCGGTCGCGCACCCGGTGCCGCCGGCCGATGTCGGCGTTGGCGGAAGCGGCGGCCGCAAAACGACCATACTCGATATCATCTTCGGGCGGGACCGCTAGGGCGCCGCGGATCAAGCGTTGATTTTTTTCCAGATCGCGCTGTCACCCAGCCTTTCGACGAGGTGCTCATGCGCGGCCCGCTCCTCCTCGCTCACCCGCGAGGGCAGGGGCGCCGGGCGAGCAGACAGAACAACATCGATTTTTCCAGAAGAACCGGTTTCGCCCGCGTTTTCTGAAGTCCTGATCTCGAGCCCGAGAGCGGCCTGCTTGCCGCCAATCATTTCTATATAGACTTCCGCCAGCAATTCGGCATCGAGCAGCGCGCCGTGCAATGTGCGATGTGAATTGTCGATGGCGTAACGCTTGCAGAGTGCGTCGAGAGAATTCGGTCCCATCGGATGTCTGCGACGGGCAAGGGCGAGCGTGTCGACCACGCGGTTGGGATCGATTTCCGGCTGACCGAGGCGCGTCAATTCGGCATTGATGAATCCCATGTCGAAACCGGCATTGTGGGCGACGAATTTTGCGCCATCGAAAAAGTTCAGAAACTCATCGAGGATGGCTGCAAATGCCGGCTTGTCCGCCAGATCCTCGTTGCTGATTCCATGAACCGCAAGCGCGTCGGGATGCACCTGCCGACCTTCTGGATTGATGTATACGTGAAACGTACGTCCGGTCGGAAACCGGTTGTCGAGTTCGATTCCGCCGATCTCGATGATCCGGTCGGTGTTTGGATCGAGACCCGTTGTCTCGGTATCGAAAACGATTTCACGCATAGGCCGCTTTCCCCGCGCGGACAATGATCGCCGTCGCGGCGAAAGGCAACCGTCCGGTGGTGATCAGTCGCGATCATCCCCGGAAAGTTCGACAACGATCCGATCAACGGCGCGGCGAGCTGCGTCCATGCCAAGACCGGTGTCGATGACGAAGTCGGCACGGGCTCTTTTCTCGGAATCCGGCGTCTGGCGGGCCAGGATCGCATCGAATTTTTCCCGAGTCATCCCTGGCCGCTCAAGAACGCGGGAACGCTGGATTTCCGGATCGGCGGTGACAACCAGTACCTTGTCGACATGATCAGAACCGCCCGTTTCGAACAACAACGGTATGTCGAGGACGACCAGCTTCGCACCGGCGGCCCGGCATCGCGCCAGAAAATTTTCGCGTTCCTCAGCTACGAGCGGATGGACGATCTCCTCGAGTTCTTTCAATGCCCGCGGATTTCCGAGAACGGCCTGTGCCAGTCGGGTGCGGTCGACGATACCGTCAGCCGTCGTTCCCGGAAAAGCTGTCTCAATTAGCGGCGCAGCACGCCCGGCATAAAGCCCGTGCACCACCGCGTCGGAGTCGAGCACCGGAATACCAGCGTCGCGGAACATCGCTGCGGTTGTCGACTTGCCCATGCCGATGGATCCGGTGAGGCCGAGGACGATCATCCGCGGTTTTCCATGTCTCGAACGATCAGATCGCGCAGCTCTGTGGTGACCTCGGGCCTGATGCCGAACCATTTTTCAAAACCAGGCGCTGCCTGATGCAAAAGCATGCCCAGCCCGTCTACGGTCCTGAGACCCAGCGCGGCGGCGGCTGCAAGGAGGGGTGTCTGCAGCGGCATATAAACAATGTCCGTAACGACGGCGTTGCCGGAAAGCGATCCAAGTCCGGGAACCGGTGCATCGGCGGATTCCATCCACAGCGAAGTGGTGTTGACCAGCAAATCGGCGTCTGCAAGCACGCCGGGCAGGTTTTCCCATGCGGCGGTTTCAATGGCCGACCGGTTCCAACCGCCAAATTCCCTTGCCATGGTATCGGCCCGGCCCAGCGTCCGATTGACGATTGTCACGTGCGGTATGCCGCGCATCACAAGGGCGTAGAGGACAGCGCGCGCGCTTCCGCCGGCGCCGAGAATGACGGCGTGTCGCGAACGTTCCCACCCGGAAGCGCGGTCATCAAGGTTGGCGGTAAATCCTGACCAATCAGTGTTGGCGCCGCAAAGCGTCTTGCGCTCAAGCCAGACAGTGTTGACGGCGCCTATGCGTTCGGCAGCTTCGTCGATTCTTCCGACAAGGTGAGATGCCGCTTCCTTGTGCGGGATTGTGATGTTGCCGCCAATAAAGCCGTTATCCCCTATATTCACGATAAAATTGGCGAATTTATCTGCCGTGACGTCCATTATTTCGTAAGAGCCGACAATCCCATGTTCTTCGAGCCAATAGCTGTGTATTAGCGGCGAACGCGAATGGGCGACCGGATGGCCACAGACGAATGCGCGCAGTTTCACATCAGCCATCGATGTGACCCCGGTTGCGAAGTTCGGCAAGCAGCGGCAGCAGAGGCAGGCCGACGATGGCAAAGAAATCGCCCTCGACGCGCTCGAACAGATTAATACCCAAACCCTCGATCTGGTAGACGCCGACGCTTGTTAACACGGCGTTGCCGGCGTTCGCCAGATAACGTCCCGCATAGGCAGCATCGAAATTTCGCATGGTCATGCGGGCAATAGATGTATGGCGCCACTGGGTTTTGCCCGCAAGCGCGAGCGAGACAGCGCTGTTGAGATGATGTGTCCTTCCGGCGAGATGCAACAGGTTGCGGCGCGCTTCATCCATGTCGGCCGCCTTGTGAAAAATATTGCCATCAAGCGTCAAAGTCTGGTCGCAGCCAATAACAGGCGTGTCGGGAAAGCGCTCGGAAACATCGACCGCTTTTGCCTCCGCCAGAACGGTTGCGAGAACCTCGCCGTCACGCGCCTCTGTACCAAGCGCCTGTTCGACAGCGCGCTCGTCGATGGATGACGGTACGGTGTCAACATTGACGCCGACTGCCTCGAGCATTGTCTTGCGATGCATGCTGGCTGAAGCAAGAATGATTTTTCCAGTCATTGCCTTCTCCGGGCCGAAGCCGGTGTCTCGACGTTTCAGCGCGTTAGCGCGCCTTGCCGAGCAAGGCAACAACAGCCGCCGCAGTTTCCTCGATGGAGCGCCTCGTGACGTCGATCATCGGCCAGCCATGCCGGTCGCACAACTGACGGGCATAGGAAAGCTCCTCGAAAATCTGTGCACGGTCGACATAGCTTTCCGAATCGAAGCCATGTACGGCGCCGAGTACCCTGTTCTTGCGAACCTGCACGATCCGGTCTGTGGAGGCGATCAGGCCCACGATAAGGGGTTTTTTCGAATTGATTACCGTGTCGGGCATCGGTACGCCGACGACAATCGGCACATTGGCCGTCTTCAGTCCGCGATTGGCCAGATATATGCTGGTGGGAGTCTTCGAAGTTCGCGAGATGCCGATCAGTATAATATCGGCCTCTTCGATGTTTCCAGGCAACTGACCGTCATCGTGCTCCATGGTGAAATTAAGGGCATCGATGCGGCGGAAATATTCGGCATCAAGAACGTGTTGCGCGCCAACCCTCCGACCGCTCGGGGCGCCGAGATAGGACTGGAACAATTTCATTACCGGCTCGAGCACAGATACGCACGGCACGCCTATTTCGGCGCAGCGGCGATCCAGCATCGAAGCCAGATTCTCGTCGATAATCGTGTAAAGCACGATCCCAGGCTCGGCATCTATATCTTCGAGAACCTTGACCAACTGCCGTTCTGAGCGAATCAGCGGGTATATATGCTCGATCGACCTCGTATTGGGATACTGGGCTGCCGCAGCCCTGCCGGCGGCTATGAGCGTTTCGCCGGTCGCATCGGAAATGAGATGCAGATGGAAGAAGGATTGCGGGTTGTTCACGGGATTATTTCTAGGCTGTTGATCGTTGTGGACAATTGCGGCCGGGTACGGCGACGGGATCGGGCGGACTGTATCAGTTGCCGGTTTTTCCACAATCGCCGTTGACGCGGAGAATTCCCGCGACAGGCTGTGAGTAGTGTGAATAAACCGGTTTGTTCGCACTCTTCCACATGGGCATGAAAAACTTGTTTTCAGTAACATATTGATAATATTGATTATTTATCAACAATCCTGGCAGTTGTCCACATCCGGCCCGGCTGCTAGACATCACGTGGACACTTTGCCGAAACGTTCCGCCTGTGGATATTCAGTAATCCCCGATTCAGACAGACTCTAAGAATCAAAAAAATCCTTGGAACAATTATTGAATTGATAATGCCCTCTGTTGAGAAACCGTACGCGATGGAAAATCCGAAAAAGCTCATGAAGGTTCTCAATGGGGAGACGGTCTTTCCGCCTCCGGTCTGGCTGATGCGGCAAGCGGGGCGTTATTTGCCCGAGTACAGACGGACAAGACAGAAAGCCGGTAGCTTTCTCGATCTGTGCTACAACCCGGATCTCGCGGTCGAAGTCACGCTGCAGCCAATCAAGCGGTTCGGCTTCGATGCGTCGATCCTGTTCTCTGATATTCTGGTAGTACCCCATGCTCTCGGCCGTGATCTCAGTTTCGAGGAAGGCCGAGGTCCGGTGATGACGCCGATTGCCGTGAACGACATTGATGCCCTCAAGGACCGGGATATCCATCGTCATTTGGCGCCGGTCTATGAAACCGTTGAGCGTTTGCGCGCCGAACTGCCGGTCGAAACTGCGTTGCTCGGTTTTTGCGGGGCGCCTTGGACGGTTGCGACCTACATGATCGCAGGCCAGGGAACTCCGGACCAGGCGCCTGCGCGGCTGTTTGCCCATCGCCATCCTGACGCTTTTGCCAGGCTGATTTACCTACTTGCGGAAGTATCTGCTGACTATCTGATAAAGCAAATAGAGGCTGGCGCCGATGCCGTGCAGATATTCGATTCCTGGGCGGGTATACTCGACGAAACAGATTTCCGGCGATTTGCGGTCAAGCCGGTTGCGCAGATGGTCACGCGCATCCGCGAACGATATCCAGACGTGCCGATCATAGGTTTTCCGAAAGGAGCCGGCGCCAACTACCATAGCTACCGGCAATTGACGGGGGTGACGGCGGTAGGTCTGGACTGGACAGTACCGATGGAGCAGGCGATGGCGGTTCAGGCCAAGGGTGCTGTCCAGGGCAATCTTGACCCGATGCGGTTGGTTGCCGGCGGCAGGGCGCTTGAGGAAGGGGTAGATACGATCTTGGGCGCACTTGCCGATGGCCCTCTGATATTCAACCTGGGTCACGGCATCACGCCGGATACGCCGATCGGCAATGTGGAAGCGATGCTACAGCGGATCAGGAGCGCCGGGAAATGAGCGAACCGGCAGGACCTGGAATTCGGGCTGGTATCGCGATTGCTTTGCTCGTCGTGCTTACGGCGGCGCTGTTTTGGCTCGATCCCGAAAATTTCTATCTGTGGGCCAAAGCGCTTCACGTCATCGCCGTAATATCGTGGATGGCGGGAATGCTGTATCTGCCGAGACTGTTCATCAATCACACGGAAGTCGGTCCGGGATCGCCAATGTCCGAGCGCTTCAAGCAGATGGAGGGACGCCTGCTCAGAATCATCATCAACCCGGCGATGACGCTGACGTGGGTTTTCGGCCTTTGGCTAGCCTGGGAAGGCTTCCGGTTTCAGGGCACATGGCTATACCTGAAATTCGCCTGTGTCCTGGCGCTCTCGGCGGTGCACGGTCATTTCTCGAAACATGTTCGCCTGTTCGCCGAGGACAAGCATGAAAAATCGGTGCGATACTGGCGTCTGATGAACGAGGTGCCAACGCTGCTGATGATAGCGATCGTGGTTCTGGTTATCGTCAAACCTTTCCAGTAGAAGCTCAGCAATCGAAAAATCTCGGTTTGGGGGCCGTCCGAAAATCCTTGCGCTTTCGGGGGAGCGGGCGTAAAAGACGGTTCTTCTCTTTTGAGGGCTACCGCGGCCCGATTTCCCGTTTTTCAGCACAATTCAGGCAGATAGCCGCGGCTAATCCCTATCCTCCCAATTTTAGACCAGAGCTCGCATGATGCAGGAAATGAAACTCCAGGAACTCAAGAACAAGAATCCGACCGATCTGATCGCATTTGCCGAATCGCTCGAAGTCGAAAACGCAAGCGTTCTGCGCAAGCAGGAGCTGATGTTCGCCATTCTGAAGAAGCTTGCGGCTCAGGATATCGAGATCATAGGCGAAGGCGTAGTCGAAATCCTCCAGGACGGTTTCGGCTTTCTGCGGTCTGCCAATGCGAATTATCTGCCGGGGCCGGACGATATCTACATTTCACCGTCGCAGATCCGGCGGTTTTCGCTGAAGACCGGGGATACGGTGGAGGGACCGATCCGCAGTCCAAAGGAGGGCGAGCGGTATTTCGCGCTGCTCAAGGTCAACACGATCAATTTCGAGGATCCGGAGAAAATCCGCCACAAGATCCATTTCGACAATCTTACGCCGCTATATCCCGACGAACGGCTGAAGATGGAAACCGAGAATCCGACGACAAAGGATCTGTCGGCCCGCGTCATCGATCTGGTGGCGCCGCTCGGCAAGGGACAGCGCGGCTTGATCGTCGCGCCGCCACGCACCGGCAAGACCGTTCTGCTGCAGAACATCGCGCATTCGATCACGTCGAATCATCCTGAATGCTACCTGATCGTTCTTCTGATAGACGAACGCCCGGAAGAGGTGACCGACATGCAGCGTTCCGTCAATGGCGAGGTGGTGTCCTCGACATTCGACGAACCGGCGAGCCGCCACGTGCAGGTGGCCGAGATGGTCATCGAAAAGGCCAAGCGTCTAGTGGAGCATGGCCGCGACGTTGTCATACTTCTCGATTCGATCACGAGGCTCGGCCGTGCCTACAATACGGTCGTGCCTTCGTCGGGCAAGGTATTGACAGGCGGCGTGGACGCCAATGCCCTGCAGCGGCCGAAGCGGTTTTTCGGTGCGGCGCGCAACATCGAGGAGGGCGGATCGCTGACGATCATCGCAACCGCGCTGATCGATACCGGCAGCCGCATGGACGAAGTCATTTTCGAAGAGTTCAAGGGTACGGGCAATTCGGAAATCGTGCTTGACCGCAAGGTCGCCGACAAGCGCATATTCCCGTCGATGGATATTCTGAAGTCGGGAACCCGAAAGGAGGATCTTCTCGTTCCAAGACAGGATCTGCAGAAGATATTCGTGTTGCGGCGCATCCTTTCGCCGATGGGCACAACGGACGCGATCGAGTTTCTCATCGACAAGCTGAAACAGACGAAGACGAATTCCGATTTCTTCGATTCGATGAATACCTGAGCGGTATACCGCCGTTCAGGACTGGCCGGCGAGCAGGTTTTCAAGTTCAGTCGCTGTTCGGACAGGCGGCAGGCAGGTTTGTCCGCGGCAAAGCCAGGCGCCGGGGTGCGCGGTGTCCAGGCTTGCGCCAGGCATTGAGACCGAGTCCGCCGATGAACCGGCTCCGATGACGATGTCCACTCTGCGCGGATCGGGATAGTGCTTGACGATGCGGGCCAATTTAGGGTCCGATTCGTCATCGACGACGACAAGCTTCGCCGAATTGGCCGCAATGCATGCTGAGTTGAAAATTCCCGCGTGCCCGTGACTTTGCCTGATCGCTCTTCCGAGAGCTTTTGAGGCGGCGCGGTAGGCCTTGTCGTGAATATCGATATCTCCGGTTGCGCTGGCCAGGCGGGCGAGTGCGCCCACAATTTGAGCCGTTGCCGAGGGCGTCGCCTCGTCGATGTCGCCACGGATGCGGATCGGAACATCCGTTGCTTTCGATGAAGTAAGATAGTGGCCGCCATCGCCGTCGCCATGATCCTCGTCCAGCAGCGCGGCCCAAATCCTGGCGGTATCGAGATAGGCTCTGTCAACGGTGAGCTCATACAGGGAAACGGCGGCGGCAATCATGGCGGCGTAGTCATGGGACATCGCGGGAAACAGCTTAGCGGCGCCGTTGACGGAATGCGGGAGACGACCCGTAGCGTCCTTCGAGGCGAGGATTGCCGAGAAAGCCCGTTCGGCGGCAGCTCGCCAATGGCCGTTGCCAAAATAGCGGGCCGCCGAGGCCAATGCGGATATGACGAGCCCGTTCCAGTCGGTCAGCGCCTTGTCGTCGCGGCCGGGCCTGGTGCGGCTTTCCCGCGCCTCCAGAAGCGCTCTCGTGGCCGTATCATGCCGGCCGTCATAAACGGCGCCAGTTCGGACAAGTATAGGATTGCCTTCCCAGCCGTGCGGTGAGACCAGATGGAAACTGGCAAGAAAGTCAGATGCCGCATCGCCGAGGACGGCGGTGATAGCGGTCTCTGTCCAAAGATAGAATTTGCCCTCTTCGCCTTCGCTGTCGGCATCAAGACTTGACGCATAGGCGCCGCCGGGCAGGCGCATCTCGCGCTCCAGCCAATCGATCGTCTCCTCGATTCGGTCCCGAAACAGATCGTATCCGGTTTCGGCATGGGCCAGAATGGAGAGATCGATCAGCTGCGCGTTGTCGTAAAGCATCTTTTCGAAATGGGGCACCAGCCATTGCTCGTCGGTGGAGTAGCGGCAGAGCCCGCCGCCGACATGATCGTATATGCCGCCAAGAAGCATTTTTTCGAGGCCGTCGGTCACCTGTCGTTTCATGCCGGCATTTCCGGTTTGGAGTGCCGACAGCCAGAGCGCGCACATATAGGGCGCGTTGGGAA
>JBFIBB010000022.1:0-22970 GCA_041582695.1 Rhizobiaceae bacterium
GTCGGAACAAGGTCGTCAAACATCGTTTGCAGCGTCCTGTTGAACTGCTCGGCGACTTAGCGCAAGGCATTCTTCTTCAGCGGTGAACGGTGCTCGCGCCGCTCGTATTCGTCTTGTCGACGATGCCGTCGCAGTTGGTGGCAGATTGTCAGCGTTCAGTCCGTTATCGAAGCGACGAATTGACTGACGTCTGAACGCAGGGAATTCCAATCGGTGAACTCGCGATCTTCAGTTATCCGCTCGCGATCCTTCAGCACGACGTGCTCAATGATATGGCTCATGAAATAGTCGTACTCCCTGAATCTAAGCGCGCCGGCGACCAGCACCGTCCTATCCGGAGTGAACCCGGTGTCCTGCACAAACCGGTCGACATATTTTCGTGCTTCGGCCTGGCCGTTTTCAAACACCACCGAGAGACTTACAGACAAGAGCATTGTTGGGAGTGTTTCGAGTTGTCGGCGGTGCGCAACAACGAAATTCGAAAACGTTTCTTGATGAACTCCCCCATGAACCGATCCCGCCAGTATGACGGCATCGAACAAGGACATATCAAGCTTGGCCATTCGCCTGCGACTGTCGAAAATTTCGACGTCATGTCCGGCTTCTCGAAGCTGGGCCGCAACCGTTTTCGCGATTTTCTGTGTCTGCCCTTCTGTCGATCCGAAAATGAGCAGAAAATTCACTTTCGCCTCCTTTTCCGCTTCACCGAATACAATAAAAGCACAAAATCGCATCCTCGACCTTGTTCGTGATCAAACGCCTGAGCGGATCACAAAAACAAAGGCCTTTCTCTCTGCAAAGCTACCGTTGGTCGATGAATAGGCCTATTTTCTACTATCGCCTGCACGACGGCTCGTTACTTTCCATCATATGCAAGGCCAATTTTAAGCCGGTCGGGCTTGTCTACCTCCAATGCCTCATAGGCTGCGCTGATCGCCTCTGAAACAGCGCGTAAGGCGCGATAGCCTTCCCCGGTCGGCACAAGGTCGCGGAACATCGGAACAAGCGTTCTGTGGAACCGTTCGGCGGCTTCGCGGTATTCGGCTTTCTGGCGCGGGGATAGGCTCTGGCGGGGCTTGTGGCGGGTCATTTCGGGCTCCGAGTTCGAAGCCCCTCTCGACTAGGTGGATATTCCTAGCAACCTGTCCTGTCCAGTAAACGTTGGTTTGCTCAAGAAATCCCCTTCGCCGCCATGGGAAACGCGGCGAAGGGGCAGCGCCGACGGCAAAATCGGGCTATTGGGGACCGTCAGCGCCTGACTACCGTACAGCGCAGATGTATTAGATCCAACTAATTTATCCCGACATGGAAGGTGCATCGGTGCAGCCTCGCCGTTCGGCGATTTCACGTTGTGTCGTTGCGCACATCACTCCGCTGTTTGCCGTGGCAATCTTCATTCCGTGTAATTCAGCAATCCTGGGGAATGGAGAACAACAATGAAAATGATAATCGCACTGGCAATCATCACCAGCTTGGCAGCATCAGGAACGGCATTTGCCCGCGACGGAAGTGGCGGGGCTGGTGGTGGCGGAGGAGCCGGTGACGGCAATGGAAAGGAACACTCAATGGTCTTGATGGGCACGAAAAGGTCGAAAGCCTTTTCTGTTTTTATGAAACCACCTGGCGAATACTTAGAAGGAGAGAGCCAAGATGCCGCTCCAAACCCGCCTCCATCGCCGCCTCCTTCTCAAAACGACGACTGCATGGCGTGCCCGTAACGGTTAACAAGATCCTTGCGGTCACGGCGCGTGAATCGTTGGTGGCGCAAAATGAGCCACCAACAGAACTCAGAAAGGATGGACGCCGCAAGGGACCGCAACACGAAAAGGGCATTGCCTCGAAGATCGCGGCGGAAACCGGCTTGAGCAAGGCGACCGTCAACCGCGTCCTCAACCCGCCGAAGAAACCGGATTCCCCGCCCTCCGCACCAGATAACCCGATGAAAGCTTACAACCGTTGGGCTGGCGAAATGAGACACCAACGGTATTTGGAAGCGGGTGACCAAATCTATTTTTTGACGCAAGTCAACGACGGCAAAGCGCTCCGGGCCGATGATAGTACTGATGGGCGGATCGGTAAAACACTCGCGAAAGGAGACATGTGATGGCACTGGTTCGCGATATCTTGGCGCGCAAAGGCCAAGAGGTCCATTCCGTCGGGATAGATGCGATGGTGCTCGACGCCCTTCAAATGATGGCTGACAAAGATGTCGGCTCAGTTCTGGTGCTAGGCGAGAACGGCGGATTGGCCGGTATTTTCACCGAACGGCTTTATTCGCGTGAGGTATTTCTCAAGGGTCGCGCCTCACCCAAGACCCCGGTCCAAGACGTGATGCGGCGCGAGGTTATCTGTGTCGGGCCTGAGGACAGCGCCGAGGCCTGCATGGCACTGATGGCCGATAACCGCATACGGCACCTGCCGGTCGAATCAGGCGGCAGGCTGGAGGGGGTGATCTCGATCGGTGATCTGATGCAGAGCATCATTGACGACCGCGAATTCGACCTTGACCAAATGCTGAGTTACATCCGCGGCTGACGGCCAATCAATGTGGGAGACGCCGGACGCTCACCTGAAAATCAGGAAGCTGGGTTTGACAAGATGACCGACCTGAAATCGGATGCAGGCGAAGGCAAGCGTCGATCGGCGCGAAATGAGCCGATTGAAAGCAAGCGGATCGATGGAAGCATTAGAGGACAGACTGGCCGGGAGGCATGGCCAACCTGTATTGTTTAGCGTCACAAGAAAAGGGCGCACCGGAGCGCGCCCTGTAGCATTCTGACGGCTGGCTTATGCCAGCGCTTCGACCAATGTCTCACTGATTAGGTTTACCAGGCCGAAGTGAGCTTGTTTGCAGATGGATGCTTGCTGCTTAAGCTCCACGGGAATATGTTTTTGGCCAAACCGAACGAGCGCCTCTTCGAAAAAAATTTCCTATTGCCCAAACTGCAAGGGGCGATGCGATGCATTGGAGTTGAGAATTAGCCTTCTGCAATTAAGGCTCATCGCACGCGCGATAGCGATAGCCATTCCCGGAACTGCATTAATGCCTGCGCGCACAGCCGAATACATTTCTCCGATACTTGGCGGCGGTGGCGGCAACAGGAGGCACAATCTGGAATCCGGCAGCAATGCCCTGGTGATGGGCATATCGCCCAGAACCGTGAAAATCTTAAAAATGGAACTATTGAGAAGTTCAGCGCGGCGAACTTTGCCAACCGCTTGGAAAACACGGTGACATGCCGAGCATCGGTCGGCGCGGCCATTCATCAGGAGCCGGAGAACGCAATCGTCAACGGGATGTATTTGGTGAGCGCATAGTGTTTCCGATCGTGGAGCAATGGAAATGCGGAAGCCTTACGCTCAATGTTCATGATGGAGAGCAGTGGCAAAAATGGGAGGACACCGCTCTCATCCCATTCAAAGTTTAGTTTTCCATCGCTGGTGGCGGCTATACTTTCTTTTTCATCCGCATAGCGGCCGGTATTTATCGTGCTGGCTCGCATAGAAACGAGGTTTGCACCCTCACACCACCCGGTAACGGGTCAGCGATCGACAGGACTGACCAGCCGGTTTTTTCGACCAGTTCGACGAGATACCGCTGTGAGTAGCTACATACAGCGCCCGGTTTTTGAGGATTGCGTTCCTCAAAATCAAGATCGTCATTATCGTGGGTTATCGCCGTGAAAAACAGATGTCCGTTGGACTTGACGTATCGACGCAAAAAAGCAAATTGTGAATGCGCTTCGACCGGATTTTGATGTGTTATTACAGAAAACATGCATATGATGTCATATAGCTTGTTAGGAAGATAAGATATATTATTCATATCAATCGCATTACCTTTCGGGTTATATAAATTATTCTTAGTATTAATGTGATAAATTGAAAATCGTTCATCACTTATATTTTCGTTCAAAAATTCAACGATCTTCCTTTCCACTTCCAGCCCGGTATATGAACCGACAGGCAAGTTCCTGTTTAAAAAAGCCTGGCAGAACCTGACGCCACACCCAACATCAAGCACATCGGAATTGGCCAGATTTTCGATGCCGATACGTTCGCACATGTAGTTTATGATCGCTGCTCCCGTATCAGCGGGATCACCCGCTTTGCGAACGTTCGGAGAGTTCCGGTTCAGTTCATCTGGGACAATGAGCATCTCAACGAGTTCCTCGCGGATTAATTAGAATTATGGAAACGGCCATATGTCAGGATTGGCTGGTTTGATTTACCTATGCAACCACGACATTTCTGTTGCCTCCTCATTCTGGATCCCGTTGCCAGTCATATACACGCAGCGGCAACTTCCCGCATGGATGTCCTTTTTCGCAAATTGCTGCATTGTAG
This sequence comes from Rhizobiaceae bacterium, assembly GCA_041582695.1. Taxonomy (GTDB): domain Bacteria; phylum Pseudomonadota; class Alphaproteobacteria; order Rhizobiales; family Rhizobiaceae; genus JAWKWH01. The sequence continues at coordinate 4,348 of JBFIBB010000022.1, forward strand.
TTATGTCATAGTCGTTTTTGACATTTGTTGTCTTATACCAAGCATAATCGGTTCCGATAACAACGCCATCTGCGATCCGGTACGAAAACCCCGCTCTCATCATCATTTCTTATGGCACGCGGAGTCGGATGCGAACTGGTATCCGATCGGTTATCAGCGATATGCCGCTTGGAGCTTCTGGATTGTCACCAGGAAGGTGGGCATATTAGAAGCTTCAGGTGATTTCAGTTTTTGCTCAGAATTATTGTATTTCTTGGTGAGCGCGCAGGGATTCGAACCCTGGACCTACTGATTAAAAGTCAGTTGCTCTACCAGCTGAGCTACGCGCTCCCGCGGCGGTGCAGCGGGCGCCGCCGAAAGTGCGCGGAACATAGGGAGCAAGCCCGTGCCGGTCAACCGCAAAAAAGCCGTGCTTTGCGCCTGATTGAAACAAGCCTGCGATGCCGGCCCATGTGCCGGCAGAAGCGCCGTGGAGAGCCGGATTTTCCTCCGGCCGGGTCAAAATGCCCCGCTGCGACGACGATTAGGTGATTGGCGCGTGAATGCGCCGCAGGCTATAGGACAGCCATCGGGCGCGGAACGCGCTTGCGCCACCTATCGGCCGCAAGACCGGCCGGGCACAGACGGACGGTGAGAAACTGTGTTGGAAATCGGATACCTGAGTGCCGCGGGCGCGGGCGCGCTGTCGTTCCTTTCGCCCTGCGTGCTGCCGCTGGTTCCGCCCTACCTTTGCTACATGGCCGGCATATCCGTTGAAGAATTCCGCAGCGAGGGCCGTGCGGAGGTCGGTGCGCGCAGCGCGCTGGTCGGCGCCTCCATCGCCTTCGTGCTCGGTTTTTCCACCGTGTTCGTCGCGCTGGGAGCCGGCGCTTCGACCGTGGGCGCCTTTTTGAGGGTATGGCAGAATGAAATCGCCGTCGTCGCGGGCCTCGTCATCATTGTAATGGGTCTGAATTTTCTCGGCGTTGTCCGTATCCCGCTTCTGTCGCGAGAGGCGCGGTTCCGGGCGGGCGGCGAGCCGGCTAACTTGGGGGCGGCCTATGTGATGGGGCTCGCTTTCGCCTTCGGCTGGACGCCTTGCATCGGCCCGGTGCTCGGACCGATCCTGACGCTTGCCGGATCCAAGGAAACTGTCGGGGAGGGCGCATTGCTGCTCGCGACCTATTCCGCGGGCCTCGGCATTCCGTTCCTGGTCGCCTCGGCGTTCTCTGGCGCGTTCATGCGTTTTCTGTCGCGCTTCCGCGCCCATATGGGCCTAGTTGAAAAGGTGATGGGCGGCCTGCTGGTCGTTGCGGGCATTCTGTTCTTGACCGGCGGCATGCAGACGATCGCCTTCTTCCTACTGGAAACCTTCCCGATTCTGGGACAGTTGGGCTGATCCCGTTCTGGCGGGAAATGTAGCAGTTACGATACCGCCGATAACCAGCGCCGCGCCGGCCCAATGGAACGGTTTCAGCGCCTCGCCCAGAAAAATGACCGCCAGGGCGACGCCATAGACCGGCAACAGATACATGAAAATTCCGGTAACCGGCGCGCCGAGATTGCGCACGCCATACTGAAACCCCGAAAACGCCATCAGCGAAGCAAACAGGATGATGCCGCCGATGCTTTGCCAGGCATGCGCGGTCTCAGGCATCTGCCTGCCCGAGAGGAACTCCCAAGCCGCAAATGGCAGCAGCAGGGCCGCTCCCACACCGGCGACCAGACCGAAGGCCGGCAAGGTCGGCAGCGACGATATCCCGCCATGGCGCTGTAGAACCGAGTAGAGCGCCCATGAAAACGCGGTCGCCAATATGATGAGATCACCGGGGTTGAATGTGAGCGACAGCAGCACGTCGATACTGCCCTTGACCACGATGATGACGATCCCGGCAATCGCCATCACGATGCCAGCCGCCTCGCGCATGGTGCTCCTATGGCCGAACAGCAGCGATTCGAGCAGAACGATCATTACCGACGACGTGGTGTAAATCAGCGTCGCGTTGGTCGCCGTGGTGTAGTCAAGCGCAACGTAGACCATGGCCCCGCAAACCCACATGCCGAGGAAACCGAGCAGAAGAACGCGCCGCAAACCCGCGCCGCTGAAAGCTGCAATGCGCCGGCGTTCGGCAAATACCAGCGGAAACATGACAAGCGCGACCGCGAACCAGCGAAGGAACGCCAGGGTGAACGGCGCCAACTCGCCGGCGACACCGCGTCCGAACACCAGGTTGGAGGAAAAGCACAACGGCGTCACGGCCATGATCGCGTATGCCATCAATCGGCTTCTGTCCGTCTGCATATCGGACGCCATGATCGGTTTCCCCGCAAATTGCTGCCCGGCGCTTTTGGACCGGCATCGGCAGTGATACAAGCCGCTTTGACGTTAAAAACCGGAATCACAAACATGCAGGCCAGAACTTGCCTATCGATCATTCTTGCCGCGGGCGAAGGCACGCGCATGAAGAGCGCAAAGCCGAAAGTGCTGCACCGTATCGCCGGCAGAACCCTATTGGGCCATGTCATCGATGCGACAGCCGGCGCCGGCGCCTCAGCAACCGCCGTCGTTGCCGGACACGGGTCGCAAGCGGTTATGGAGGAAGCCGCCGCCATTTCGCGAGGCGCGTCATTTCATATCCAGGACAAACGCCTGGGAACCGCGCATGCGGTGCTTTCCGCGCGCGAAGCGATCGAACGCGGCTATGACGACATTCTGATCCTGTTCGGCGACACCCCGCTGGTCACCGGCGAAACGCTGCTTGCCGCCCGCCAGCGGCTGGCCGACGGCGTATCGGTCGTCGTCATGGGCTTCCGGACAGGCGAACCCGACGGTTACGGCCGGTTGATCGAAACGAAAGGACGCCTGACCGCAGTCCGAGAAGACAAGGACTGCAACGACGAGGAACGTAAAATCACGTTCTGCAACGGCGGACTTATGGCGGTTTCAGGACCGGCCGCGCTTGATCTTCTCGGCGCCGTCGGCAACGACAACGCCAAGGGCGAATACTATCTCCCCGACATCGTCGAAATAGCCGCCAGACGCGGTCTGCGGGTTGAAGCAATCGAAGTTCAGTTCGAGGAATTGCTGGGCATCAACAACCGCGCCGAACTCGCCGCTGCCGAAGCGATTTGGCAAGACAGGCAACGCCGCCGCTTCATGCTCGCGGGCGTGTCGTTGCAAGCGCCGGGAACTGTTCATTTCAGCCATGACACGAAAATCGGACCGGACACCGAGATCGAACCCAATGTCTGGTTCGGCCCGGGCGTTACGGTCGCAGAGCGCGTCAGAATCCGCGGTTTTTCGCATATCGAGGGTGCGACGATCGCCGCTGGAGCGGAAGTAGGACCATTTGCGCGATTGCGGCCAGGCACTGAAATGGCCGAGGGCAGCAAGATCGGCAATTTCTGCGAAACGAAGAAGGCGCATATCGGCGCGGGCGCAAAAGTGAACCACCTGACGTACATCGGCGATGCCACAGTCGGCGCAAAGGCCAATGTCGGCGCCGGCACCATCACCTGCAACTATGACGGCTACAACAAATACGAAACGCATATCGGTTCGGACGCCTTTATCGGATCGAATTCGGCACTTGTGGCGCCCGTTACGATCGGGGATCGCGCGCTGATTGCCGCCGGCAGCGTGATTACCCGGGACGTTCCCGCCGACGCGCTCGCTTTCGGCCGCTCACACGAGCAGACGGTTCGCGAGGGCAAGGCTCTTGAAATCAACAAACGCAATGCGGCGAGGAAAAGCGCGAAATAGAGAACTTTCCGACGATTGCCGCAGAATTCACCAATTTCAGTGATTTTGGCGAATTCGTTACGCTTTTGCGGTAGATTCGAATGCGCCGTTCTTGCAACGGATGGTAACGAAATGTGTCTTTCGCCGCGATACGGACAAATCTAGGACTTGACGCGCGGACGAAAAGGCGGAGGGCCGAAGCCATGTGCGGTATTGTTGGTATTGTCGGGCAGCAGCCGGTAGCGCCGCTGCTTGTCGACGCGCTGAAACGCCTCGAATACCGCGGCTATGATTCGGCAGGCGTCGCCACGGTCGAAAACGGCCATCTCGACCGCCGCCGTGCAGAGGGCAAGCTCGTCAATCTGGAACAGAGGCTGAAGCAGCATCCGCTGTCGGGAAAGATTGGCATCGGACATACGCGTTGGGCGACGCATGGCGCGCCGACGGAGAACAACGCGCATCCGCATTTCGTCGACGATGTCGGCGTCGTGCACAACGGCATCATCGAGAATTTTGCCGAATTGCGCGAGGAACTGAAAGCCGGCGGGGCGGTATTCACCACCGAAACCGATACGGAAATCGTCGCGCAGATGCTGGCCAAGCACCTCGCCGCGGGACTGTCGCCGAAAGAGGCCATGCGCGAGACACTGTCGCGGCTGGAAGGCGCATATGCGCTTGCCGTGATCTTTGCCGGTCATAACGACCTGATGCTCGCCGCGCGCAACGGGCCGCCGCTCGCCATCGGCTATGGCGACGGCGAAATGTATATCGGATCAGACGCGATCGCGCTTGCGCCTTTCACCGACGAGATCACCTACCTGGAGGACGGCGACTGGGCGGCGGTGACTTCGCGCAAGGTGGAGATTTTCGATTTGGCCGGCGCACCGGTCGAAAGGGCGCGGCAGAAATCCGTCGGATCGGCTTTTCTGGTCGACAAGGGCAATCATCGCCATTTCATGGAAAAAGAAATCCATGAGCAGCCGGAAGTCATTTCCCACACGCTGGCGCACTACGTCGATTTTGCCAAAAGCGAGGTCCGCAAGTTCGATCTCCCGTTCGACTTCGCCGAAATCGACCGGCTCGAAATTTCTGCCTGTGGAACTGCATATCTGGCAGGGCTGGTGGCCAAGTACTGGTTTGAGCGCTATGCCCGCCTTGCCGTCGACATCGATATCGCCTCCGAATTCAGGTATCGCGAAATGCCGTTGTCGCAGCGATCCGCCGCATTGTTCATCTCGCAATCGGGCGAAACCGCCGACACCCTCGCTTCGCTCAGATACTGCCGCAGCGGCGGCATACCGATCATGTCGATCGTCAATGTCCGCGGATCGACCATCGCGCGCGAATCCGATGCAGTGTTCCAAACGCTCGCGGGTCCCGAGATCGGTGTCGCCTCCACGAAGGCCCTCACATGCCAGCTGTCCGTGCTGGCCGCGCTTGCGCTCGCAGCCGCGAAGGCGCGCGGCCACCTTTCGGCAGACGAGGAAAGGAAACTTGTCCGGCAACTGTCCGAAACGCCGCGCCTGACAAGCATGGCATTGCGGCTCGACGAGCAGATCCATTCTGTTGCGCGGCAATTGTCGACAGTCCGTCACGTTCTCTACCTCGGCCGCGATACAAACTATCCGTTGGCGCTCGAAGGCGCGCTTAAGCTGAAAGAAATCTCCTACATTCACGCGGAGGGATACGCCGCAGGAGAACTGAAGCATGGACCGATCGCGCTGATCGACGAAAACATGCCTGTCGTTGTGATCGCCCCTCACGACCGAATTTTCGAGAAGACGGTCTCAAACATGCAGGAAGTGGCGGCACGCGGCGGCAAGATCATCCTGATTACCGACGAGACCGGAGCGGCGAAATCCAGCGTCGAGACGCTGGAGACAATCATCCTGCCGGACGTTCCGGCGTTCATCACTCCGATCGTCGGTGCGATACCGGTGCAATTGCTTGCCTACCACACCGCCGTGCTTATGGGCACCGATGTCGATCAGCCTCGCAACCTGGCAAAATCGGTAACTGTGGAATAGTACCGAAACCGATCCGCGGGCCCGATTCAAATTACCGGTTCAAAAACGCAAATTGCTGCATTACATCTATGCGGCGCAAGTCCCTGCGTTAATGAGGTTTCATGAGCGAATCCCCCAAGGCAATTTCGTATATTACGCGGCTGAGGAACTATTTCCTCACCGGGTTTGTCGTGTGTGCGCCGCTGGCGGTCACGGCATATCTTACGTGGTCGTTCATCGGCTGGGCCGATTCCTGGGTGAAGCCTTACATACCCGAGATTTACAATCCGGATCATTACCTTCCGTTCACGGTACCAGGCTTTGGCCTTGTGGTTGCGCTTTTCCTGATCACCCTGATCGGATTCATGACCGCCAACATAATCGGCCGGACCATCGTGTCTTACGGCGAATACATGCTCGGCCGCATGCCGCTGGTCCGCAATATCTACGGTGTGCTGAAACAGATTCTGCAAACCGTTCTCTCGGAGCGCACGAACACCTTCAAGAAAGTCGGTCTGGTGGAATACCCGCGAAAAGGTCTGTGGGCGATCGTCTTCATAGCCACCGAGGCTGATGGCGAAATTCAGGAGGAACTTGAACAACAGGTGGGGAAGACCATTGCCGTGTTCTTGCCGACCACGCCTAATCCGACCTCAGGATTTCTGCTGTTTGTGCCAAAAAGCGATATCAAGGTGCTTTCAATGTCGGTGGAGGAGGGCGCCAAACTGGTGATCTCGGCCGGATTGGTGACCCCAGAATACCAGAAGCGTCTTGAGGAACTGGCCGGGGAATCGGCAGAAAAAGAACTCGAAACTACCCCGCAGTAATAAGGCGAACTGCCTCGTCGCGACCGAACAGGTAGAGCAGTAATCTGAGCGCCTTGCCCCGTGTGCCGTCTAAATGCGGATCGGACTCGAGTATGAGACGCGCGTCGTCGCGCGCGGCCGCGAGCAGATCGCCATGCGCCTCGAGCTTCGCAACGCGGAAGCCTGGCGTGCCGGATTGGCGGGTGCCCAGCAATTCGCCTTCTCCCCGAAGCTTCAAATCCTCCTCGGAAATGCGGAACCCGTCGTCGGTTTCACGCAGAACCTGAAGCCTTTTCCGGGCAACTTCTCCGAGCGGCGCCTTGTAGAGCAGAACGCAGCTCGATGGCTTGTCGCCACGTCCGACCCGGCCGCGAAGCTGATGCAATTGTGCGAGGCCGAACCGTTCCGCGTGCTCGATGACCATTATCGTTGCATCGGGCACATCGACGCCGACCTCGATCACGGTCGTCGCCACCAGAACCCGTATCTCGCCGGCCTTGAACGATGCCATGACGGCATCCTTCTCCGTCCCTTTCATTCGACCGTGGACGAGGCCGATCTGCGCCCCGAACCGCGGTTTTAGCGCCTCAAAGCGATCTTCAGCCGCTGTCAGTTCCACAAGATCGGATTCTTCCACGAGCGGGCATATCCAGTAAACCTTCTGTCCATCGGCAACCGCGTTTTCGATGCGGACGACAAGTTCGTGATACCGCTCCATCGGCAGCGAGACTGTTGAAATCGGCTGCCGGCCGGCGGGTTTTTCCGTCAGTTGCGAGACATCCATGTCGCCAAATGCCGTTAACACAAGGGTGCGCGGTATCGGCGTTGCAGTCATCACCAGCATGTCGGGCGCCACGCCTTTAGCGGTCATCGCAAGCCGTTGATGCACGCCGAACCGGTGCTGCTCGTCGACCACGGCGAGAAACAGGTTCTTGAAGGCAACGCCTTCCTGAATCAGCGCATGGGTTCCGACCACGAAGCCGATTGATCCATCAGCGAGACCGGCCAGGATGGAAGCGCGTTCGCCACCCTTTTCCCGGCCGGTAAGAATGGCAATCTTCGTACCCGACTTCGCCAGCAACGGAGCAATCGTCGCGTGATGCTGCCGGGCCAGCACCTCGGTTGGCGCAAGCAAGGCCGCCTGGCCACCCGCCTCGACCGCCTGCGCCATTGCCAACAGCGCAACGATTGTCTTGCCCGATCCGACATCTCCCTGCAGAAGGCGCAACATGCGTTCCGGTTTGGCAAGATCGCTCTCGATCTCCGCCAGCGCGCGTTTCTGCGATCCGGTGAGCGAATATGGCAATTGACCAGCGATCGCGTCTCTGAGCCGTCGATCGCCAATGATGGGCCGGCCGGATTGCCGGCGCATTCGCGCCCGCACGAGCGCCAGCGACAATTGTCCGGCCAGCAACTCGTCAAATGCCAGCCGCCGTCTTGCCGGATTTTCAAGCAGCACATCCTCGGGCCCCGCGGGATGATGAAGCCGGGCGAGGGCCTCAGCGAAGGACGGAAATGCCTGCCGGCGCATGTACGCCGCATCCAGCCATTCGGGCATGGAAGGCACCCTGTCGATTGCTTGCCGGATCGCGCGTTGAAGGATCCGGCCCGAAAGCCCGGCTGTCAGCGGGTAAACCGGCTCGATCAGCGGCAGATCGCCGGCATTTTCTGCTAGCGCAATATGATCTGGGTGCACCATCGACGGCCGCCCGTTGAACCATTCCATGCGACCGCTGACGACGATATCGGCCCCGATCGGCATGGCGCGTTCCAGCCAGACCCGCTTGGCGTGAAAAAAGGTGAGCGCTATCTCGCCTGTCTCGTCATGGGCAAAAACCCTGTAGGGGACGTTCGGTTTCCCGGGAGGCGACGGCTGGTGCCGGTCGACGCGAAGGTCGAGCGTGACAATGGCGCCTTCCGCACCGCGCGCGACGCCCGGCCTGTTGCGCCGGTCGATAAGCGAATGCGGCAGGATAAAGATCAGATCGCCGACCCTGACCGCGCGTTCACCGGTATCGAACGGCACAACGCGGCGGATCAATTCGGCCGTCTTGTTTCCCACCTTGTCGAGCGTCGTGGCCTCGGCAAACAGCGGATCGAGCAGGGAAGGGCGCATGCGGCAAGATTATGCGCCACAAGTGCCAATGCAAGGCTGACTTGGCGGAGTTCACCGGCTATATGCGGGTGCCTACCGTTCGGCTCGGGCGATCCTGCACCGGCAAATAGGAACAGATATGACTGGCATGACCCGATCCAGCGCCGGATTGTCTTCCCGGCAGCGCAAGGCGCTTTATCGCGCCTGGCATCGCGGCATGCGCGAAACAGACCTGATACTCGGCTCCTTTGCCGATCATGAGATCGGTTTGTTGAGCGAGACGGAACTTGCCGAATTCGAATCCCTCCTCGACCGGACCGACAGCGACATTCTCGCGTGGGTAACCGGCAACGCGCCCGTTCCGGCAAGTGTCGATACCGAACTGTTCCGGAGAATAAAGGCGCATCGGCCTGACAGTGCCGGGTGAGATTGCGATGGTGGTTGAACTTGATCTCGGCCTGAAGGCGGGCCGGCGCGAAGCGATTACGGTCGATGGAGTCGCCGATGGCTACGAGGCGTTCCTGCTTGCCCGTATCGCTGCGCAAGCCAGTTCCGGCAGGCCGCTGCTTTATGTTGCCCGCGACGGCCAGCGACTGCCAGGACTGGTGCAGGCGCTGGCTTTCGCCGCTCCCGGAACACCCGTGCTCGAACTACCAGCCTGGGACTGCCTTCCATATGACCGTGTTTCTCCCGGCGCTGACACTGCGGCAAGACGCCTCGACGCACTGGGCAAACTGATCGCGCTTGAATCGGAGCCTCATGTGGCAATCGCCGTCACGAGCGCAAACGCGCTGCTGCAGCGGCTGCCGCCGCGCCGCACCGTTGCCGAACAGACATTTTCGGCAAAGCCGGGCAACCGCTTCGACATGGGCGAGTTGACGGCGAGGCTCGAGGGACAGGGCTTCGACCGGGTTTCGACGGTGCGCGACGTTGGCGAATATGCGGTTCGTGGCGGTATTGTCGATCTTTTCGTGCCCGGAAATGTCGCGCCGCTGCGCCTCGATTTCTTCGGAGACACCCTGGAATCAATCAGGACATTCGATCCTGCAACACAGCGCACCACCGGACAGGAAACAGCGCTGGTCCTGCAGCCGATGAGCGAGGTGACGCTGTCGGCTGAGGTAATCAGCCGTTTCAGGCGAAACTATATCGAAGCCTTCGGCGCACCTTCGCGTGATGATGCCTTGTACGCTGCCATTTCAGAGGGCCGGCGCTTTGCCGGCATGGAGCACTGGCTGCCTTTGTTTCACGATGAGCTCGAAACGGTATTCGACTATCTGCCCGGTGCGCCCGTTGTAACGGAACATCTGGTCCGCGAGGCGCTCGGCGAACGAACCGCGCAGATCTTGGACTACTACGAAGCTCGCGCAAAACAGGCGGACGGGCAGGGGATAGGCGACGCGGTTCCTTACAAACCGGTGCCGCCGGCACGGATGTTCCTCGACATTGCCGATGTGGACAACGAGCTCGCCCGGCGCGTGACTGTTGGCTTCACTCCCTTCGAACAGCCAGCAGCGCCGGGGCGGCGCATTGTCAGCGCGCGAAGCGGCAAGGGCCGGAATTTTGCTGCCGAACGGGCCGATCCGAATGCCAATGTGTTCGATCAGACCGTCCGCCACATCGCATCGCTGCGGGCTTCCGGCAAACGGCCGGTCATTGCCGGCTGGTCCGAAGGCTCCCTTCAGCGCCTCGCCCAGATCCTCGATGAACACGGGTTGGGGAACCTTTCGCGAATTAACTCATTGCCCGAACTCGATCGCATCGGCAAATCGGACATAGCGCTTGCCGTATTGCAGTTGGAAACCGGGTTCGAAGCGCCGGGCATCGCCGTGGTCTGCGAGCAGGACATACTCGGCGACCGCCTGATTAGGCGCAGCCGCAGAAAACGCGGCGCCGATTTCATTTCCGAAGCCGCCTCGTTGTCCACCGGCGACATAGTCGTGCATGCAGACCACGGGATCGGCCGGTTTATCGGGCTCAGAACCATCGAGGCCGCCGGCGCTCCGCACGACTGCCTGGAACTGCATTATGCCGGCGATGACCGCCTGTTTCTTCCCGTCGAGAACATCGAACTTCTGTCGCGTTACGGTTCGGATGCCGCCGAGGCGACGCTCGACAAGCTTGGCGGCGTTGCCTGGCAGTCGCGCAAGGCCAAGCTGAAGAAAAAATTGCTCGAAATGGCGGGTGAATTGATCCGGCTTGCCGCCCAGCGCGAAATGCGTGGTGCGCCGAAGATCACGCAGCCCGACGGTCTCTACGGCGAGTTCGCGGCCCGCTTTCCCTACGACGAAACCGAAGACCAGCAGACGGCGATCGATCAGGTCGTGGACGATCTTGCCGCCGGAAGGCCGATGGATCGCTTGATCTGCGGCGATGTCGGCTTCGGCAAGACCGAAGTGGCGCTGCGGGCCGCGTTTCTGGCCGCTATGGAAGGTTTTCAGGTAGCGATCGTCGTGCCGACAACGCTACTATCGCGCCAGCATTACCGCACTTTCGCCGACCGGTTTTCCGGCTTGCCGATCCGCGTGCGCCAGGCGTCGCGCATGGTCTCGTCCAAGGAAATGGCCGACACGAAACGCGGACTTGCCGACGGTACAGTAGACATCGTCGTCGGCACGCACGCGCTTCTCAGCCGGTCGGTCTCCTTCAAAAATCTTGGTCTGCTGATCATCGACGAGGAGCAGCATTTTGGCGTCAAGCACAAGGAGCGGCTGAAAGCCCTGAAAAGCGACGTGCATGTATTGACGCTCTCGGCGACGCCTATTCCGCGCACCTTGCAGCTGGCGCTCACCGGCGTGCGCGAACTGTCGTTGATCACGACCGCGCCAGTCGACCGGCTCGCCGTGCGCACCTTCATCTCGCCGTTCGATCCCGTCGTCATACGCGAGACGCTGCTGCGCGAGCGCTACCGCGGCGGCCAGAGTTTCTATGTCGTCCCGCGCATCGCCGATCTCGACGAAATCAGATCTTTCCTGAGCGAGCAGGTGCCGGAGCTCAAGATCGCGGTCGCACACGGTCAGATGCCGCCCGGAGAACTCGACGACATCATGAATGCATTTTACGACGGCACGTACGACGTGCTGCTGTCGACGACAATCGTCGAGTCTGGTCTCGACATCCCGACCGCAAACACGCTGGTGGTGCATCGCGCCGACAAGTTCGGCCTTGCCCAGCTCTACCAGCTTCGCGGCCGGGTTGGACGCTCCAAGCTGCGCGCCTACGCACTGTTCACCCTGCCGGCAAACCGCTCGCTGACCCAGACCGCGGAGCGGCGCCTGAAAGTATTGCAATCGCTCGACACGCTCGGCGCCGGATTCCAGCTCGCAAGCCACGACCTCGACATACGCGGTGCCGGCAACCTGTTGGGCGAAGAGCAGTCTGGTCACATCCGCGAAGTGGGTTTCGAACTATATCAGCAGATGCTGGAAGAAGCGGTCGCCGAATTGAAGGGCGAAGAAGACATCGCCGATCAGGGCTGGTCGCCGCAGATCACGATCGGAACCGCGATCATGATCCCCGAACATTATGTGCCGGACCTGCAGTTGCGCCTCGGTTTGTACCGCCGGCTCGGCGATCTGCGCGACGCGGGCGAAATCGACGCTTTCGCCGCAGAGCTGGTCGACCGTTTCGGACCGTTGCCCGACGAAGTCCAGCACTTGATGAAGATTGTCTACATCAAGGCGCTGTGCCGCATGGCGAATGTCGAAAAACTCGACGCCGGTCCGAAGGGCGTGGTCGTTCAGTTCCGCAACAATACGTTTGCCAATCCGGCCGCACTTGTCAGCTTTATCGGTGAGCAGGGCAACCTCGCCAAAATACGCTCCGACCAGAGTGTCGTGTTCATCCGTGACTGGCCCAATGCCGAAAAACGTCTCACCGGTTCGGCGGTGGTAATGACGAGATTGGCCAAGCTCGCCGAGCGCCAGTCCGCGTCCTAGTTCTCGGCGATTTCGAGTTCGCCCCGATCTTTTGCGGTGGCGATCTGGCGCAATGCGTTGGCGAGAATGCCGGCGTCCTGCGCACCCATCACCGCGTATTTCCCCTCGATCAGGAAACACGGTACACCTGATACGCCCATTCGGTTCGCGGTCGCAATTTCGCTCTGCACCGCTTCGCGGTCCGAATCCGTTGCGAGCAGCCCTTCGACGACAGCGGCATCCATCCCAACTTCGCGCGCGGCTTCGACAAGAACGCTGTGCCTGCCTATGTCGGCACCTTCCTCGAAATAGAGCTGGAACAGGCGCCGGGCGAGATTGTTCTGTACACCTTCCCCTGCACTGGCCGCCCAGCGGATTAGACGATGCGCATCGAGCGTGTTCGGCGCCACTTCGATCGCGTCAAAATCGAATGCGATTCCCTCGGCGTTGCCGGCATCTTTGACGGCCTGGTAGATGGTCTTGGCGCGCTCGTCGCCGCCGAATTTATCCGAAAGATACTGACGGCGGTCCTTGCCCTCGGGCGGCAGCGTCGGATCGAGCTGAAACGGCCGCCAGCGCACGTCGACATCGATCTCCGGTACCTGATCAAGCGCTTTTTCCAGACGTTTTTGGCCTATATAGCACCATGGACACATGACATCGGAGACGATGTCGATTGTCAGTCCGGTCTTCTCATTCATGAATCAAGTCTCCGGCCCCGGTTTGTTGGCGGTGCACCGCCATAGAACTTTATTTTCCGGCATGCCACCAGGTTTGAAACTGCGGCCCGTATACCGGCGTTGCCTCGGGATGTGCAATGTTCGACCATCGCGCCACCCAGGTCTCGCCACGATGATAGAGCGGAACGACGTAGGCGCCACTCAAAAGTACGCGATCATAGGCCCGGACCGCCGAAATGAAGTCCTTGCGGTCGCGCTCGTTGAGCAATGCATTGATCATCGCGTCGACCGCCTTGTCGGCGACGCCGGCGAAGTTGTACGTGCCTTCGGCGCCTGCCGAAGCCGAACCCCACCGTCCGATCTGCTCGGCTCCCGGAGACAGGGACGAATAGTAGAACTGCATGATCATGTCATAGTCGTATGTCTGCAGGCGCTGCTGGTACTGCGCCGCCTCGACGACTCGTATCGACACGTCGATGCCGACCTTCTCGAGCGTTCGCTGATAGGACGAGGCCAGCGCCTCGCCGCTTTTGCCGTTGAGCAGGATTTCGAAGGCAAGCGGCTGGCCGCCGGGTCCTACAAGCTTGCGGTCCTGCAGTTCGTAACCAGCCGCGCGCAACTGGTCGAAGCCGTTTTTCAGGAACTTCCGGTCGCGCCCAGAACCGTCGGAGGATGGCGGTTGCCAGACGCCTTGCATGATTTCGGGCAAGACCGCGTCTGGATAATCGGCCAGCAGTTTTTTCTCGGTTTCGTCGGCCGGATGGCCGAATGACGACAGTTCCGATCCGTCGAAGTAGCTTTTTGTCCGCTGGTATGCGCCGAAATACAGGTTCTTGTTGGCCCAATCGAAATCGAACAGCGAAGCGAGCGCCCGCCGCAACGCGGGATCGGCGAACTTTTTCTGCCTTGTATTGAAAACGAAGCCGAGCATGCCCGAGGGCAGGCGGCTTTTGAACGTGTCGCGCGCGATCCGGCCATCTGTTGCCGCCGGAAAATCATATCCCTCCGCCCAGCGCCCCGGATCGTTGTCACTCCAAACCGAGATCAGGCCCTTCTTGAAAGCCTCGAACATGGCGTTGTCGTCGCGAAAATAATTGATCCGGATTTCATCGTAGTTGTCGAAGCCGCGTTTCGATGGATGATCCTTTGCCCAATAGCCGGGATTGCGTTTCAGGACCACCAATTCCCCAGGCTTGACAGTTTCGATCGTATAGGGGCCGCTACCCATGATCGGCGTCAGCGTGGACTTGTCGAAACTTTCCATGTCGACGGCGTGTTTCGGCAGGATCGGCAGCAATCCGAGTAGGAGGGGGGTCTCCCGGTCGGCAAGATCGTTGAAAACGAAACGGATTCCGCGATCGCCGGTTTTCTCCATTCGCTCGACCGAATCGATCCAGCGCCGGTAGAGAGGTCTTGCCTTCTCGTGCAGCAATTCCATCGAGAATATCACATCCTCGACGGTAATCTGCTTTCCATCCGAAAACCGCGCACGCGGATCGAGCGTGAATTCGATGAAGCTGCGCTCTTCGTCTGTTTCCACCGCTTCGGCGATCAGCGGGTAAAGCGTGAACGCCTCGTCGCGCGACCGCGCCAGCAGCGCTTCGTAGACATTGTATCCGTAATCCTGGTCGAAAAGGCCGCGTGTTGCATCGCCCTGCACGATGAACGGATTGAGGCTGTCGAAACTGCCCCGGACTGCATAGTCGACCCTTCCGCCCTTGGGCGCTTCGGGATTTACATAGGGAAAAGCTTGATAATCCGCCTGAAGCGCCGGTTCGCCGTGCATCGCTATGGCATGTGAGGGTTGGGCCTGCGTTTCGAATGTCGCGAGCGGCCACGCAATAAGGGTCAGGAATAAGAATACCTTTTGAAGAAGGTGCAACTGGACTCTCCCATGGCAGATCGTGACGAATCGCTTCCGTACGAAACGGCAACGTAACAGTGCATGATTTGAAGCGAAACCGGCGGCAAGAATGGGTCCAAACGGGGTGGATTTGCCTGAAAATGCGGTGTAACACGCCAGCCGAAGTCATTCTGTCGCCTCAATTGGGCAACAGGACACGGTTGAGACAGGGGCAAACGGATTGTCCGGCGCCCGCCACGACGTTTATCGAGAGGATATGCACAACATGACGAGCCAAATGACGGTAAAGCTTCGAATTGCCGCAATGGCCGCGGGCGCAGCCGGTTTCCTTGCTGCCGGGGCGGTTCCTTCCCATGCTCAGCAGGTTCCGCAGGGTTGGTTCAAGGTCTGCTCCAAGCAGGAAGACACCGATGTTTGCAACGTGCAGAACCTGCTAATGGCTGATTCCGGCCAGTTGCTGACCGGCGTCAGCCTGATCGAGGTCAAGGGCAAGATCAATCGCAAGGTGTTCCAGGTATCGGTTCCGAGCGGCCGTCTGGTGCCTCCCGGCGTTGGAATGCAGATTGATGGCGGCAAGGCGGCCAAGCTCAACTACGCCATTTGTTTTCCGGACCGCTGTATCGCCGAAGTAGCGCTGACCGACGACATGGTGGCGTCTTTCAAGCGTGGCGGCGAAATGACGCTGACGTCCGTCAACTTCCAGAATCAGCCGAATCCGATCAAGATTTCACTGCAGGGCTTTACCGACGCTTTCGACGGCCCGCCGCTGCAGCAGTCCGATCTCGAAGCCAAGCAGAAAAAGCTTCAGGAAGAGATCGAGAAGCGTCGCGAGGAATTCGAAAAGAAACTGAAGGCCGAACAGGAAAAAGCCAAATCCGGCGGCTGAACTAACGCGGAACATGAAAGAACGGGCCTGCGGGCCCGTTTTTTTTGACGCATTGAATAGTGGGTATATGCGCGATCGCCGGCTGTCAGTGTGGCGCAGGCCGCTTCGGTGCGTAGCTACCGTCAGGTTTCTGAATGAACATCTCGGCCAATTGGGGGTGGCGTACCGGTTCACCAGTCTCGTCCGGAAGCAGATTCTGTTCCGAAACATAGGCGACGTATTCGGTTTCCGCATTCTCGGCCAGGAGATGATAAAATGGCTGGTCGCGCCTGGGCCGGATCTCGGCCGGAATAGCTTCGTACCATTCCTCGGTATTGGCGAACTCAGGATCCACATCGAAGATCACACCGCGAAACGGAAACAGCCGGTGACAAACCACCTGGCCAATGTGAAACTTTGCGGTCCTCATTTTCGTCTTGCCGGAGCCCATTTCTTTTGACCTTTCGATGCCTTACAAGTTGGCGCAGTGACGGTTCAATTTCAATAGAACCTTCGCATCGAAGCCGGTGGTCACCTGAATAATTTCCACACGGGTTGACGATTCCGTCCAGTACGCGCTAGCGCCCCCGATAAATTAGCGTATTCGGAAAGGACAACATGACCGGTGTTATCGGGCTCGTGCTACCGTTCTTCGGTCTCATCTTTCTGGGTGTGGTCGCGGCGCGGTTCGTCCGCCTGCCAGCCGACGCGCTCGGCTGGATGAACATATTCGTCATCCACTTCGCCCTGCCGGCGCTATTTTTTCAGCTTCTCTCGCGCACTCCGGTCGAACGCCTGACCGAGTGGAGTTACATTTTCGGCTCGGTATTCTCCACATACACAGTGTTCTCGGTCATGTTCGTCGGATCGGTCCTGCTGTCGCGTGGCGAGATTGCCGAGAGCACCATCAAGGGTCTGGCCGCCGCCTACGGAAACATCGGCTACATGGGGCCGGGCATTGCAATTCTTGCTTTTGGACAAGATGCGGCGGTTCCGGTTGCTCTCATTTTCTGTTTCGAAAACATCATGCATTTCACGATCGCGCCGCTTTTGCTCGCGGTTTCCGGGCGGTCGGACCTGCCGGCGTTGGGTCTGGCATTGCAGATTGTCCGGCGTATCGTCCTGCATCCGTTCATCATCGCCACGGCGATCGGCGTTGCGGCCGCGTTCACCGGATTCAGGCCACCGGACGCGGTGGACAGATTGCTGGTCACGCTTTCCCAGGCAGCCGCTCCATGCGCGCTGTTTGCAATGGGCGTGACACTGGCACTGCGGCCGCTGAAACGCATGCCGGCGGCGATTGCGCCGATCACGGTGATCAAACTCATCGTTCATCCAGCGCTTTGCTATCTTGTCCTGAGCTGGATCGGCGACTTCGAGCCTGTCTGGATTTTTACCGCCGTGCTTCTTGCCGCATTGCCGACCGCGACCAACGTATTCGTCATCGCCCAGCAATACGGTGTCTGGGTTGAGCGGGCGTCGGCCAGCATTCTTGTAACCACGGTGATCTCGGTGCTTACCGTTACGGCGTTTCTTTATGCGATAACCACCGGCATGCTACCGTCCGACCTGTTTGCGCAGGGATGACAGCAGATTAGAGATCCCGCTCCCCGGCCGCATGCCTTCACGCATGAAAAATCCCCTGAGCGGCGGGATCCCGGACAACATGACAAGCCCCGCGCTGCGGACGAGTTGGGTCGGCAGAAAATCGGACAACAGCGACTGGTTGAGGAGCGCAACTGCGCCGGTGCGTGCGAGTATGTCTGGACGGCGTGAACGCTCGTAGTCTGCCATGGCCCTAGGCCCACCTGGATCCGCGCGATTGGCGCTGGCGACGGCTACCAGATCGCGTGCATCGCGCATTCCCAGATTGAGGCCTTGCGCACCAATGGGCGGAAATACATGAGCGGCTTCTCCGACAAGCGCAATCCGGCGGGCGGCGAATGCTGAAGGAAGCCCGCTTGAAAGGGGATAGCATTGCCGCACGGCATCGACCTTTATCTTGCCCAGCATTGATTGCATGCGCTCTTCGATGCTGAGCGAAAGTTCGTTGTCGGGCAGGCTGTTGAGCAGCTCCGCCTCACGCGGCGTCACGACCCAGACAAGGCTCGACCGCCTGCCGGGCAGCGGAACGACAGTGAACGGGCCCGTTTCGGTATGAAATTCGGTAGATATCCCACCATGTTCGCGCTCATGCTCAAAAGTGGCGACAAAGGCCGTCTGCCGGTATGGACGATTGGAAACCAAAAGGCCGGCCGCTGTCCGAGCCGCGGAATTGCGGCCATCCGCCGCCGCGACGAGCTTGGCGCCGATATGGGTTCCATCTGCCAGTGATGCGGTTACACAATCGTCGGCTAACGACCATTCGCCAACCAATGTCCGGCGCCACGAAAGCTTCGACGAACGAACAGCCCCCGCGAGTGTTTCGTTCAGCACGCGGTTTGGAATATTCATGCCGAAACAGGTCTCGCCGATTTCGCTCGCATGAAATGTTACAACCGGGCTGCGGATCAGGCGCCGCGTTCCATCGACGATCCGCATGATCCGCAATGGCGCGGCCCGTTCGCCGAAATCGCGGCTCATTCCCATATCTTCCAGGATGTCCAGCGCCGGGAGCATCAGCGTTGTCGTACGGGCGTCGTCCAGTCGCACGGGCGGGCCGACAAGCA
>JBFIBB010000023.1:0-22882 GCA_041582695.1 Rhizobiaceae bacterium
ACACGAACACCGCCCGCTCATATCCACCGAGTGGCGGTGGCGCGGCATTGTCGACCAGAAAGCGGATTTTCGCGCCGTTCGGGTTGGCATCGCCAGTGGTCAGCAAAACCGGCTGATGCTCGGGATATTTCTCCTGATCGGTTCCGTGGCCGATGAAGCTCTGCTCACGATACACCCACAGATGCGTGTCGAGCGCATCGCGCCTTTCCTCGCTGCCCGTCTGCACCACCGCCCGCCAGCCGCGCTCCAGGCTCTTTTCCAGAAGCGGCGGCAATGCGGCTTCCAGCGTCGATTCCGTCAGATGGTAGAACAGGATTTCGGTCATCTCACCGTTCGTAGTTGTCGCGCACGAAGCGGTCGAGCAGTCGCACGCCGTAACCCGAGCCCCAGGACTTGTTGATTTCGGTCGACACCGATCCCATTGCCGTTCCGGCGACGTCTATATGCGCCCAGGGGGTTTCGCCGACAAAACGCTTCAGGAACTGCGCGGCCGTGATCGCTCCGGCATAGCGGCCGCCGATATTCTTCATGTCGGCGTTCTTGGAGTCGATCAGTTTGTCGTATTCTGGGCCCATCGGCATGCGCCACATGGTCTCGGCGGTCGCAATACCGGCGGCGGACAGTTGCGCAGCCAATCCGTCATCGTTGGAAAACAGCCCTGCATGGTTCTTGCCGAGCGCCACCAGAATCGCGCCTGTCAGCGTCGCCAGGTTGATCATGCATGCCGGCTTGAATCGATCGTTGCAGTACCAAAGCGCGTCGCACAGCACGAGGCGGCCTTCGGCGTCGGTGTTCAACACCTCGATCGTCTGGCCCGACATCGAGGTCACGATATCGCCCGGACGTTGCGCGTTGCCGTCGGGCATGTTCTCGACCAGCCCGATGATGCCGACGACATTGGCCTTGGCCTTGCGGGAGGCAAGCACGTGCATGGCGCCGATGACGGCGGCAGCGCCACCCATGTCGCCCTTCATGTCCTCCATGCCGCTTGCGGGTTTCATCGATATGCCGCCCGTATCGAACACCACGCCCTTGCCGATAAGCGCCACCGGCTTTTCCTTGGCCTTTCCGCCGGACCATTGCATGACCGCCAAGCGCGGCGGGCGAACGGAGCCTTGTGCCACGCCCAGCAAAGCGCCCATGCCGAGCTTCTTCATCTCGCGTTCGGTCAAGATCTCCACCTTGACGCCGAGTTCGGCGAGCGCCTTGGCCTTGGCCGCGAATTCGACCGGGCCGAGTATGTTTGCCGGTTCGTTGACCAGGTCCCGGGCAAGGGCGACGCCGCCGGCAACCGCCGCAGCATCGCCGAGAAGCCGCTTTGCGGTTGTGGCAGCCGAGCAAACGATCGTGAACCGGACATTGCCGGGCCCGTCCGTTTCGTCGGATTTCCTGGTCTTGTACGTGTCGAAGCGGTAGGCGCGCAACATGATGCCGAGCGCCACATTGGCCGCAATCTCGGCAGTCGCCTTCGCATCGGCAAGATCGAGCCAGATCGTCACCTTCTTCGCCGATTTCACCGTGCCGCAGATCTGGCCGCCGAGGCGTATCCAGAACTGCTCGCCGCGCGCATCCGCTTCGCCGAGACCGACGACGACAATCCGGTCGGCCGGCGATCCGGCAGGCGCCAGGATGTCGAGCGTAGCCATCTCCTTGCCCTTGAAATCGGCAATTTTGGCGGCTTTCTTCGAAACCTCCTGGGGATCGGCAATGCCCGCGCCCGCCGACACCGCGCCGTCCGCGCCGGAAAGGATGACCGCCACGCCGGATGATTGCTTGGCGGTGCGCGAGAAAATGATTTCAGGTTTCATGGGCATCTGTTCTCCAGTATCGGTCGGTGCGGCAAGTCATGCCGTTGCGGCATTGCGGAACGGTTTAAAATGGTGACGCCGGTTTTGTGAGAAATCACATCCCGGGGCATTGAACGGAGGCGATCAATAAAGCATTAACCTCGTTTGTTGGTCCATTTTTAGCCAATCTCGCATTTCATGGAAACAGGGAAAGGCAAAGGCGGTCGGGGAGGAAACCTCAAAAGCCATCGAGTCTGGGACGCCCCTTGAATCTGATAGAGCGCTACATATTCCAGCGGACGCTTAGCTTGTCCATGACGGCGCTCTTTGCGACGACATTCATGGTGCTCACCACCCAGGTGCTGCTCTACGTGAATGTGCTGACACAGTCCGGCCAGGCCCTGTCGGCGTTTCTCAAGCTGGCGCTGACGCTGGTACCCGGCATGATCATGGTGGTGATACCGTTCGCCCTCATTCTGGGAATTTCCAACACACTGAACCGGATGAACAATGATTCGGAACTGGCTGTCATGGAGGCCGCCGGCGCCGGGCGGAAGTTCATCGTCAAGCCGGTGCTGCTGCTCGCCGTTGCGTTGACCGTTGCAAGCCTGCTGATCGCGCAGTTCGTCGAACCCTGGGCCGACCGGCGGCGGCGCGACCTTTTAGTTTCGGCCGGCAGCGATCTCATCCAGATCGCGATCCAGTCGGGCACATTCCGCCAACTGGAGGAAAATCTCTATGTTCAGGTCGCCGACCAATATCCGGGCGGAGAACTGGGCGGAATCTTCCTTGCCGATCGCAGGGACGAAAAGACCGAACTGATCTACTACGCCAGCCGCGGCGTCATCGTCAAACACAAGGGCCGCAATCTAATCCTCATGAGCGACGGACAGATTCATCGCCGCAACATGGCGAACGGCGATGTCTCGGTAATCTCGTTCGCATCCTACGCGCTCGACATGTCGCAATATGCGCCGGCAACGGGTTCGTCGATTTATCAGCCCAAGGAATGGACGCTGGCGGAACTGCTCAATCCCGATCCCAACAGCGCGTCGGCCAAGAACTCCCCTCACGCTATCCGAGCGGAAATCCACAAGCGGTTTTCAGAATGGCTCTATCCGCTGGCCTTCGCGCTGATCGCGATTTATTTCGCCGGCACGGCGCGGGCCAACCGGCAGGAGCGGATCTGGAGCATGGGAACTGCTTTTGGCGTTGCCTTTGCCTTGCGGGGATTCGGCTTTGCCGCGACCAACAAGGCCGGCCTCAGCGCAATTGCGGCCGCGGCCGTGTACGCGTTGCCACTCGGGGCAATCGTCATTCTGTCCTTGCTGCTGGTCTCCGGCAGCGTAATCGCCATTCCACAACGGCTGCTGGAGAGGATCGCGTCGGCTGTAGCGGCGTTTGATGCCAAAAGAACGGCTCTGGCGATCCGGTTTGCAGGATTTCGTACCCGGTGGCGGGGAGCAGGCTGATGGGCCCGACGCTGTTCAAGTATTTCCTGCGCCGCTACCTGACGATGACATTGCAGATATTCATCGCCCTGACCCTGCTCGCCTACATCATCGACCTGACCGAGCTCACCAGGCAACTGGGCGATCTGGAGGGATTTACGTTTACCGACGGGCTGCTGTTGTCGGCACTGCGCATTCCCCGCATCATTCAGACCGCCATTCCGTTCGTGATTCTGATTGCGGCCATGACTGCGCTCATGACGTTCAACCGGCGCTACGAGCTCGTGATCGCCAGGTCCGCCGGCGTCTCGGCCTGGCAGTTCCTGACGCCGCTTTGCCTGGCGAGTTTCGCGGTCGGCTTGTTTTTCCTGCTGGCGTTCAATCCGCTCGCCGCATGGACTTTTTCGAAAGCCGAGGAAATCGAGGCCACGTTTCGCGGCCGCACCGTCACTGCCGAATCGGCGCTGAAAGTTCCGTGGTTGCGTCAACAGACCGACGAGGGAACGGCGATCATCGGCGCGGTCAATTCCGCCCGGCGCGGGCGGTTGCTGATCAACGCAACGGTGCTGCGATTCGACGATGACGGCCGAATCCGGGACCGGCTCGACGCTGATCGCGCGGAGCTCGGGGACGGCGAATGGAAGCTGACCGGCGTCACGGTCATCCGGGGCGGGGAAACTCGCGAACAGATTTCCGAGGTCAGAATCAAGTCGGGCCTGCGCCCGGAGTTCATCGAAGAACAGTTAACGCTGCCGGAGACGATACCGTTCTTCGAACTCGGCCGGAAAATCGAGGCGGCGCGTTCTTTCGGACTTAGCGCGAATGCATTTCTGATGCAGTTTCACTCACTTATGGCCATGCCCGTGCTTCTTGTCGCCATGACGCTGATTGCCGCGACCGTATCGCTCAGGTTTGCCCGGTTCGGGCAATCGGCCACCATGATTCTGGGTGGCATCTTCGCCGGCTTTCTGCTTTATGTCGTCACAGTGCTGGCGAAAGCGTTCGGCAGCGCCGGACTCGTGCCGCCTATAATTGCGGCGTGGTCTCCGGTGATAGTGGCCATGTTTTATGGGGTGACGTTCTTGTTGCACAAGGAGGACGGCTAGTGGGGACGGGAAGCCGCCGCTTTGGCTCCGCAACGCTGCGCCTGCTTGGCGCAACGGCGCTGGCCTGCCTTTGCGCGTATGGCGCCGGCCCCCGATTTGCCGCCGAGGCGCAGGAAGCCGGCGATCTGGCAATCCCTGCCGACGCGCAACTCCTGCTGGAAGCCGACCGTCTCGTCTACGACCGCGACAATGACACGATCTCTGCGGTCGGCGGGGTTCGCATCGACTATGGCGGTACGCGTATGGTCGCCGAAAAGGTCACCTACGACCGCCGGACCGGACGCCTGATCGCAACCGGCAATGTCGAGATCGTCGATCCGCAGGGAAACCGCATCACGGCCCGTGAGATCGACGTCACGGACGATTTCGCCGACGGGTTCGTCAACGCGCTGCAAATCGAGACCGCCGACGAGACCTATTTCGGCGCCGAAAGCGCCGAGCGCGAAGGCGGAAACGTTACGACATTCAACAATGGCGTCTACACCGCGTGCAAGCCCTGCGAAGACAAGCCGGAAAAGCCGCCGATCTGGCGGATCAAAGGCCAGAAGATCATCTGGAACGGCAAGGAAAAGACCATCAGCTTTGAGGATGCGCATTTCGAACTGTTCGGGCTGCCGATAGCCTATCTCCCGTATTTCGTCATTCCGGACCATACGGTTAAGCGGAAAACCGGCTTCCTGTTTCCGGGAGCCCATTATTCCAAGGAAACCGGCGTCGGCATCACCACGCCATTCTACATTGCGCTGGCGCCGACCTACGATCTGACGCTGCGGCCGACATGGTATTCCAAGCAAGGCTTTCTCGGCGAAGTCGAGTGGCGGCAGCAATTCGACAATGGCGCCTACAACCTGAAAATCGCCGGTATCGACCAGCAGCGGCCGGGGGACTTTCCTGCAGCCCGCGCTGTCGACAGGGCGGAAACGCAACGCGGCATGATCGGCACCACCGGCGAGTTCCGCATCAATCCACGCTGGACTTTCGGCTGGGACGTGCTCGTCCAGAGCGACAAGAATTTTGCGCGCACGTATGAAATCGACGGTTTCAGCGATTATATGCACCGTTCGGAAATCTATTTGACCGGCCTCAACGACCGTAACTGGTTCGATCTCAGGTTCATGCGGCACCAAATCCAGGAAGCGTCGCTCGATACCGCGCCCGCTTCCATCAACGACAAACAGCCCTGGGTACTGCCTACGCTGGACTACGAGAAGACGCTCGACGAGCCGGTTGCAGGCGGAGAGCTATCGTTTGCCGTCAACGTCCGCGAAATCTATCGCGAACAAGAGCATTTTAGCGCAGGTATTCCGGCCGTACGTGGACTTGGCGGCACCAACGGGCGCGTAACCGCCGAAACCGAGTGGAAACGGACCTTCATCACCGAAGGCGGGCTTGTGATCACCCCGTCGCTGCATGCGCGCGCCGACGGCATTCACAGCGATCCGACGATCGCGGGCATTGGTAACATTATGGCCACCGCCGGGTTCCTCGGCGCGCCCACCGACATCCGCTCTTCCTATTTCCGCGCCATGCCGACGGCAGGTCTCGAAGTGCGCTACCCGGTGCTGTTCTCCACCGGGAACTCGACGCATGTCGTCGAACCGGTGGCGCAGCTGTTTGCGCGGCCGGACGAACGTTTTGCAGGCGTGCTCGGCATTCCGAACGAGGATGCCCAGAGCTTTGTCTTCGACGCCTCGACCCTTTTCGAGCGCGACAAGTATTCGGGCTACGACAGGATGGAGGGCGGCACCCGCGTCAATCTCGGCATCCGCTATTCCGGCAGCTACGCCAATGGGTGGACGACGAACGCGATTATCGGACAATCCTATCATCTGGCGGGCGTCAACTCGTTTGCGACGCCGGATCTCGTGCATGCGGGCACAGCTTCCGGACTGGAAACCGATACATCCGATTTTGTCGGGCTTGCCGGAATTGCTTCGCCCAACGGATATTCCGCTTCGATCAGCGGACGGTTTGACGAGAAGAACCTGAGGCTGCGCCGCGGCGAGGTGAAAGCGGGCTATTCCAGCCGACCGTTCACGGTCACGGGCCGCTATACCTATATCGAGGCTCAGCCGCTTTACGGGTTTCCGATGGACCGCCGGGAACTCGGCGCAAGTTCGACGATCCGCTTTGCCGACAACTGGCGCGTATTCGGTTCGGCAACATACGATTTCGTATCAAGCCAGCTGGTGAAGGGCAGTATCGGGCTCGGCTACGATGACGAGTGCTTCTCCTATTCGCTTTTCATGAACGAAACGCGTTCGGTACTGGGCACCGTGCCCACCGAGCGCACCATCGGCTTCAACGTGAAGCTGCGCACGCTTGGCGAGTTCGGTTCCGACACCGGTGAGTTCAGCGACAATTGACGAACCGGGCCAGCCTTGCTTTTGCCGCATCGGCAGGGCATGGACTGCCAGCGAACGAAATGCGACAATAACCGGCTTCGGAAAATCGCCGCTCAGAGGATAATCGCCATGAATATCAGAGGCATCCGCTATCTATTTCCTGCAATGCTGATCGCGGCTGCAACGATTCTGGCTGTTTTTCCGGGGACGGCAAACGCCAGCGAAATCAAATACATCGTCAATGGCACACCGGTAACCACCTATGACATCGATCGCCGCGCCGCATTTTTGCGGTTGCAGCGGCGCAGCGGAAACCTCAAGGAACTGGCAACGCAGGAGATGATCGACCAGGCATTGCGCATGGTCGAAATAGAACGGCTGCGGATCAACATTTCCGATGCTGCGGTCAAGCAGTCCTACGCCAATTTTGCCAAGGGAAACAAGCTCTCGACTGGCCAGTTGGACCAGATTCTGGCCCAGTCCGGCGTTACCAAGCGGCATTTCGAGGATTTCATCCGTGCCCAGATGGGCTGGAGCCAGGCGTTGGGCGCACGTTTTCGCTCGACCGGCGCGCTGAGCGAGCAGGATGTCGTGCAACGCATGCTCGAACAGGGCGGCGAAAAGCCCACGGCCGTGGAATACATGCTGCAGCAGGTGATCTTCGTGGTTCCGAGCGCCGAGCGCAATTCGAAGCTGAACCAGCGCAAGCGCGAAGCTGAAGCCATGCGCAACCGGTTCAACAGTTGCGCCACGACGCGCGAATTCGCCAAGGGACTGATCGACGTTACCGTACGCGACCTCGGCCGGGTGCTCGAGCCGGAATTGCCGCCGGACTGGGAGGATCTGATCAAGGAAACCAAGTCGGGCTCCGCCACAAAAGTGCGTATCACCGACCGCGGAGCCGAGTTCATCGGCATTTGCAGTTCGCGCGAGGTTTCCGACGACCGCGTCGCGCAGATGCTCTTCCAGAACGAGGGCTCGCGCAACGAGAAGGCCGAGGAACTCAGCAACGAATACATGGCGGAGCTGAAGAAGAAAGCCCGCATCGTCAAACGTTAGAGTGCCATTCCTTGTCGTTGGCGCTGGCACTGACTTCGGGCGATCCGGGCGGCATCGGCCTCGACATCGCGATTTCCGCCTGGCTGTCGCGGGACCGTGAAACGCTTCCCCCCTTCTATCTGCTGGCGCGGCGCGAGACGGTCGTAGCTCGGGCAAGACACCTTGGCCTGTCGATTGAGGTCGAGGATGTCGATCCGGCGGATGCGGCTTCCTGTTTTCCACGCGCCCTGCCGCTTGCGAGCCTGAGCAACGAGCAGGACGCCACACCCGGCCGGTCGCTCGTATCCAACGCAGCCGCAACGATCGAAGCGATCGACCGTGCGGTTGCCGACACGCTGAGCGGCGCCGCAGCCGCGGTTGTGACGCTGCCGATCGCCAAGAAAACGCTGCATGATGCTGGGTTTGCCTTCCCCGGCCATACCGAATATCTGGCGCATCTGGCCGAGCGCCACACGGGCACGACGGCAAGGCCAGTAATGATGCTGGCGGGTCCGATGCTGAGGGTCGTGCCCGTGACCGTGCATGTCTCGCTGGCGAGTGTTCCCGGCCTGTTGACCAGCGATCTGATCATAGAAACATGCCGGATCGCCGCTTCGGACCTCAAGCGCCGTTTCGGCATCAGGAAACCGCGCCTTGCGGTCGCCGGGCTCAATCCGCATGCCGGTGAAAGCGGCGCGTTCGGTGAGGAGGATGAGGCGGTTATCTGGCCGGCGGTAGCCGCCTTGCAGGCGGAAGGCATTGCCGCGACCGGCCCGCTGCCGGCAGATACCATGTTCCACGCCAGCGCGCGCGAGCGCTACGATGCAGCCATCTGCATGTATCACGACCAGGCGCTGATTCCTGCCAAGGCGCTCGACTTCGAGCACACCGTCAATGTGACGCTCGGCCTGCCTTTCATTCGTACTTCGCCCGATCACGGTACCGCTTTCGATATCGCCGGAACCGGCATGGCGAAACCGGGCAGCCTTGTCGAGGCATTGCGGCTGGCTGCAAAGCTGGCGGAACACGCCGATACGGATGACGCCGCATGAATGTCGACGCCCTGCCGCCGCTGCGCGAGGTGGTCGAACGGTTTGGCATCGCCGCGAAAAAATCGCTCGGACAGAATTTCCTTTTCGATCTGAATCTTACCGGCCGGATTGCACGATCCGCGGGAGATCTGTCGAATTCGACCGTGATCGAGGTCGGACCCGGTCCGGGCGGCCTTACAAGGGCGTTGCTTGCCCACGGCGCCGAAAGGGTGATCGCCGTCGAACGCGACCCTCGTTGCATGGCTGCGCTCGAAGAAATTGCCGCCGCCTGCCCTGGCAGGCTCGAAATCGTTGCCGGCGACGCACTCCAAACCGACTTCGCAACGCTTGTAAGAACCGGGACGCAGTGCCGCATCGTCGCCAATCTGCCCTACAACATCGGCACGGAACTGCTGGTTCGCTGGCTGACGGTTGCAAACTGGCCGCCATTCTACGCTTCAATGACGCTGATGTTTCAGCGCGAGGTCGCCGAACGCGTCGTTGCAAGGCCCGGCACCGCCTCCTATGGACGCCTTGGCGTGCTTGCCGGCTGGCGGACAGAGGCGAAGATACTATTCGACATTCCGCCGCAGGCGTTCTCGCCGCCGCCGAAGGTCACCTCATCCGTAGTGCACCTGACCCCGCGAACCGAGCCGTTGCCGGCGCCGCTCGACAAGCTGGAGCGGGTGACAAAGGCGGCCTTCGGGCAAAGGCGCAAGATGTTGCGCCAGAGCCTGAAACCGCTGGGCGGCGAGGCTTTGCTGGAAAAGGCAGGCATCGATCCGCGCCGGCGGGCCGAGACGCTTTCGGTTGACGAATTCGTGCGGATCGCGAACGCAGCCTGACCGACGCGGTCAGTCGAGTTCTTCCTTCAGAATTGAATTGACGAATTCGAACAGGCCGTATCGCCGGTCGCGCCGGAGCCTTTCGGCTTGCACGATGGCGCATACCGCCGCGAATGCACGATCGAGATCGTCGTTGACGACGACATAATCGTATTTCCGCCATTGCTCGATTTCGAGGCGGGCATTGGCCAGTCGGGTTTCTATCGTCTTTTCAGAATCTTCGGCCCGGCGGATCAGGCGTGCCTTCAGCTCGCGCATCGACGGCGGCAGGATGAAAACCGAAACCACATCGGCGCGCATCTTGTCCTTCAATTGGTCGGCGCCCTGCCAGTCGATGTCGAACAGCATGTCGCGTCCCTCGGCCATTGCCCGTTCGGCCGGCTCGCGCGGCGTACCGTAGAAATGACCGTGCACTTCGGCCCATTCGAGCAAGGAGTCGCTGTCGCGCTGCATGTCAAATTCGCGCTTGCTGGCGAAGTGATAGTGCACGCCATCGATCTCGCTAGCTCGGCGCGCCCGCGTCGTCACGCTGATCGACAGCTCCAGCCCGTCATCGCTCTCGAGCAGATTGCGGGCGATGGTGGATTTGCCGGCGCCGGAAGGCGAGGAAAGCACGAGCATCAGGCCGCGGCGAACGATGGTGGCGGAGGGGACATTGGCGTTCATGCATGTAATCCCAGGCTGTATCGACAGCCGCGGCCGGCTATTCCAGATTCTGAACCTGCTCGCGAAACTGGTCGACCACGGCTTTCAATTCCAGGCCAATCGAAGTGATCGCGGCAGCGTTCGATTTGGAACACAGTGTATTCGATTCGCGGTTAAATTCCTGTGCAAGAAAATCAAGCTTGCGGCCAACCGCCTTGTCGCCTGCAAGGAGTTTTCGCGCCGAGGCGACATGCGCTTTCAGCCGGTCGATTTCCTCGCAGATGTCAGCTTTTGCAGCCAAATATGCCGCCTCCTGATAAAGCCTTGCCTCGTCGAGCGCCGTGTCTTCGAGTAGCGGGGCGACCTGCATCTGCAAACGCTCTCGGATCGCCGCCGGTTCGCGGGACGGATCGGCTTCGGCTTCCGCCACCAATTCCTCGATGCGCTTTACATGCTCCAGAAGGACCGAGACCAGCGCGCCACCTTCTTCGCGGCGGGCATGTTCAAGATCGTTCAATGCGGCCGTGAAAACGGAAAGGATGGCCTCGTCGAGGGCGGCAATCGCCTCTTCGTCATCGTCGAAACCCGGAGGCTCAAGCACGCCGCGCAGCGCCAGCAATCCGTCAGCGCTGGCCGGCTGGCAGCCGAACTGCTCCTCAAGCCGCTTGGCAAGGCCGGCCACGTCTTTCAGGAACGCCTCGTTGACGATCGGAGTGGACAAAGCCGCTCGCTGCGAGACCGCGAGGCTGGCAAACACGTTGCCGCGGGCAAATCGTTCCTGAATGATCTTGCGCACCGGCTGTTCGATGCGCTCGTAGCCGGGCGGGAGGCGTAGCCGCGCATCGGCAGACTTGCCGTTCACGGATTTCAGCTCCCAGACGATTGAAATCTCGCCGTGGCCGGCGCTGGAACGCGCAAATCCGGTCATGCTTTGCAGTGGCATCAGGACCCCCCATCTCGCTGCCCGGCAATCAGCCGGTCTGCAGACGCTCCTATTCGGAGGTTGTGTTTTCCCGGTCTTCGGCGGCGGCGCCGTTCTTCAGCCTTTCAGCCTCGATCTTGCGCCACCGTGCAACGTTTTCATTGTGCTCCTCCAGCGTTGCGGCGAAGACATGCCCGCCTGTGCCGTCGGCAACGAAGTACAGTTCATCGGTCTGGGACGGATTGGCCACCGCCTCGAGCGCTGCGCGTCCGGGATTGGCGATCGGCGTCGGCGGCAGGCCGTCGATCACGTAGGTGTTGTAGGGCGTCGGCTTGTCGATGTCGGACTGATAGATCGGCCGGTCGGCCGGCTTACCCTCTCCGCCGAACAGCCCGTAGACGATTGTTGGATCCGACTGCAGGCGCATGCCCTTGCGCAGCCGGTTGATGAATACGCCCGCAACGCGTGTACGCTCGTCCGCCCTGCCCGTCTCCTTCTCGACGATCGAAGCAAGCGTCACGAACTCGTCGATATTGTTGATCGGCAAATCCTGCTGGCGGCGGGCCCAGATGGATTCGACCAGCCGCTTCTGGTCGCGAACCATCTTCTCGACAATTTCGGCGCGCGTAGTTCCGCGTGCAAAGCGCTGAGTATCGGTAACCAGCATGCCTTCCGGAGGCGCTTCGGTGGGCATGTCGCCCACGAGTTCTTCGTGTTCTGCTATGCGCTTCAGCGCCTGACTCACCGTCAATCCCTCGGGGATCGTCAGCGAATAGAGTACGGATTTGCCGCTCTTCAGCAGTTCCATGATGTCGCGCATGGAGGCGCCGGCCCTGATTTCGTATTCACCGGCCTTCAACTGGCCGTCGTTGCCGTAGGCCCTGACACCGATCTGGAATATTCGCGCATTGGAGATCATGCCGCGCCGGTCCAGCAATTCGGCGATGTCGCGAACGCTGGTCGATGGCTTGATCATGACGTTCGAGGCGGAAGTCAACGGACCGGGTCCGTCGAATTCGCGTTTGCCGAAGTAGAACAGCACGCCGAAACAGAAAAGCGCGAATATCACCAGCGACAGAACGAAGTTCATGAACACCACAAACCGGTTGCGCGACTGGCGCGAACGTCGCGGCGGCGGTGTCCCGGCCTCGGGCCGCAGAGCTTCGCTTGCCGATTTGGGTACGAATACGCGAGCCGGACCGTTGTGGCGGCCAAATTCCGATTTTCCTGCCGGTTGCTCGTTCATGGACTCAGACTATCCCGCCCTGATTTCCGGTCGATTCCCGCCGCGTCATATGCAGACCTGTTTCCGCGACGAATATGGCGAAACGGCGGTTGCCGGGTTCACACCACAAGGCGGGTCAGCCGTTGTAGCGCTGAAACACCAGCGAAGCGTTGGTACCGCCGAATCCGAAGGAATTGGACAGCGCCACATCAATCGTGCGTTCGCGCGGCTTGTTGGGAACGAGATCGATTGCGGTTTCTGCAGACAGGTTGTCCAGATTGATGGTAGCGGGGGCGATATTGTCGCGAATGGCCAATATCGAGAAAATCGCCTCGGCTGCACCGGCCGCGCCCAGCAGGTGTCCAATCGAGGATTTCGTCGAGGACATCGAAATCTTCGAGGCGGCGTTGCCGACCACCCGCTCGACAGCGCCGAGTTCGATCGTGTCGGCCATCGTCGACGTGCCGTGGGCGTTGATGTAATCGATGTCGGCAGGCGTCAACCCGGCTCGCTTGATCGCTGCGTTCATGCAACGGTAGGCGCCGTCGCCATCTTCCGAGGGCGCGGTAATGTGATAGGCGTCTCCGGAAAGTCCGTAGCCCACCACCTCGGCATAGATTCGCGCGCCGCGCGCCTTGGCATGCCCCAACTCCTCCAGAACAACGACGCCAGCGCCCTCACCCATGACAAAGCCGTCGCGGTCGCGGTCATAGGGGCGCGAAGCGCGTTCGGGAGTGTCGTTGTATGCGGTGGAAAGCGCCCTGCAAGCGGCAAAGCCCGCGAGCGACAGCCGGTTGACCGGAGATTCGGTTCCTCCGGCAAGCATGACGTCGGCGTCGCCGAACATGATCAGGCGCGAAGCGTCACCAATGGCGTGCGCCCCGGTCGAACAAGCGGTCACCACAGCGTGGTTCGGCCCCTTGAGACCGTGCCGGATCGAAACCTGGCCCGAGACCAGGTTGATGATGTGGCCTGGAATGAAGAACGGGCTGATGCGGCGCGGGCCGCGCTCCTGCAGCAAAACCGCGTTTTCGGCGATGCCCTTGATGCCGCCGATGCCTGAACCGATCATCACGCCGGTCGCGTTCTGTTCTTCGGGCGTCTTCGGCTCCCAGCCCGAGTCTTTCAACGCCTCGTCGGCCGCCGCGATGCCGTAGATAATGAAATCGTCGACCTTGCGCTGGTCTTTCGGCTCGAGAAAATCATCCGGGTTGAATGCTCCCGGCAAGCCGTCGCGCGGAATGACATTGGCGATCTTGCAGGCAAGATCACCTGTCTCGAAATGTTCGACCTTGCGGGCTGCGCTCTTGCCTGACAGCAGGTGTTTCCAGGAATGCTCCACACCTACGCCAAACGGCGAGACAAGGCCCATGCCGGTTATGACGACACGCCTCATCGCATTGTTCTCCGGCGATATTTATCATTCAGGACGCATTGCATCCAGGAACGGATACGGCTCAGGCGGCAGCCTTGTCGATGAATTTGATAGCGTCGCCCACCGTCAGAATTGTTTCGGCG
This sequence comes from Rhizobiaceae bacterium, assembly GCA_041582695.1. Lineage (GTDB taxonomy): Bacteria > Pseudomonadota > Alphaproteobacteria > Rhizobiales > Rhizobiaceae > JAWKWH01. Next base: position 13,914 of record JBFIBB010000023.1, read on the forward strand.
GCATCATCAGGGATTTCAACACCGAATTCCTCTTCGAAAGCCATGACAAGCTCGACCGTATCGAGGCTGTCCGCGCCCAGATCATCGATAAAACTTGCCTGCTCACTGACCTTGTCGGCTTCCACCCCAAGGTGCTCGATGACGATCTTCTTGACCCGTTCTGCGGTATCGCTCATGTGGAAATCCTCGACTCCGTTTTTTAGTCTGCCTTGGTTAGCGGCACCATGCTCGCTAATCAAGCCGAAAGATGCTTGGCCAAAGGCGCTGTCGCCTGTCTCCCAACCAAGTCCCCGGCGGCCGCTTATCACGGGAAAGGTGCGAAGGCCAAGGGTGAAAAACGTCATGTGGATATGTCGTCACATTCAGATCATCGCCATTCCGCCATTTACGTGGAGCGTTTGACCGGTGATGTAGGCGGCCTCGTCGGAGGCAAGAAATACGGCCGCGGACGCTATTTCTCCGGCTTCGCCCATGCGCCTCGTCGGTATCGCCGCCATGATCGCTTCCCTCCGCTTGTCATTCAGCTTGTCGGTCATGGCAGAACGGATGAAACCGGGCGCGATGCAGTTGACCGTAATGCCCCGCGAGGCGATTTCCTGGGCCAGGGACTTCGAGAAGCCGATCATTCCGGCCTTTGAAGCGCAGTAGTTCGCCTGTCCGGGATTGCCGGTAACGCCGACAACAGAAGTGACATTTATTATACGGCCATGGCGGCGGCGCATCATCGGATGGGTCAGTTCCCGCGTCAGCAGGAAGGCCGCGGTCAGGTTGACCTCGATGACGCTGTCCCAGTCGTCTTCGGACATGCGTACGAAAAGTCCGTCGCGGGTGATGCCCGCGTTGTTGACCAATATGTCGACGCCGTCGAGCTGTTCGCCGGCCCTGGCGGCCAGCGCCTTCACTTCGCCGCGGTCGGACAGGTTGGCGGGAAGCTGCACCACTCTTTCGCCAAGCTCGGCGGCGAGCGCCTGAAGCTTTTCCTCGCGGGTGCCGTGCAGGCCAACCGTGGCGCCCCGGGCGTGAAGAGCGCGTGCGACAGCTTCGCCAATCCCGCCTGATGCGCCGGTTACGAGCGCCTTGCGGCCGGTTAAATCAAACATCGCAAATTTTCCTCGCTTATCTGGCAGTTTCCCGCTTTCAGCCCAGCGCTTGCAAGGCTGTGTCGACTTCCGCGGCGTTGCCGACCGATGCGGTGGAGAGATTTCGGTCTATGCGCCGGGCAAGACCGCTAAGGACCTTCCCTGCACCGATTTCGTAGAGGGTATCGACGCCGTTTGCCGCCAGCCATTCCACGGTTTCGCGCCAGCGGACCCTTCCCGTGACCTGTTCGACCAGGCGGCTGGCGATTTCGGCGGGATCGATGATTGGAGCGGCCAAGACGTTGGCGACCACCGGCACGGCGGGCGCCTGCATGGCGACGCCGGCAAGCGCCTCGCGCATTGCCTCGGCCGCCGGCGCCATCAATTTCGAATGAAACGGCGCGGATACCGGCAGCATCAGCGCCCTTTTTGCGCCTTTGGCGGTGCAAAGTTCGGCGGCTTTCGTCACGCCTTCCTTTTTTCCGGAAATGACGAGCTGGCCGCCGCCATTGTCGTTGGCAACCTGGCAGTCGCCGGCCTCGCTGCAAGCCGCCTCGACATCATCCTGCTCCAGGCCGATGATGGCGGCCATCGCACCTTCACCGACGGGTACCGCGCTTTGCATCGCTGTTCCCCTGATGCGAAGCAGGCGCGCCGCGTCGGCAATCGAAAAGACGCCCGCGGCGCACAGCGCGGAGTATTCGCCCAGCGAGTGGCCGGCGACGAAACCGGCTTTCCGGGAGAGCACCAGTCCGCGCGCCTCGAGCGCGCGGATGGCAGCCATCGACACCGCCATCAGTGCGGGCTGCGCATTGGCCGTCAGGATCAGCTTGTCCTCTGGCCCTTCCCAAATGAGGCTGGAGAGCTTCTCGCCCAACGCCTCGTCGACTTCCTCGAACACCCGGGCGGCCTCGGGAAAAGCGTCCGCGAGTTCCTTTCCCATGCCGACGGCCTGGCTGCCCTGGCCCGGAAATGTGAATGCAACCGCCATTTTTGTCGGTATCCCCGTGCTTGTTGCGCTTCTGCCCTCGTGGCTCACATGACCTGCTTTCGTCAAGTGCCGGCCAAAATGGATGTCACAGGGATTTGGCGGTCAAGTTAAAAGCAAAAGGCTTTTTGCGCAGGCCTGTCGGCTGCAATCGACCAGACCGGAAAAGGAACCGAGGTTGCCAAAAAATCGGTAAATTGGCATAATTTATTGTTAACCAATTAACCAGGGCTGGGCGACCAAAGACAATCGGTGTTGTATTTCAGATATTTACTATTTTCCTGAAATCCGGTTTCACCGATCGCTTTTCTCGATTATTAGAAGATTAAGAATTCCTTAATCCCTGGTTAGTGGGCGGGGTTTGGGTCACGGAGTAACGAGTATGAGTTTTGTGAGCTACCTGAAACGCCAGGCAGAGAGTGACGATCCGTTCGTCGGCCTGGAAAACGACATGAGCGAGGCGTTGGAGCAGGAGTTTCGCGCAGAAGCGATCCCGGAGGGCGCAGGGCCGGCGAAAACAGCGCAACCCGGAACAACCGGAGAATCGACGGATCCTGACTCGCCGGCAAAGGCCGCCGGCGAAAACCGCCTCACCTCGAACTCCAAAAAATACCTGTCGGGTCTGGAGACATTCGAGGTCCAGTTCCGCGAAACCCAGGTCAACCTGAAGGATATCGGCGAGAGGGTCGCAAACCTGACGGTCGCACAGCACCTGACACGGGATTTCCTCAACCTGATGCAGGCCAGCCTTTATAGCGCCAATGAGATCGAACTGAACAACAAGGATCTTTCGGCGAAGAACCGTTCGTTGGCGACCCAGCTCGAAAGCGCCAAATCGATCAATATCCAGTTGAAAACCGGGATCGAGGAAATCCAGCGGCGTGAAACGCGTCTGCAGCAGGAGCGCGAAATGCTGCGCTCCGCGCTCGCCTCCGCAAACGACGAACTGGCGGAAGTGCGCAAGGAAGCTGCGGCCAGCGATGCCGAACTGTCCGATCTGCGCCGGGAACTCGCAGCCAAATCGTCGCTCGCCGAAAAACTCATGCGCGACAACGAGCTTGTGCGCGAAAAGCACATCAACCTGTCTGTCGATCTCGATGCGGCGCTCAAATCGGCAAGCGAGATGCGCCGCAAGCACGACGAAATCTCGACCAATCTGAAGGGCACATCTGCCGAACTGACCGAGACACTGGCCCAGCTTACAGAGGCGCAGAAAGAAGTCGCACGGCTGAGCCGCGAGCTCGACTCGCGTTCATCCAAGTTGTCGGAGACCGGCGAAGCGCTGCGTTCGGCCGAATATGAGCGCGACGAGGCGGTAAACCGGCTGATGGCCGAAGTTCAGTCGGTGCGCAACGACAACCACAACCTCAAGACACGGTTCGAGGCTGCGTCGCGCGAACAGGCCAACGCGACCGAAGAGCTGATTGCCATCAAGTTGAAGCTCAACGACGCGATTTCCGAAAAGCGCGTCACGGAGGAGAAACTCGTCTCGCTTAACAAGGAAATCGAAGGAGAGCGGCGCGAACGGGCCAGCGCCACCACCAAGCTGTCCGAAGTCAATCTTGAGCGGGCCTCGGAGCGCGTGATCGTCGAAGCGGCGGAATTGCAGTCGCAGGAACTGCAGGCCGAGGTCGCGAAGCTGAGGGAAGAGGTCAAGCGGCTGATGCCCTATGAACGCCTCTACCGCGTCAAGAAGGAAGAAAAGAAGTGCGCTGCCGAGATCGATGCCGGCGAGGACGCAAAGGACAATAAAGCCAAGACTGAGGACGAAACGGAGAAATCGGCGGCGGAAGCCGACGTCGCGGCCGAGAAAAAGGCCGATAACGCCGAAGCGGAAGCGGACAAGGCCGTCAAGGCAAAACCCGCTCCGGCAAAGAAGGCAAAGGCCGAGGCCAAGGCCGACGAAGCCGCCTGACCGCCCGGAACAAAATCAAACCGACAATAAAAGCCGGCGCGATGTGCGCCGGCTTTTTTGAGTCTTGCCCGGTTCAATTCTCGCAGCGAATGCTCTTGAACCCGTCGCAACCCGGCTGGCTGCAGATCTGGCCGGTGGTGATGATGCGCGTATAGCCGATGTTGTTGTCCTTCTTCCAGTTCGTCGCCAGGCTGTATCCCTTGCTCTGACAGTACTGCGTCGCGGCAGGTCCGCCGCACTGGTTTGCCCATACACGGCACCAGTCGAGCCGCACTCCGCCGATCTTTGGATTGTAATATATCTTGGCGGCCGGCGGCGCCGGGGGCGAGGCGCATGTGGCAAGCATGCTGTCGCGAATGGCGCGTTCCTGGTTCGCGGTTGCCGTGTCGGCGATCAGGCACCATGCGAAGTGTCCGCCATAATCGGCGCTCCAGCGCGGACCGCCGAATCCGCAACCCAGATTGAGATTCCGGTTGAACTGTTCGACTGCCTTGGCGGCATATCCGGCACAGGCGCCCGGACTTCCCGCATTGGCCGCGCCGCTGGAGATCACGGCAGCGATAGCGCCGACAATAAAGAATACTGCGGGATTTTTCATGGCAATACTCCCGGTTTCATCGAAACGACTGCGAGGATGACATGGAAGCAGTACTCCGGCAATGTTTTGCGCGTTTGTCGTCAGGCGGCGACGCCGAACCGAGCCCTGCCTTTCCGGCTACGCGGCAAAACACCGGTATTAGCCGGAGGCCGGCCGGAAAATACGCATCCCCCTTGCGCCGAACGGATTTTGCGGTATAAGCGCGCATCTTCTGCCGGTCCCGCCGGGGGTTGAAAGGAGGGTGTGCGCTTTTCGCGCCCGCCTGGAAGCCAAAAGGCCTTCCGCCTCCCTTGTCTCCGCTCTCGACCGCTTGACGACGCGCCTTTCTTCGCATGCCCGGCTGGGCACATGAAAGTCGCAGAGGCTTAGCCGCTGGTCCGGCAGGGTAGTGAAACGAAGAAAGGCATATCGCCCGATGGCATTATACGAACACGTGTTCCTGGCCCGCCAGGACCTGTCGCCTGCCCAGGTCGATGAACTTGTCGAACAGTACAAGGGCATCATCGCGGCCGGCGGCGGCTCAGTCGGCCGGATCGAGAACTGGGGACTGAAGTCCCTGACCTACCGCATCAACAAGAACCGCAAGGCGCACTACACGCTGATGGACCTGGACGCACCGCCGGCGGCGGTCAGCGAAATGGAACGCCAGATGCGTCTTTCCGAAGACGTGCTGCGCTTCATGACCGTCAAGGTCGAGGCGCATGAGGACGGCCCTTCGGCCATGATGCAGAAGCGCGACGAGCGCGGACCGCGCGATCGTGGCGATCGGGGCGACCGTCCCGACCGTGGCCCGCGCCGTGACCGCGACGATCGTCCGCCGCGGCGCGACCGCTCCGACAGCAACGATTCAAGCGGAGACGAATAATGGTCGACATCAATCAGATTCCGACGCGCCGGCCGTTCAACCGCCGCCGCAAGACTTGCCCGTTCTCCGGCGCCAACGCTCCGAAGATCGATTACAAGGACGTACGGCTGTTGCAGCGCTATATTTCCGAGCGCGGCAAGATCGTGCCGTCACGCATCACGGCAGTCAGCCAGAAGAAGCAGCGCGAGCTCGCCAAGGCGATCAAACGCGCCCGTTTCCTTGGTCTTCTGCCGTATATCGTGAAGTAACAAACACCGCGCCGGGCCGCTTTCAAGTGGTCCGGCCCGCTTGCCGGCGGCGGGCGCCGGAAAGCGGCTCGTTCGATGCCCGCAAGTTGGGATGGCGGCAAGCGCGTCCCTAACTGCCAACCGGCAGGACAGCGACGAAAAAGGTCTTATCGGCCCGCTTCCTGCCCCGCAATTCACCCCGTTACAGTGAACGGGATACGCAAGGAAGCAACACCATGGAAGTCATTCTTCTCGAACGCATCGCCAATCTCGGACATCTCGGCGAGACCGTGAAGGTCAAGGCCGGCTACGCGCGCAATTTCCTGCTGGCGCAGGGCAAGGCGCTGCGCGCCAACGAAGCCAACCTGGCGAAATTCGAAGCGCAACGCGCCGATCTTGAAGCCCGCAACAACGAGCGCAAAACCGAAGCGGAAAAGATTGCCGGAGGCCTCGACGGCAAGAGCTTTGTGGTCATTCGCTCGGCTGGCGAAACCGGCCAGCTCTACGGCTCGGTCTCGACACGCGATATCGCCGACCTCGTCACCAAGGAAGGTTTTGCGGTCAACAAGAACCAGGTCGAACTGAAACTCCCGATCAAGACGATCGGCGTTTCGACCGTGGTCATCGCGCTGCACCCGGAAGTACAGGTGCCGATCACCGTGAACGTCGCCCGTTCGGCCGACGAGGCCGAGCGCCAGGCTCGCGGGGAGGACCTCACTTCCGCCGAAGCGATCTATGGCGAGGACATCAACGAGAACGCCCGTCCGGACGCCTATTTCGATCCGGAAGCCGAATATGATCTCGGCGATGGCGAAGAGGAAGCTGCCGAAGAAGGCGGCGAAGAAGAAGAGGCCGGCAAAGAAGCCTGATTTTCCGGTTTAGCCGAAATCGAAAGCGCCCGGGCCACCGCCCGGGCGTTTTTTTGATGCCGGCTTGGTGGCGTGGTTCGTCCATTTCTTGCCCAAAACGTTGATTTCGATATAATATTGTCAGTTTGTGGGATGGTGAGTGGCCATGAACCGGTTGCTGCGGCATCACATTGCCCGGCTGGTGAAATCCGGTAACCTGAAAGTGACCGGCCCGGACGGAGTAACATCTGCTTTTGGTGACGGAACGGGTGCGCCCGTCCACGTCGTGATCCACACGCGCCGCGCCGAGTGGGCGATAACGCTCGATCCGATGCTGGCGCTGCCGGAATCCTACATGAACGGGTCACTGGACATCATCGAAGGCAATGTCATGGCGATGCTCGAGCTGGTCTATTCGGCCCATGTTCCCGGAGACGCCTTTTCCGCCTTCACGGTCAGGGCGGCGGCGGCGCTGAGATACTGTTTCCGGCGGCTGCAGCAGTTGAACACGCTTGCCCGCTCGCGCAGCAACGTGGCCCGCCACTACGATCTCTCCGGCGATCTCTACCGGTTGTTCCTCGACGAGGACATGCAATATTCCTGTGCCTATTTCGAAACGCCGGATGCGCCGCTCGACGAGGCGCAGAGGGCCAAAAAGCGCCACCTGGCGGCCAAGCTCTGCATTGAACCCGGCCAGAAGGTGCTGGATATCGGCAGCGGCTGGGGCGGGCTTGGCCTTTACCTGGCCCAAACGCTCGGCGCCGATGTGCTGGGCGTGACTCTGTCGGAGGAGCAGCATGCGCTGTCCAACAATCGCGCACGCGAGGCCGGCCTTGAAGAACGCGTCCGGTTTCAGTTGCGCGATTACCGCAAACTCGAAGGCCCGTTTGACCGCATCGTGTCGGTGGGAATGTTCGAGCATGTCGGCGTCAATCACTACCGCTCCTACTTCGACAAATGCGCGCGTCTGCTGGACCGCGATGGCGTGATGCTGCTGCATTCGATCGGGCGGACCTCGGGACCGACGACCACCAACCCGTTCATCCGCAAGTATATCTTCCCGGGCGGATACATTCCGGCACTGTCCGAAGTGCTGCCCGCGATCGAGAAATCCGGCCTGATGGTCACCGATGTCGAAATCCTTCGCCTGCACTACGCCGAAACCTTGAAACACTGGCGCGAACGCTTCATGGCCAATCGCAAAAAGGCCGTCGAAATCTACGACGAGCGGTTTGCGCGCATGTGGGAGTTCTACCTTGCCGGATCGGAGGCAGGGTTCCGATGGGACGACCTGATGGTGTTCCAGATCCAGCTTGCCCATCGCCGAGACGCCGTTCCGCTTACGCGCGACTATATCGGCAAGGCGGAAGAGCGCCTGGCCGCCGCAGGCAAGCGTTCGGGCCGGGGCTTCCGCGAGGCGGCGGAGTAACCCCGAATCGGCATCACGCCGTCAAGCGAAAAAACGCCGTCCACAGTATTGGCCGAATCGGCTGTGAATATCGGTGACTGCCCGAAGTGATTCCGATATGGCGTGAATGTGGTCTGTACCCGGCGGGCGGGAGCGTTTAAACAGGACCGGTTTTCAGTCTATCCGGACGCGTATTGATATTGTCCGCACCCAATTTTCACAGGGCATTCCATGGCAGAAGCAGCGCACCAGCTCGAGCAGAAGGATTCTTCGTTCTACAGGCAAGCGCCACAGAATATTGAGGCGGAACAAGCACTTCTGGGTGCAATTCTGGTCAACAACGATGCCTTTTACCGGGTGTCGGACTTCCTGAAACCGGGACATTTCTACGAACCGCTGCACCGGAAGATCTTCGAGGTCGCAGGCGACATGATCCGCATGGGCAAGAGCGCCAATCCGGTAACGCTCAAGACCTTCCTGCCGGATATCGGCAAGATCGGCGACATGACGATGGCGCAGTACCTTGCCCGCCTTGCCGCCGAAGCGGTCACCGTCATCAACGCCGAGGATTACGGCCGCGCCATCTACGATCTGGCCACCCGCCGCGCGCTGATCACGGTCGGCGAGGACATGGTCAACATCGCCTACGATGCGCCGGTCGACATGGCGCCGCAGGAGCAGATCGAGGATGCCGAGCGCCGCCTGTTCGAACTGGCGGAAACCGGGCGCTATGACGGCGGTTTCGAGAGCTTCACCGATGCGGTCAAGACCGCCGTGGACATGGCCAACGCCGCCTACATGCGCGACGGGCACCTTTCGGGCATCGCAACGGGTTTCCGCGATCTCGACCGCCGCATGGGCGGACTGCAGCCCTCCGATCTCGTCATCGTTGCCGGACGCCCCGGCATGGGCAAATCGGCGCTGGCCACCAACATGGCCTTCCATATCGCCAATGCCTATGAACCGGCGCAGCAGGCGGACGGCACCTTCGAGGCCGCAAGCGGCGGCGTCGTCGGCCTGTTCTCGCTCGAAATGTCGGCC
>JBFIBB010000024.1:0-22768 GCA_041582695.1 Rhizobiaceae bacterium
AACGTGCCGGTAATCGAAATCAGGCCTTTCTCGTCATAGAGTGTTCCCTGAAAAGTGGAACCGATCAGCGGGCCGCGCAAAACCCCATCGGTTATATTCAGATAGCCTTTACCTTTCTCGATGCGGGCATAGCCCTGTTCGAACTTGGCTTGCGAGACATCGATTTCGCGTCTGACGACCTGGTTGAGGCTTCGATTCCCACCTTCAGGCGCCGTTGTCACCAGCGCTTCAAGCCGCGGCTCGTTGACGATCCAGAAATCGCGCGCATCTATTTGCCCACGAAGCGGGGCATCCCCCTTTGCCACCAGTCTGATATCAATGGAGCCGCCCTGCATGTTGCCGTAGATATCGAGAAATCGCAGGATTGACCCCGCGTCAGCGGATTGGACCTCAACAGTCCTGCCGCCTTCCCCCGTACCCTGGTTTACGGCGAATCTTTTGCCCGAATCGGTCGTGGCAAGTATGCGCAAACCCGAAGCATGACTGCCTGTTCCGCTGTAATCGATCTCGACATCCGAGATGACCTCTTCGCCGAAACCCAATACCTGCTCTGCCTTTGCGACCAGCGTTATGGGAGCGTTGTCCAATCCCTTGCCCGCCGCATCCGGGTTCGACAAAAACTGGCGGATCAGAGAGCGTGCATCGATGCGCTTGCCTGCGACCGACAACCGGTAGCCGCGCTTTCCGCTTCGTTCCACCGCCAGATCAAAGGAATCGTTTCGGTTAAGTGAAACATTGTCAAAGCGTGCGGTTTCGATGCTGCCATCGCGTACGGTTGCCGCCCCGGAAATCGAGAATGTCTTTCCTGAAAGGCTGATATCGCTGAGCGTTGCCGTCGGCCCGTCATCCTCGAGGGTAAATGTCGCGTCGGCCGGAATGCCCGCTCCCTTGGTCCAGCCTGCCCAGGGAAATCTGAGTTCCGCACGCGTAAGATCGGCAGCAAAAGTACGCGCGCCGGATCCCGCATCGGTGATGTCCACGACGATCGGACCTGAAAGAATCGAATTCAGCGCGGGCGCAACTTTCGCCCGCGCGTCGTTGTCGAGCTCGAGCTTGATGTCGAGTTTTCGATCGGCCGCGCTATCCCCAAGCGGCTCGAACAGGGCGAATTCCGCCGGCAAACCGTTCAGATGACCTTTCGCCTCTATGGCCGCGCCATGCGGCTCCACAATGATCGATCCTTTCGCATCCGATAGCTTCTGCTCGCCAACGGGTTTGGCGATGGACAGGTCTTCGTACTGGAGCGCCACTTTCCAGGTGAGGGATTCCAGATCGGGAACCGCTTCCAGCGGAATGCTCGCAGACACATGACCGCTAACGGAGCCTTTGAAATCGCCTGGCACAAGTTCGGTGAACCTGTCGGCGCGAATCGGCTCGAACGTTGCAAGTTCGGCTACCGCATCGGCATCGCCCGAGACTTCGATATTGAGCTCACCGATCAGCGGATGCTCTGCGGCATTGATGTCAAATGTTCCGTTCGCTGCGTCGACCGTTCTTCCGGAAGGTAAAAACGCCGTCCCGGAGGAGAGCTTGATGCGAACATCGGAGCTGTGGAAGTCGATCGTACCATTGCCGTCGCGCACCGGCGGAATTTCGCCAGCCGTATCGAATCGTGTTCCGTGGACTTCGAAGTGCCCGAAAACCTCTTCGCCCCGAAACGGAATGCCGTCGCCAATTCTTCCTGCGACCAGGCTCATCTCCAGACTGCTATCACGTACTTCGCCGCCAAAGACGTTGTCGAGCACCCAGGAGCGCGCGGCGTTGGCGGCTTTCCATGGCCAAAGTTGCTTGGCGTGCGCCACCGGCAACTTCGGAACGTTGATCGCCAAAAACACGGCTGGCGTTTTGCCTCCGGGAAAAACGATCGCGGCATTTCCCAGCACCTCGCCACCGCTGGTGCGAACGCGTATTTCGTCGGCCGTCACCCTTCCCTCGGCTAGATCGGCAATTCCGGCTATCCTGGCCAATACTCCCACTGCCCTCTCCGGCGCGTCCTCCGCCGCTATGCGCGAACCGTCGGAGACCAATTCGTATCGATAGACTGGAGTTTCGGACACCTCTGCCGGCGCCGGTTGAATCGCTCCGTTGAAATCAAGCTCGGTGCGGCCGATTTGCGCATGAATCCGGTCGAATTCAATCTTGCCGCTGCCCCTGGCCATCGTTGCGTCCAGGTCCATGCTCGATTGCTGCCGTTCGCCGCCCATTGTTTCGAGCACGAAATTTCGCACCGCAGCGTTCAATCGGATCGTTTCCTGACCCTCGACCTCCGGTTTCATCCCGCTGACGCGCAGCGCGATATCTGCGGTTATCGTTTTCGCGAACGGTTTTCCGAGCGCTTCCGGATCGTGCTCCCATCGGAAATCCTGCACCTCGGAGAGCAGTTCGAAAGCAACCGAACCGCTGGTTTCACCCTCTGCCGCCGCCCTCCCGGAGACACGAATTACCGTATCCGCTATTTCCGTTTCGCCCTTGAAAGACAGCCCCGCATCTTCGCGCACAATGTCGAGTTCCCTAATCTTCAGCGGCGGCACTGCAAGCGCGGCTGGAAATTCGATTGTCGATCCGTACAACCTGATCCTGGCACCGGTTTCTTCCGCGGCGTCCAGCACAGCACTCGCTGCCGCGAAAACCTTTGCCGTCGCGCGGTCGGGATCGATCAGGCCTTGCTCGTTGAAGATTCCGGAAGCGAACGCGGATGCCTCGCCGGTCTGCCCAAGCGCAAGCTGCAATCCGGTTATTCTTACACCCGAAAGTTCGACATTTCCCGACAGGAGCGGTATCGGTTTGATACCGAATTGAACTCGGTCGATATTGGCCGAAAAGCGCTCGTTGTCGACGGTTTTCAGTTGTGTTTCGCTGAGCTCCAATCCGATCAGCCCCGGTCCGCGCCAGGTTAACCGGGCGTCGCCAAACTTCGCCTCGATGTCCTCACCAGCTATTGACGACAGCGCCGAACGCGCGGCGACCTCGAAGCGCGCGGTTCCCATGCCCGACGCCCCGATTGCGACGACTGCGACGATCAGGACGATGACAGCGAGCACAATGCCGGCAACTGCCTTCCGCAAAAATCGCGACTGTTTCCGGTGCCGCCGGGTTTTCAGGATTTCATGAGGCGCCTGCGCCGAAGCCGACGGCAATTTGTGCAGGCGATGGATTTCCCTGCTGCGAAACCTGACCTTTTTGTGCTTGGAATGCTTGTCTGGCAACGGTTTCACCGGATGTAAGATCGAAGATGGACGAATCTGACCAGTACATTATATGTGCGCCCGAAATGCGTAACCAGAAAGAAGGCTCCGTTATGACAAAACCCGAAGCAGGCGACAAAGCACCTGAATTCGAGCTGCCACGCGACGGTGGCGGCACGATCAGCCTCTCGGAACAGGCTGGACGAAAGGTGGTCCTGTTTTTCTACCCAAAGGATGATACCAGCGGCTGCACTGCCGAGGCGATTGCCTTTTCGGGCCTTCGGGACGAGTTTGAGCGTGCCGGGGCCACGCTGGTCGGCATGTCGCCCGACAGCGTCAAGAAACATGACAAGTTCAAATCCAACCACGGGCTTACCGTTGCCCTGGCTTCCGATGAAGACAAATCGGTGCTCAATGCTTATGGCGTTTGGGTAGAAAAAAGCATGTACGGCAGGAAGTACATGGGCGTCGAGCGCAGCACCTTCCTGATTTCCGAAAACGGTACAATCCTGAAGGCGTGGCGTAAGGTCAAGGTACCCGGTCACGCAGAAGAAGTGCTCGAAGCCGTCAAAACGGCTTGATCGAACTGGTCCCATGAGCGAGGAAAGCGCCAATCAGGCAAGTTTGAGAGGCGGCGCCATAGCGGCAATCCTCGCCGCAGACCTCGACCACAAGGTTTCGATAACACGCCATATTTACAATCGCTGGATCGCGCGACGGCTCTCGCTTTCGCACCCGCTGGACCCTGCGCCGCCAGCGCGTCCCGGAAGGCCGGAACGGCCGGTACTGGTGCCACCCGGCCAGGTCAGAAAGCGGTCACTCAATTCTGCACATGGCCGCATAGCCCTGCTCCATGCGCTTGCACACATCGAACTCAACGCAATCGACCTGGCGCTTGACATTGTTGCCCGGTTTGCCGACGCGAAAATGCCGGCCAGCTTCTTCGATGGGTGGATGCAGGTGGCGTTCGAGGAGGCAAAGCATTTCGAGCTACTGAGACAGCGTTTGCAGGCGCTTGACGCCTCCTACGGCGACCTGCCGGCCCATGACGGTCTCTGGCAGGCCGCAACGGATACGAGCAACGACCTGAATGCCCGTCTGGCAATCGTTCCGTTGGTGCTAGAAGCGCGCGGCCTCGACATCACCCCGTCCCTGATCGACAAGATGCTTGAAACTGGCGATGCGGAAAGCGCGGCCATCCTGAATGTCATCTACACGGATGAGAAGAAACACGTCGCAATCGGCGCAAAATGGTTTCGCTTTCTGTGCGCCCGCGAACGCACCGATCCCGTCCAGCGGTTTCAGGAACTCGTGCGCGCCAATTTCCGCGGACAGGTCAAACCGCCCTTCAACGAACGCGCTCGAGCCGCGGCGGGAATGACGCCTGCATTTTTTCGCTCGCTGTCGTCCGTTTCTCACTGATTACGCGGCTCCAGGCAAAGTTTTGTTAACCCTAACAATGTGTAATCGGGCTGTTGTAGCAGTCAGGTCAGGTTATCGATGTCAACTCCCGGTTTTCGGCAGACGAGCGTATTTGGCAAGCGTAGCGAGCCGCACACGGTAATCATCGCCCGAGGCAATTCGGTCCGGCACTTCACGATCCGCCCGTGGGTCGCTGCTGTGGCCGGATCCGCGCTCGCCGCCATTGCTGTCGGATATCTGCTCGCGACGACTTATCTCGTCCTGCGTGACGACCTTCTCGGTGCGACGGTGGCCCGGCAGGCGCGCATGCAACAGGCTTACGAGGACCGTATTTCCGCACTTCGCGCGCAGGTCGACCGGATCACCAGCCGGCAACTGCTTGACCAGCAGTTGATGGAGAACAAGGTAAGCGAGCTGCTGAACCGGCAAGCAATATTGAGCGCGCGCAACGGCATCATCAGCCCGCTCCTTCAAGATGCCGCCAACGGCGCGCAATTGCCACCAAACGCCCCGGTTCCCAAGCCGCGCCCGGATGATCGTGCAATGATCTCGCCGGAGGACGGCCCGGAACTGTCATACGCGGGAATTGATCCGCGGACCACAGGCTCGATCTTTTCCAAAATTCTGGGCTCCGGCAGCGGAACCGACAAATCCATGAGCGCGGCCGACCGGGCGGACGAGGTTTTCGTAGCGATCAACAAATCGCTGCGGTCCATTGAAATCGGCCAGGTCAAGAAGATCAGATCGCTTACCGAAAATGCCTATCAGACCGCTGATGTCATAACTACGGAACTCGGGAACATCGGCATGAACGTCAATGTCGATTTCGGACGGACCGCAAGCGGTGGGCCGTTGATTACCGTCGATCCCGCCAAGTTCGATACCGAGATGGGCCAGTTGGACGAGGCTTTGAAAGTGCTGGAAACGATCAAGGCAAACGTAAAGATGCTTCCCATCGCCAATCCCTTGCCGGGCTCGTCGGTGACCAGCCGCTTCGGCATGCGGCGAGATCCGATTCTCGGATCACGGGCGATGCATTCCGGCATGGATTTCCGTGCTCCCTTGGGTCATCCGGTCCGGGCCACCGGAGCCGGCACGGTAATCACAACCGGATGGAACGGCGGCTATGGCCGCATGGTCGAAATCGACCACGGCCATGGCATCGTTACCCGCTATGCGCATTTGAAGAGTATTTCGGTCGAGGAAGGCGAGACGGTGGAGGCCGGAACGATTGTCGGCAAGGTCGGTTCATCGGGCCGATCGACAGGACCGCATCTGCACTATGAGATCCGGCGCAGCGGAGAACCGACAAATCCAAGCAGGTTCCTCAGCGTCGGCCAGAAACTGGCAAGATTGCTGTAACCAACGTACAGCCGCCAGCGCGATACGGGTGCCGATGCCGGCCATGGTCGGGACCCTAATCGATATCCTCGACAGTTGCCGCCAACCCGCCTTCGACCTTTGCTGACAACGATGCCCTGATGAAATCGTCCAGATCGCCGTCCAGCACATCCTGCGGGGAGGTGTTGTCCACGCCCGTCCGCAAATCCTTGACCAGTTGATAGGGTTGCAGGACATATGAGCGTATCTGGTGCCCCCAGCCGATATCGGTCTTGGCCGCCTCGGCCGAATTCGCTTCCGCCTCGCGTTTCTTGAGTTCTTCCTCGTAAAGCCGCGACCGCAGCATTTCCCACGCCGTGGCGCGGTTTTTGTGCTGCGACCTCTCGCTCTGGCATTGCACGACGATGCCTGTTTCCAGATGGGTGATGCGCACCGCCGAATCCGTGGTGTTGATATGCTGCCCACCAGCTCCGGAAGCGCGGTAGGTGTCAATGCGGACATCGCCTTCGCTGACATCGATTTCGATCGTGTCATCCACCACTGGATAGACCCAGACCGACGCAAAGGAGGTATGACGGCGTGCGTTGCTGTCGAAGGGCGAAATGCGCACCAGCCGGTGAACGCCGGATTCGGTTTTCAGATAGCCGTACGCGTTTTCTCCCTTGATCAGCAAGGAGGCTGATTTGATGCCCGCTTCTTCGCCGGCATGCACTTCCAGCAGTTCGGCCTTCATGCCGTGCTTTTCCGCCCAGCGCGTGTACATGCGCAGCAGCATCGAAGCCCAATCCTGGCTCTCAGTTCCGCCAGCACCCGCGTGGACCTCCAGATACGTGTCATTCGCATCGGCTTCGCCGGATAGCAACGTTTTTAGTTCGCGCTCCGCGATCTCCGCTTCGAGCCCGCGAATGGCCGCCTCGGCCTCCTTGACGACGGCCTCGTCGCCCTCTTCCTGGCCGAGTTCGATCAGCCCGACATTGTCTTCCAGGGATTGTTCCAGGTTCTTGATGGCCGTTATGTTGTCATCCAGGCTCTGCCGTTCCCGCATGAGCTTCTGCGCCTCGGCCGGATCGTTCCACAGGTCCGGGTCCTCGGCCCGCATGTTGAGATACTCCAGCCGTTTTACCGCCTGATCCCAGTCAAAGATGCCTCCTCAGCAGGGCGATTGCCTGCCTGATCTCGTCGACAACATTTTCCATTTCGGCGCGCATCGGTAAATTGGTCTTTCATTGCAATGGGTTGAAATTCGCGCGGACCATATGGACCCGCCCTGCCGCTGTAAAGCAGGCAGAATCGCAAATTTCCGCTTTTGCCGGTTTAATCGCTCCGATGCGGCCTTCAGTAAAGCCCGCCACTCCCCGAGATAATGGCCCGGTTCGCTTCCGGCGATATCGCCTCGCCCCGTTCCACATCGATATACTCCATGCCGATCACCGAATAGCTGTCGGCAGGTCCCGTTCCCGGCTTGAACGCTTCGACAATCACGTCACCACCGCCTTCCACCGCCCGCATGCCCGTTTTGCGGTTGATCTTGATCAGGCTCATGCCTTCGGGAACCCGGAACTCGACCGGGCGCTGATCTTCAAGCGCTGCCGCCAAGAACTCCTTGAACACGGGCGCTGCCAGACCACCGCCGGTGGAACCGCGGCCCATCGGTCTCGGTGTATCGTAGCCAAGATATACGCCAACAACGAGGTTCGGCGTGAACCCGACGAACCAGACGTCCTTTTCGTCATTGGTCGTTCCGGTCTTGCCAGCGATCGGGCGATTGAGTTCTGAGACCGTGACCGCTGTTCCCCGTTTGACGACACCCTCCATCATCGAGGTGATCTGATAGGCCGTCATCGGATCGAGCACCTGTTCGGCGTTATTGACGAGTTCCGGCTCAGGCTGATCGAGCCAGCTCGTCGCATCGCAACCGGCGCATTCGCGCTGATCATGCTTGAATACCGTCTTGCCGTAGCGATCCTGGATCCGGTCGATAAGCGAGGGCGTGACGTGCCGCCCGCCGTTGGCAATGACCGAATATGCCGTGACCATCCGCATCACGGTCGTTTCGCCAGAGCCCAGCGCCATTGCCAGCACCGGTGACAAATGGTCGTAAAGGCCGAAGCGCTCCGCATATTCCGCCACAAGATTCATGCCCATGTCCTTGGCTAGGCGGACGGTCATCAGGTTGCGAGAACGTTCGATGCCAAGGCGCAGGGTCGAAGGTCCCGCCGAACCGCCGCCATAGTTTTTCGGCTTCCAAACTTCGCCGCCGGACCTGATCTCGATCGGCGCGTCGAGGACCACCGATGCCGGAGTGTAGCCGTTGTCCAGCGCCGCTGCGTAAACGAACGGCTTGAAGGCCGATCCGGGCTGCCGCATAGCTTGCGTCGCCCTGTTGAATTCGGACTCGGCGAATGAAAAGCCGCCGACCATCGCCAGAACGCGGCCCGTATGAGGGTCCATGGCGACGAGCCCGCCGGAAATCTGGGGAACCTGCCGCAAACGCCAATCGTTTCCCGTTTCTGCAATCTTTTCAACGTGGACAACATCGCCTGGCGAAACTACATCGGCGGGTGATTGGGCTTTTTTCAGCTTGCCGTCGACGCGATAGCGCATCGCCCAGTTCATTTCCTCAAGCGGTATCCGGCCGGTTTCGCGCGTATCGGACAATTCGCCGGAAACCTCGTATGTTGGCTGCAGTCCGATCGAAACGCCGTTTTCGTCCGTCGCCAGCACGACAGCGACCCGCCATTCCGGCACGTCGCTTAGCCGCTTGACCTCGCCAAGCGGCTTGCCCCAGTCGCCGCTGATGTCGATTTTCTCGATCGGACCCCGAAATCCACGGAACGTGTCGTACTTGATCAGGCCGTTATGCAGCGCCTTGCGCGCCTGCAATTGCATTTTCGGATCGATGGTGGACCGCACCGACAACCCGCCTTCGTAAAGTGCCGCGTCTCCGTAGCGGGCGATAATCTGCCGGCGCACTTCTTCGGTAAAATACTCTCCGGCAAAGAGGTATGTTCCGCCGCGCCGCGGCGTGACGCCCAGGGGAAGCGCCTTGGCCTTTTCGCCGTCCTCGGCAGACGCATAGCCGTTTTCGACCATGCGATCGATCACGTAGTCACGCCGTTCGATAGCGCGTTCTGTCTGTTTGAACGGATGGTAGTTTGTCGGTCCCTTCGGTAGCGCGGCGAGATAGGCTGCCTCGGCCAGCGTCAACTCGTTTACCGACTTGTTGTAGTAAGTCAGGGCAGCGCCCGCTATGCCGTAGGAGCCGAGACCGAAGAAAATCTCGTTCAGATAAAGCTCGAGAATCCGGTCCTTGCTGTAGGCTTGCTCGATGCGAAGCGCCAGAATTGCTTCCTTGATCTTGCGCTCGATCTTCCGGTCGGATGTCAAAAGGAAGTTTTTGGCGACCTGCTGCGTAATTGTGGAGGCGCCTTCAGCCCTTCGTCCGGTGCCGTAATTTCTCAGATTGTTGATCACCGCGCGGGTGAGGCCCTGAATGTCGATGCCTGGATGGCTGTAAAAATTCTTGTCCTCCGCCGAAATGAACGCGGCCTTCACTCGGTCGGGCACGGCTTGTATCGGCAGGTACAGCCTGCGCTCCCGGGCAAATTCGGCCATCAGCGAACCATCAGAAGCATGAATGCGCGTCGTGACCGGCGGCTCGTACTTCGCCAGAACTTCGAAATCCGGCAGGTCCTTGGACAAGTCGCCGACATAGACCGCCACCGCCGCTGCAGCCAGAAGGGCAAGAACAGTGCCCACACCAAAGAAATAGCCGATCAGCCTGATCATCGATATCTCAATTCCGTGTTTCCGAAACCGCCCCAGCGACAAGCCATTCCGCCGGCAGGATAGTTCCTTTTGCCGTCGCCATGTGTGCAAAATGGGGCAGATTGCGGCGGTAGCCACTGCCAATGCGCCGCGATCTCGCAACTGTGGTCATTCTGCAACGCCCGGATCGATTCGCCGCGCCGCGCAATTCCTCGGCCCGGCGCGTCATCCGCCCGTTCTCACATGTTCTTCGGCATATTTGAGCACGGCGGCGACCACGCTGTCCTCCGCCTTCTGTCGCCATGTTGGATCAAGCAACAACGCCTCATCCATGGGATTTGACAGATATCCCAGTTCGAGCAGCACCGACGGCACGTCCGGAGCCGTCAAGACACGAAAACCGGCAAACCTGTGCGGATTCTTTATCAGTTCCACCGACTGCGACATTTCGCCGACGAGCGATCTGGCGAAGCGGATGGAGAACGTCTGCGTCTCCCGCCGCAGCAAATCCAGAAGTATATCCGATACTTCGTGAGTGACCTCGGCCGGAGCGATACCGGCATACTGATCGGCAAGGTTCTCGTTGTTGGCTATCGCCTGCGCAACCTCATCGGAAGCCTTGTTTGACACGGTATAGACAGTTGCGCCACGAACGCTTCGATAGCGGATGGTGTCGGCATGCACCGAGATAAAAAGATCGGCCTCATGCTGCCTCGCTACGGCAACCCTTTCGCTCAGACGCAAAAATACATCGGTATCTCTCGTCATGTAAACTTGAACGTTTCCGGATACTTCAAGTTTTTTCTTCAACTCGATTGCGAATGCAAGCGTGATATCCTTCTCGACCGCGCCGCTGACCCCGCGCGCGCCGCCGTCAATGCCTCCATGGCCCGGATCGATAACAACCGTAAACGGACGCCGCGCATCGCTGTCACGCCTGACGCCAAGCCGGTCAACCTTGGGTGCGGTGTGAACCTCGGTGACAAGGCCTGATTGCCGTGCGAGAGCCACGTCAAATGCATCTGGCGTCGATGCAACCAGATCGATGGCGAGGCGGTGTCCCTCGTCCTCCTCGTTCTTTAAAACGGCGATCTTGTCGACAGCGAACGGCTTGTTGCCTCCCAGAATCAGTCTGGAACGTTCTGCATCAAATTGCCCGTAACGCACGATTTCGGCCAACCCGCGTCCGCTTATGCCTTGCGATTCGACAGCAAAAACGGTTCTCGGCGTGTCGATGACGATCCGGAAGGGTTTTGTCAGCAAAAACCATTCCGGCTTGAATGGCTTGTCGTAGTTGATGACGACACGCGTTTTTGCCTCGTCGCCGGCAATCTTGAAGTCCTTCGCGCGCAAAATCTCGGAGACTGCAGCATGGCCGCTGGCGGCGAGTATCAGTAATGAGACGATCGTCGAGATCAGCATCAGGGCAGATGAAACTTGCCGGACGCCGCCCGAAAGCGCTGAAACAGGCCCTGCCGTCAGTCTTAAAGTATCCGTAGCACCTTGCAGGGTTCGATCCATTCTGGAGTTCCGCCAATCGCGTTTCGGCTTCGCAACGCTTGTTTCGGCTGAGGCCGAATCTTAAAGACCGGTATCCGTTTTTGGTTAACCAACACTTTCGGCAGGTTCAACCTCACGGTCAACTGCAATGCCGGATATCAGTCTTGACGTCTTTGTGAAATACCTTCTTGCCATTGACCGGTCCAACCCATAAAACCGGAACCGGATTATGTGATGTATTCAAAGAATCGTATTCGTGCCTGAATAGTGCTTTGAATACCGGGATTTCCGAAGGCCCGGCGGCACGTATCGTACTGCATTGCATCAATTCGAAAGGATTTCTTCAAAGCGGCGCCGGTTTGACGGCCCGCTTTGCTTGAGGAAAACGGCAGTGCGCAAATCGCATGCGCCGGCTCGATTGTGGGCATATGAACGGCCCGGTAACCCGGGTCATGGTTGAAAACGTTCCGCCGGGGTCAGGATGACGGCAACAGGCAGGTATTCAAGCGGCATCATGAGTAACCGCGCCATTTCGGCAGCGGCAGTGTCGTCCCCTGCAAAGTTTGACCCCTGGATGGATACAAGTTTGTCCGGCAACAGCAACGGAATACCCTCTCTGCAAGGTCGCGATCCTTCGCCTTTGCGGTTTGGTCTCCGGGTTGCCGTGGAGATTTCAGATAATGTCGAACAAAATGCTGATAGACGCCTCCCATCCGGAGGAAACCAGAGTAGTCGTAACACGCGGTAACAGGATCGAGGAATTCGACTTCGAATCGCAGTCGAAGAAACAGTTAAAGGGAAATATCTACCTTGCCCGCGTTACGCGGGTCGAACCATCTCTGCAGGCCGCTTTCGTCGAATATGGCGGCAACCGCCATGGATTTCTGGCGTTCAGCGAAATTCATCCCGACTACTACCAGATTCCGGTCGCAGACAGGCAGGCAATCCTTGCCGATGAGGCAAGAGAAGCCGCGGCCGAAGACGACGACGAGGACCTCGAAAAAACCGAAACGTCAAAACGGAAACGCCGCCGCGGCGGGCGTGGCCGTGGCCGCGCGACAACCGAAACCGCTTCCGACAATGGCGATGACGGTATCAGCGCTGCCGAAAACGCCTCCGAGGTAGGTGACGATATCGAGCCGCTCGACAGCGAGCAGGCCGAATTGTCTGGCGCGGAATCCGACGACGAAAAGCTGGAAAATGCCGAAAGCGGTTCCGTGGATGAGGAAGATACCGGCAAGGGCGAGACGCCGAAAGGCTCCGGCGGTCCGGCCATGGCGGCCAGCGTCCACTCCGATGTCATTTCGGAGGAACTTCCCGGCGAAGATGAGGCGCGCGACGTTGCCGCTGACGATTTGGACGCCGAGGAGGACGGTGCTGTCGCCGTTGAGGAAGACGGCTCTCCATCGGCGAAGAAGCGCTCGCGGCGCTCCGCCCGCGGAAAACGCCCGCGCGAGCGCGAAGACGAAGCAGCTGACGACAATGGAGTCATTGTCGATGAAAACGACGATGTCGAAATGGTAGGCGCGGATGACGCTCTCGAGGAGGTCGCGAGCCGCCGCCGCCCGGTGCGCCGCCAGTACAAGATTCAGGAAGTTATCAAGCGCCGCCAGATCCTGCTGGTCCAGGTCGTCAAGGAGGAGCGCGGCAACAAGGGCGCTGCACTTACAACCTACCTGTCGCTTGCCGGCCGCTATTCGGTTCTGATGCCCAACACGGCGCGAGGCGGCGGTATTTCGCGAAAGATCACCAATATCCAGGACCGCAAACGTTTGAAAGAGGTGGTCAGGGAACTCGACGTGCCGCAGGGCATGGGAGTGATCCTGCGCACTGCCGGCGCCAACAGGACCAAGGCCGAGATCAAACGCGATTACGAATATCTGATGCGGTTGTGGATGACGATCCGCAATCTGACCCTCAAATCGACGGCGCCGGCGCTCGTGCACGAGGAAGGATCGCTGATCAAACGCTCGGTGCGCGATCTCTACAACAAGGATATCAGCGAGATATTGGTCGCCGGCGACGAGGGCTATCGCGAAGCGAAAGACTTCATGCGCATGCTGATGCCGAGCCACGCGAAAGCCGTTCAGCCTTACAAGGACAACGTGCCCATATTCGCCCGCAACGGCATCGAGGCCCAACTCGACCGAATGCTGCAGCCGCAGGTTACACTGAAATCGGGCGGTTACATCATTATCAACCAGACCGAAGCGCTTGTCGCGATCGACGTCAACTCCGGCCGCTCGACCCGGGAACATTCGATTGAAGACACCGCCCTTCAGACAAATCTGGAGGCAGCCGAGGAGGTTGCACGTCAGCTTCGCCTGCGAGATCTGGCCGGACTGGTCGTTATCGATTTCATCGACATGGAGGAAAAGCGCAACAACCGATCGGTCGAAAAACGCCTGAAAGAGTGCCTCAGGCACGACCGCGCTCGTATCCAGGTCGGCCGTATCTCGCATTTTGGCCTTCTGGAAATGTCGCGCCAGCGCATTCGCGCCAGCGTCCTCGAAAGTACGATGAAGCCTTGCGAAGTTTGTCATGGAACCGGACATGTTCGCTCCGATTCATCGGTTGCCCTGCACGTCATCCGTGGCATTGAAGAGCACCTGATGAAGGATTCCGGTCACGATATCGTCGTTCGGACGCCTACCAACACGGCGCTTTACGTGCTCAACAACAAGCGCGCGACCCTTTCGGAGCTGGAAGAGCGCTTTGGCCTGACGATCAGCGTCGAAGCCGATCAGACGCTGGGAAGCCAGCATTTCCAGATCGTCAAGGGTGCGCCATCCGAACGTCCGGCAAGGGTCGCACCGGAACAGCCGGCCGTAGAGATGGTCGATGCCGAACCGGAAGTCGAAGAGATCGAGCCCGAGGTTGAAGAACAGCCTGTCGAACGCGCCGAAGAAGGCGGCGGCAAGCGCCGGCGTAAACGCAGGCGGCGCAAGTCGGGCAGGAGTGAGGACAGCGGCGCCCGAACAGAGGATAAGGACAATGCGTCCGCGGCGGGTGCGGAGGAGTTGCCGGCGGGCGCCGAAGGCGCCGATAGTGAAGATGACGACTCGGAAACAACCGCAGATGAAGGATCATCCGGTACCCGCAAGAGGCGTCGTGGACGCCGTGGCGGCAAGCGAAACCGTTCCGGCGACGATGGGACAACCGAGGCCGATGCGGCCGATGCGGATTTGGGCGAAGCGTCCACGGAAAGCGTGAAGATCGAGACGCAACTGGTGGCGGAGACGGATCAGGAAAGCAGCGGCAAGGATAAACAGGCGCCGAAACCTGACAACGACGAAAAAGGCGTCGCCAAAACCGGGAAACAGGATGCGGCTGCCGAGGCAGAAGACAAATCCGACCGGCAGAGACGTGGCAGCGCTCGCGCGGCTGCGACGTCCGTGCCGGCCGAGCCTGTCGTGACGTCGATCGTGTCGGGCGGAGGAAAAAAGGCGGCTGACGGTGAACAGCCGCGCAAGGAAGGTTGGTGGAAGCGCAAAGGCTTCTTCTGAGCCTTTGCCGTTTCTCCGCATCTGTCGGGGCCGCACAGCAATCACACGAGATTAACTGTTGCGCCGCACAATCGCCCGAATGACATGACAATCACATCTTGATGAGGGCCGTTCTGTGGCCCTTTTCATTGAACGGCGTGTGGTTTACGGATTGACGTTCCATGGAGATCGGATTGCGAAAAAGCGTTTTGAGCCGAGCATATGCAAGGCAAGTCCTTGCGATTCTGTGTGCGATTCAGCTCGTCCTGGCGCCTTTGAACATCGCCGCCGCGCAATCGCGTTCACTGCCGATCGTCCGGGACGCAGAAATCGAGGCGCTCGTGCGCGACTACGCCAGGCCGATCTTCAAGGCAGCGGGCCTGTCGCGTTCGGGCATCGACATCATTCTTGTCAACGACCAGAGCTTCAACGCTTTCGTTGCTGGCCGCCGGCTGTTCGTGAACACCGGCGCTTTGATGACCGCTGAGACGCCAAATGAGATCATCGGCGTCTTCGCCCACGAGGCAGGTCACCTGGCCGGAGGCCACCAGGACCGGCTGCGCGAACAGCTTATGCGCGCCGAAACGATCGCCATCGTTTCGATGCTGCTCGGCGTCGGCGCATCGGTTGCGGGAGCGGCCACCAACAGCGGCGCGCTTGCCAACGCCGGCGGCGGCATTGCTGCGGGCGGCACCGAGATAGCCAAACGCGGCCTGCTTGGTTACCAGCGGACGGAGGAAATCACGGCCGACCGCTCGGCGCTGGAATACCTGCGCAACACCAAACAGTCTCCCAAGGGCATGATTGTCACCTTCGAGCGTTTCGCTTCGGCCTTGTCCTTGTCAGGATCGCGGACCGATCCCTACAAACTAAGCCACCCCCTGCCCCGCGAACGCATCGCCAACCTCTCCACCCTTGCAGAAGCCAGCCCGTACTACGACAAGCTTGATCCGCCGGAGCTGCAACTGCGCCACGACATGGCGCGAGCCAAGATCGCCGCGTACACACAGGGACAGGCGGCCGTCTCGCGCATGTTCGCCAAGAACAGCCACAGCATGGCCGCCCGCTATGGCGACGCGATTTCGACTTTCCTTTATGGAAACCCGGCGGCCGCGCTGAAAAAGATCGATGATCTGATCGGAGAAGCGCCAAAAAATCCGTACCTGCACGAACTGCGCGGCGACATTCTGATCAAATCCAACAAAACGGATGCGGCTGCAAAAGCCTATGAGACCGCGACCAGGCTGGATCCCGAAAAATCGGGACTTTTGCAGGCCGGTTACGGACAGGCTCTGGTTGCATCCGGTGAACCTGAGAGCCTCAAAAAAGCTGTCGCGGTTCTGAAAAAAGCGATCACCGCCGACAGCGAGAACCCCGCCAGTTACATGATGCTGGCTCATGCGCAGGGCCGGCTCGGCAACATCGCCGAGGCCGAACTTGCCACCGCAGAGAGCCATTTCTACAGCGGCCAGTTCCAGGAGGCCAAGATTTTCGCAACCCGGGCGCAGATGAAGATGAAACGCGGGTCGCCCGGCTGGCTCCGCGCTTCTGACATCATTGACTTCAAGGTACCGGGCAAGAAAAAGAATTAGGATTCGCGCCATGCCGGCGCACTCAATGGAGCGAAGCATGAAACAGACATTGATCGTTGGCATAGCCGGTTTGGCGGTATCTGCTGCAATGTTGGGGCTTGGTCTAAACCTCGGTAGCTCAGCCCGTCAGCAAACCGCGCCGGTCGTCATCGAGGCGCCGCAGGATGCCGAACTCGACCGAAGCGGAATAGAGGCGATCATCCGCGATTACCTGATCAAAAACCCCGAAATCATGCTCGAGGTCCAGACTGCCCTTGAAAACAAACAACGCGAAAGGCAGCAACTGGCGCAGAGCGCAGCGATCACCGAGAAAGCGGCGGAAATTTTCAATGCATCCTACGATGGGATAGTAGGCAATCCCAATGGCTCTATTACGGTGGTTGAATTCTTTGATTACAATTGCAGCTTCTGCAAACGCGCCATGGCAGACATGGACGCCATGGTAGAGCAGGATCCGGATTTGCGATTTGTGCTCAAGGAATTTCCCATCCTCGGAGCGGATTCGCAGAAGGCCCATGTCGTGTCGATGGCCTTTCGCGCGCTACACCCCGACAAATATCCCGCATTCCACCGTGAACTGCTGAGCGGGTCGGGCCGAGCCAGCGAAGACAAGGCTTTGCGCATAGCCGTCGAACTTGGCGCAGACGAGGCGGCAATCCGCGAGGAAATGAAAAATCCGCAGATTCAGGAAGCCTTCGCCAAGACTTACGAACTGGCGGGTGATCTGGCAATTACCGGCACGCCTTCCTATGTGGTCGGTGAGGAAGTCGTTTTCGGCGCGCTCGGCCGCGAGGTCCTCTCTGAAAAGGTGGCCAATATCCGCACTTGCAACAGCACCATTTGCTGAAGCTAGGCGGCCATATCTGCGAGCCGGAGGCCAAATTTGGCCTGTGGACAGCCAAACAACAAGCAATTTGGCCTTTTCGGCCCGGGTTCTGACGACTATAGGTCTTTGAAATCCAAACTGTGCCTCGTCCCGCGGACTGAATATTCATGCCAAAGACGGTCTACGTACTGAACGGTCCAAACCTCAATCTGCTTGGCACCCGCGAACCCGGGCTCTACGGCAATGCAACATTGGCCGATATCGGGACGATGTGTTCGGAAGCTGGACGGGAACTCGGCCTGGACATTGAATTTCGCCAGTCCAACCATGAAGGCGATCTCGTGGACTGGATTCATGAAGCGGGCACCAAGGCGGCGGCCATAATCATGAATCCGGGCGCTTACAGTCATACTTCGATCGCCTTGCATGACGCCATTCGCGCTGTGGGCCTGCCGGTTGCAGAGGTTCACCTGTCCAACATCCATGCGCGCGAGGAATTCCGTCACCGCTCTTTGGTCGCTCCAGTTTCCGTCGGCATGATTTGCGGCTTTGGTCCACACGGATATATTCTCGCTCTTAGGGCAGTCGCAGCACTAATGAACAAATAGCAGAACGCTTTCAAACAAGGGCAAAAGGCCAAATGGGCACTAAAAAACCGGAAGTCGATCAGCAACTCGTACGCGACCTTGCCGCAATTCTGGATGAGACGAACCTCACCGAAATTGAGGTTGAGCAGGACGAGATGCGCATCCGCGTCTCGCGCCAGACCGGCGGCCAGATGTTCGCCTCTTCGATGAACGCAATGCCTGCCGTCCATCAGGCCCAGCCTTCGGCGGCGCCTGTGCAGTCATCCGCCGAGCCAGCACCCGCCGCTAGCGGCGGCAACAAGAACGCGGTCCCCTCGCCCATGGTCGGTACCGCTTATGCGTCTCCCGCTCCCGGCGCAAAGCCGTTTATCGAGGTGGGCCAGACTGTGCGCGAGGGCCAGACGCTGCTGATCATCGAAGCCATGAAGACGATGAACCAGATACCGTCGCCCCGTTCCGGCACAGTTACAGCAATTTTGTTCGAGGATTCGCAACCGGTTGAATATGGCGAACCATTGGTCGTTATCGAGTAAGGGACGCAAGCCGGAATGTTTCAGAAAATCCTGATTGCCAATCGTGGAGAGATCGCGCTCAGGATTCTCCGCGCCGCAAAAGAGCTTGGCATTTCGACCGTCGCCGTACATTCGACGGCGGATGCCGACGCCATGCATGTAAGGCTGGCGGATGAAAGCGTGTGTATCGGCCCACCGCCATCGCGCGACAGTTATCTAAACATCCACCAGATCGTCTCGGCTTGCGAGATCACCGGAGCGGACGCGATTCATCCGGGTTACGGCTTCTTGTCCGAGAACGCGAAATTTGCCGACATTCTGGCGGCCCACAACATCACGTTCATAGGCCCGTCCGCGGAACACATCCGCATCATGGGCGACAAGATCGAGGCGAAAAACACTGCCAAGCGTCTAGGTATCCCGGTCGTGCCCGGCTCGGATGGCGGTGTCACCGACGAGGTAGAAGCCAAGCGGATTGCCGGCGAGATCGGATATCCGGTCATTATCAAGGCGGCTGCCGGCGGTGGCGGCCGAGGCATGAAAGTGGCGCGCAACGAAGACGACATATCGGTTGCATTCGCAACCGCCCGTACGGAAGCGGGTGCGGCCTTTGGAGACGATGCCGTCTATATCGAAAAATATCTCGCAAAACCGCGCCATATTGAAATTCAGGTGATGGGCGATGGTTCCGGCAATGCAGTCTATTTGGGTGAGCGGGATTGTTCGCTTCAGCGCCGGCATCAAAAGGTTTGGGAGGAAGCGCTGTCGCCGGCGCTTAACGAGAGCGAGCGCAAGCGTATCGGCGAAATTGTCTCCAAGGCAGTCGCCGATTTGGGCTACTCAGGCGCAGGCACCGTCGAGTTCCTCTACGAGGATGGTGAGTTCTATTTTATTGAAATGAACACGCGCTTGCAGGTCGAACATCCGGTGACCGAAGCGATAACCGGTATCGATCTCGTCAATGAGCAGATCCGTGTCGCCTCGGGCGGCGGCCTGTCGGTCAAGCAGAAGGACATCAGCTTTTTCGGCCATGCGATCGAATGCCGGATAAATGCCGAGGACCCGGTCACCTTCGCGCCTTCGCCTGGAACGATCTCACATTTCCATATGCCTGGCGGCCTTGGCGTCCGCGTCGATTCGGGCGTTTATTCGGGCTACAAAATCCCGCCCTATTATGACAGCCTGATAGGAAAGCTGATCGTGCATGGCAGAAACCGGGTCGAATGCCTCATGCGCCTGCGCCGAACACTGGACGAGATTATCGTCGATGGGGTGAAGACGACGCTACCGCTGTTTCGCGACCTGGTCGGCAACGCCGATATCGCCAATGGCGATTATGATATCCATTGGCTGGAAAAGTATCTCGCCGCAAAGAACTGACCGGATCGCTTGCCGCCATGGCCGATCGCCCATTCGCTCCGGGGTTTCGAATACCGACAGATGCCCTGTTGCGGGCCTATGCACAGGGCATATTCCCGATGGCGGAAGACGCCACAAATCCCGAAGTATTCTGGGTCAGACCGGAAAAACGCGGCATCATCCCGCTCGACAAGTTCCACATTCCCCGAAGCCTGGCCAAAACCATGCGCAAGCCGGGCTTGGATATATACTTTGACCGTGATTTCGACAGCGTCATCGCAGCTTGCGCCGAGGCGCGGGAAGGCCGACGCACTACGTGGATCAACGAACCGATCCGCGAGGCCTACGGCCGGCTGTTCGAACTGGGGCATTGTCACACGGTCGAGGTATGGCGCAACGAACGTCTTGTGGGCGGCCTCTACGGTGTCACGCTCGGACGTGCATTCTTTGGCGAAAGCATGTTTTCGCGCGAGCGCGACGCTTCGAAGATTTGTCTGGTGCATTTGGTATCGCGGCTGAAAGAAAAGGGATTTGTTCTCCTCGATACCCAGTTCACCACCGAACATCTGGTTCGCTTCGGCGCCATCGATGTGCCACGCGCCAGGTACGAGATGTTGCTGGCCGACGCATTGCGCGGCACAGCGGATTTTCGGGATTGACGGCACGGTTCAGGTTCAAAGACCTGGAAAACAATCGCACGCGCCGTTCGGCGGTGTTCGGTCGGTTTTCCTGCAGTGACCATGATTGGCCGTCACCAACAACTTGACGCCCATTTCCAACTGCTTTCAAATCGGAATCGCGTCCTGTCCTGTCCGGGTCCGCCGTTTTGACGGTGCAGGATTCCGGAGTGACGTGAATCGTACTGGCCTGTGACAAAGGGGGCATCAAATGGCAGAACGTTCTTTTGTCCGTGAAGTACGGAAACTTAAGCTGGGCGATGGCGAGACGTTCACCAGTGAAGGAATTCTGGCGATCACCAAGGCGCTTCTGGAGAACGGCGTCGGCTATGTCGGCGGGTACCAGGGTGCGCCAATCAGCCATTTGATGGACGTTCTGGCAGACGCCCAGGAAATACTTTCCGAACTTGGCGTGCGATACGAGGCAAATGCTTCCGAGGCCGCGGCGGCCGCAATGCTCGCCGCTTCCGTGCACTATCCGATACGCGGAGCCGTAACTTTTAAGGGCCCGGTTGGTGTCAATGTCGCCTCCGACGCGCTGGCCAATCTGGCGTCGGCGGGCGTGACGGGTGGAGCGCTGGTGATTGTCGGAGAGGATTACGGCGAAGGCTCCTCCATTATGCAGGAACGCAGCCACGCCTTCGCGATGAAGTCGCAGCTCTGGCTGCTCGATCCGCGGCCTAACCTGCCCTCGATCGTCAAGGCGGTCGGTCAGGGCTTTGAATTGTCGGAAGCTTCCAACACACCGGTCATCCTGATGGTGCGCATCCGCTCGTGCCACGTCACCGGTAGTTTCACCGCGTCAAACAACAAGCGCCCGCCGCTGACCGTTCGCGACGCCTTGGCCAATCCGCAAAGTGACTACACCCGGGTCATTTTGCCGCCGATGTCCTATGCGCAGGAGCAGGACAAGGTAAACAAGCGCTGGCCGGCCGCACAGGAATTTATCCGCGAGAACGGACTCAACGAGCGTTTCGGCCCGGCCGACGGCAAGATCGGCATTGTAATGCAGGGCGGCATGTACAATGGCGTCATCCGCGCGCTGCAGCGTCTCGGCCTTGCCGATATCTATGGCGAAACAAAAGTGCCGCTTTACGTGATGAACGTTGCTTATCCCATCGTCAGCGAGGAATTCCTCGAATTCGCCGACGGCAAGGAGGCTATTCTGGTCGTCGAGGAAGGCCAGCCCGACTTTATCGAACAGGCTTTGGGTTCGGTCCTCTACAAGGCAGGCTCGCACGTCGCCTTGCACGGTAAGGACATGTTGCCGATGGCCGGTGAATACACCGGCCAGATCATGCTCGACGGCGTCGAGGCATTCATCCGCAAGGCCGCGCCGGGAATGCTGCCCGACCACTTGCGCGCGCCTAACCGCGAGGAAAAGCCGGCGATCCCTGACCTGTCCAAAACCGTTCCTATCCGGCCGCCCGGTTTCTGCACCGGCTGCCCCGAACGGCCGATTTTCGCGGCGCTGAAACTTGCTGAAAAGGACCTCGGAAAGCACCAGGTCGCCGGCGACATCGGATGCCACCTCTTCGGGGCGCTGCCCCCGTTTGAAATCGGCGGTTCGACCATGGGGTACGGTCTTGGACCCGCATCCAATGCGGCTTTCGACGGTGGCGGCGAAAAAAGGTCCATTGCGATTATCGGTGACGGCGGTTTTTGGCACAATGGCCTGTCGTCTTCCATCGGCAATGCGGTCTACAACAAATCCGACGGCGTCATCGTTGTCGTCGACAACTACTATAGCGCCGCCACCGGCGGACAGGACTTGCTGTCGTCCCGCGCCGACAACAAGTCCAAATCCACCGGCCATCCCATTGCGGAAGCCGTCAAGGGGGTCGGCGTTAAATGGGTGCGCCAGATCGACCGGACCTACGATGTTCCCAAACTGCGAAAAATACTGAACGAAGCCCTTACAACCGACTACGACGGCCCGAAGGTCATCGTCGCTTCGTCGGAATGCATGCTGAACCGCCAGCGGCGCGAAAAACCCTTGGCGGCTAAAGCCGTCAGCGAAGGCCGCCGCGTCGAGAAGCCGCGCTTTGGCGTGGACGAGGATGTATGTACGGGAGACCACGCCTGCATACGCCTCTCTGGGTGCCCATCGCTTTCGGTGAAGAAACTGGACGACCCCTTGCGTGACGATCCGGTCGCGAGCATCGACGAAAGCTGCGTCGGTTGCGGCAATTGCGGCGAAGTGGCCGATGCCGCGGTATTGTGCCCGTCATTCTACCGGGCCGACATCGTTCACAATCCCAATGCCCTTGAGCGGTTTGCCTCGAGAATTTCCGGGCGTGTCATCGCCTGGCTGCAGCAAAGGCGCTCGCGGTCGCGACTCGAAATCGGGCAGATCGCCCAATGAACCTCGTCACCGCAAAAACGCTTGATCCGCGTGTCGCAGAGATCATTAAGCTCGCCATCATGGCCGTCGGCGGACAAGGCGGTGGCGTGCTGACCAACTGGATCGAGGATTGCGCCCGCGCCAACGGCTATGCCGTACAGGCCACGTCC
>JBFIBB010000025.1:0-21426 GCA_041582695.1 Rhizobiaceae bacterium
ATCCGGTCGCGGTTCCAAGGCCAAGACTGCTCGACGGCTCGTTTATCATCGGTGAAATCGCCATCGAGATTTACCGCGTCTTCGCGTTCTTCCTGGGCCTTGCCGTTTTCGCCATCCTCTATCTCGTTCTCAACCGGACCCGCATCGGGCTTTTGATCCGTGCCGGGGTGGAAAATCGCGAGATGGTCGAGGCGCTCGGTTTCAGGATCGACCGCATTTTCATAGCTGTTTTCATGGTAGGCTCGGCGCTCGCCGGCATGGGCGGCGCCATGTGGGCAGGATATCAGGGTTTGATATCCGGCGCCCTCGGCGGCGAGTTGCTGATCCTGGTTTTTATCGTCGTGATTATCGGCGGTCTGGGATCTATAGAGGGATCGCTGTTGGGCGCCCTGCTCGTCGCACTGCTTGGCAATTATGTCGCCTTCATATTTCCAAAACTGTCACTCGCTTCAAACATGCTGCTGATGATGGCGGTGCTGCTGTGGCGGCCGTGGGGGCTGCGCCCCGCGATCAAGCTGTGAGGTTTCGGCAATGACGGCCGACGCAATTATTTCACAACCCATGGCCGACCCGGCGAGACGGGGGCGGCTGATCGTCTATGCAATCGTCCTTGCCATCGGCGCGATATTGGCGTTTGAGCCCTTTCTGTTTTCCGATGTGCGGGCCACACAGGTCGCCGCCCGCATTTGCGTCTTTATCGTATTGGCCGCGAGCTATGACCTGCTAATCGGCTATACGGGCATCGTATCATTTGCTCACACCATGTTTTTTGGACTTGGCGCCTACGGCACGGCCATTGCGCTGAAAAAAATAGGAGCCGACTGGGGTGCGGTTGTTGCGGGCGGCAGTGCCGGAGTGATCGCGGCGATCGTGC
The DNA here is from genome assembly GCA_041582695.1 of Rhizobiaceae bacterium. Lineage (GTDB taxonomy): Bacteria > Pseudomonadota > Alphaproteobacteria > Rhizobiales > Rhizobiaceae > JAWKWH01. The sequence continues at coordinate 875 of JBFIBB010000025.1, forward strand.
TTGCAGTGCTGATCGGCGTCCTGTCGCTGCGCGTCAAGGCGATATTCTTTGCGATGGTCACGCTGGCGGCGGCGTCGGTGATGATGGTGCTGGCGTCGCAGTTCTCAGACTTTACCGGCGGCGAGGACGGCATCGTCTATTCGGCGCCGAAACTATTCAGTCCGGCAACGAAGCTGATGACGGATGCCGATGGCAAGGCGCTGAAAATCCTCGGTGTGACAATGAACGGCAAAATCGCCGCTTACTATTTCGTGTTTCTGTCCTGCCTTGCGATGTTCTGGATACTGACGCGGATCGTCCGCTCGCCGCTCGGTACGGTGCTCGAGGCGATTCGCGAAAACGAGTTGCGAGCCGAAGCCATCGGCTACCGCGTTGTCGCCTACCGCACTTCCGTTTTTGTCATCGCAGCGGTGATCGCAGCCCTCGCCGGTATCGTCTGGGCGCTTTGGCTCAGATACACCGGTCCCGAGACAACTTTGTCGCTCGCGATCATGATCGATATTCTGCTGATGGTGGTCATCGGAGGAATGGGCACCATGTATGGCGCGGTCATCGGCGTTACGCTGATGAGCCTGGCGCAGTTCTACCTGAAAGACCTCATGGAGGCAGCCGCCAATGCCACCGAGGCCGTGCCCGTTCTGCCGCATCTGCTTGAACCCGATCGCTGGCTTTTGTGGCTCGGTATTCTGTTCATCCTGCTGGTTTACTTCTTTCCCGCTGGTATTGCTGGAACCCTGATGAGAAAGGGAGCTCACTGATGGCCGGTACGGGTTCAGTCCGGCGCTCCAGCTACATCCGCGTCGGATCGCACGAACTGCATGTGAGCGAATGGGGCGATCCCGCCAGTCCCGCCATCGTGATGTGGCACGGGCTTGCCCGCACAGGACGCGATTTCGACGAGGCAGCCGAAGCTCTGTCGGAAAGCTGTTTTGTCATTGCGCCCGATACGCTCGGCCGCGGGCTTTCGTCCTGGGCAATTGACGAATCGGTGGACTATTCCTACGCCGCCTATGGCGACCATGCTTCGGCGATTTTGGACAAATACCGCATCGACCGGCTGCGCTGGGTTGGTACATCCATGGGTGGTCTGCTTGGCGTACATTTGGCTGCAGGCCGCCTGCGAGGGCGTATATCTCACCTTGTCGTAAACGATATCGGCCCGTGGATACCGGAGGCCGCCACTGGTCGTATCGAGGACTATGTGGGCCAGCCTCCGGAATTCGGAACGATCGGCGAACTGGAAAACTGGTTGCGCATCAACTACGCACCATTCGGAGACAATACCGATGCTTTCTGGAGGCGCATGGCTGATACTTCTGTTCGCCGAATGGACAACGGCCGTGTGACGGTCCACTACGATCCGCAGATCGTCAGCCAGTTCACCTTGCACAAATCCGATCTGGATTGCTGGCCGCAGTGGGATTCGCTGGCCGGCAGCGAAGATCCGAAAGTGATGTTGCTGCGCGGCGAGGATTCCGACGTCCTGCCCATGGAGGTTGCGGAGGAAATGATTAGCCGTCTGCCATCAGCGAGGTTTCAACAGTTTCGCGGGTGTGGCCACGCACCGACGCTGGCAGACCGGGAAAGCATCGGTATCCTCCGCGATTTCCTGGAAGTTTGACCGGTCCCGACTCCCGCACTGGCGAATTAGCGCAATGTGTTAAATAATGCTTTTGGCGGCATTACCGGAGGGTTGCCACCGAAGAGGGGCCAAAAGAGCCGTGGAATAGTGCTTGGCCGCCCGCAATACAGAGTAGGGAGGAGATGGTGATCAATTCGCTTTTGGTGGCCGTTGACGGATCGAACCATTCGTTGAAGGCGGTGGAAGTCGCCGCGGAAATCGCTGCAGCCTGCAAGGCACAGCTAACGATAATGACGGTGATAAAGCCCCATCAGGCTCCGAAACTGTCTGCTGAGTTGCGTGCCTACGCCAAGCTCGAGCACATCGGCCAGGCGGATATTGGCGCAATACGGCTGCTTTCGGACAGCCTGCTGACCCATTGCAAGAAAAAGGCGATCGAGAAAGGTGCGACGAAGGTCGACACCAATGTGGAAACCGGGCCGATTGCGCGGACGATAGTTTCCTATGCGAAACGAAAGAAAGTCGACGTTATCGTGATCGGATCGCGCGGCCTTGGAAACATCGAGGCGACCTTGCGGGGCGGAATTTCCCATCGGGTCGAACTGCTGTCGGAGTGCTCGGTGTTAACGGTGAAATAGCCAAACGTTCCGACCGCCAGCGACTCGACATAGCTTGCAGTCGGCCCTACCTGGTCAGCAACAGATTTTCCTCCGTGCGTGCAGCAACGGAATAACCATGCTGCTGTAATATCGCCAACAGGTCGTGCTGCCACAGCGCCTGGTGTACCGTCTCTATCAGAATTGCTGCCGGCCACAGCGGTTGCAGGGCTTTGTCCGTGAAGAGCGGTATCAGCGCCCGGTCTTCGAAACCCTCGACGTCGGCCTTCAACAAGTCAATCCCGTCGAAACCGGCATCGTGAAGGATATCCGGCAGTGGCTTGGTCGCTATTGTCTGGCTGACCTCAGTTCCGGCAGCCGCCGCGACAAGCGACGATCCGCCGATGTTGCCACCGCTGTCGGAATAGAGCAGCGCTTCACCCTGTTGCGCGCCTGCTGCCAGGTTGACAGCGAGTATGTTTTTCCAGCCGTTGAGCCTGCAGTTGCAGGTGAGCTTGGCATAGGTGCGCGGGTGCGGTTCGAGGGCCAGTACGCGGGCAGAGCCGTTTGTTCTTGCCGAAACGAACAGCGAATAGACGCCGACATTTGCTCCCACGTCGACGAATGCCATCCCCGATGACAGCAGCGGCTCGATCAGCGCGCGCTCCGGCGCTTCGGGCAAATGCCCCTGCCCTGTCGCAATACGGTCGCACCGGTTTTCAGATGGCCAGGCGCGCATTTTCACACCGTCTGCGGTCACATCAAAGGGGCCATGAAAGCGTCTTGCCAAGCGCTTGCGGATCACTTTTCGGATACGCCGCGGCAGGTGCCTTGTGGTCGCCAGCCACCATGCCAAACGGGCGGACAAACCGGCGCGAAATGAGCCAAACGGAGCAGTTGCCGCTTGGCTCGCTGTAGGATCGATATCTGAAACGGCTGCTGACAATGCCGTCTATCGCTCCGCGTCGGCCGTCGCCGTCTGCCGGCGCGGTTCCTCTTCGATGGCGGTACGCACCGATCCGGCGATGGCTTCTCGTTCTTCTTCGGTCAGATCCTTCGCCTTTTTGCCATCGGCGAGACGGACGGTCACTTCGCGGTGAGCGAACTTGATTCCCTCGCGTTCGAACAATTCGCGTATTTCGGCATAGATCACTTTTCGGGCAACGAACTGGTCGCCGGGCTTGGTCATGAACTTCACCCTGACGATCATCGCCGAATCCTCCATGGCGTACACGCCCTGGGATTTGAGCGGCTGGATGAACATGTGACCAATAACGGGATGATCGAGAAGCTGCTGGCCAAGCTTCTTGACCAGCTTGCGAACCCTTTCGACGTCAGTGTCATAGGTCAGGCGCAGCGGCAGTTTCATCATGACCCAGTCGCGTGAGTAGTTCGTCAGTTGGTGAATTTCGCCGAAGGGAACAGTGTGCACGGCGCCGAGGTGATGTCGGAGTTGGAACGACCGCACCGAGATTTTCTCGATTACGCCTTTGACCTGTCCCACTTCGATGTATTCTCCCTTGCGGAAGGCATCATCGATCAAAAAGAAAACGCCGGAGAACATGTCGCGAATAAGGGTTTGCGCGCCAAAGCCGATGGCTAGGCCAACCACGCCGGCACCCGCGAAGAGCGGCGCCACATTGACACCCAGTGAAGACAGCACAATCATGCCCACAACGATGACCAGAGCGCTGACCGCGACGTTGCGGACGATCGGCAGCAGGGTTGCAAGCCTCGATTCGCCAACGCCGCCTTCGCTGTCGCCTTCGCCCGGCGAAATCGGCTTGTCTTCCAGAGAGCCGCCCTCCTCGACGATCTTGTCATCGATGTATCTGTTGAAGGACATTATCGCAAAGATCGTTACAAGGATCGCCAGCAGAACGTCGAGCGCAACCTGCAGGGGATGGCCGCCATCGCGACCGATATCGACGCCCCATATGCGCGACAGTTCGCCAACGCAGACCACCAGTATGGCCGCCCCGATGCTGCGTTCGAAGAACGGCTTGAAAACGGGATTGAAGACTTTCTCACGCTCGGGTTTCTGCTCTGGCTGAAAAACGAACATCTCTTCGCCGTCGTCCAGTATCTCCGTTGGGTCTTCGACCTGCTCGACCGGTGCTTTGGCCGCTTCCTCGCGCATGCGGGCTTCCCGGCTCAACCGAAGATTTTGAAGCAGCCGATCACGATTGAATCGCTTCTCGCGGCGTTCGTAGATGAGCTCAACGATGTATATTGAAAGGCCGTAGACAAAGATCGCGACGACAAAGATCAAAATCGGCGCAGCGACGAGAACGTAGCCGTTGGGCAGGTTGAGCGTTAGCCGATAGGTGGTGACCGCCCAGGCAGCCGCCAGATAAATCAGGATACTTGGCAGCGCCACAACGCCGATAATCTCGAGGATTCGCGCCCGGTCGGGTCTGGTTTCATCACCGCGAATGATTTCCACCAGATCGTGCCGGTGCCTGACCGACAGATACCCGATAATTATCGCGATGACTCCCGATGCGACGATAAACGCAAGACTATGGATGTTGCGGCTTACACCGAGACCCAGAATCCAGTTGCAGAACCCGATGAGGACGACAGCGATGGCGATTACGATGTACCAATCGCGATAGATTTTCCTCGCGCGGTCATCTTCCAGGTTGATCATGCGCAGATTGGGCGCATCCGGCACGAACACATTGAGAAATATCACATAGCGCAATATCCGGTAGATCGCGTAGCTGAGCACGAGGGTGTAGATCGTCATTCGCGTGGGCTCGTGTCCGGTATCGAAAATGACCGCCACCAGGATCGCAATGCCGAACATGATGCCCGTGGAGACCAGCAACAGAGATGATCGGGCCAGAAGGAAGCCCAGCTTGTTGGCGCGAGTCGGGTGCTTTCGTTCGCGCGCGCCCCTGAAATACTCTCGCAGAAATCCGGTGATCAGTTTGTAGATGCCAAGACCGATCAGGAGGCCGCCGACCGCGGTAATGCCGGCGATGACAATCCACAAGAGCGAACCATCGGGGCTGGCGTCTTTAAGAACCTTGTCGAACTCTTTGAAAAAATTTCTGGATTCAACGATCATTTGCCGGAGGTTTTCGCGCGCCTCCAACAGTGCCTGGCTCGTCATCGGCATCGATTTTTCGACCACCGGCGGTTCTTCATTACCAGGAGGGTTGATGATGACGATGGTCGATCCTTCCTCTCTGGCCTTGCCGATCAGGGTGTCGAGATTGCTGTCATCGGCTGTCGATGCTCCATTTCCTCCAAGGAGCGATAGCTGCGCGTTGGCCACACCGGCCGATAGAGGGGATAGGAAAAGGAGCGCGGCCAGCAAAATCCGTGTAACTGCCCGTATTCCGGTTGCCGAACGATATGGTGGTCTCATTGCATCCTGCCCGCCGGAGCAATCCGGCCGATTGCGCACCAAGAAGGCGCATTCTGCCAACAGATAAGGTGCCTGGCGGATCAATTGCAATCACAATGGTATGGCTTTCAGGTGATCCGCGCACACGGGTCCTTGATATTATACGGTTATCGCCAACGCTGAATTGGCTGGCAGATAGCCTGCTTGCGGCTGTTTTCTTCGCGGATGCAATCCATTATAGCACTGACGAAACGAGAAAGTCCGACAGGCTTTGATCCGATCATCCAGCATATTTCTCTACAGCCACGACACGTTCGGTCTCGGGCACTTGCGCCGCAACAGAAAGATAGCGGCCGCGATTCGCAGCTATAATCCCGATACTCGCGTCACAATTGCCACGGGTTCGGATGCCGAACACCGTTTTCCAGCCATACCCGGTGTGGATACCGTGCGGCTTCCCTCCGTCAGCAAGCTGGCCGACGGCAGTTATGTCTCGTCCCGCGCAAACGAAACGCTTGACGAAGTATTGGCACGGCGCTCGGCCATTCTGGTCGATGCCATCGAAAGGCTGGAGCCCGACATTTTCATTGCGGACAAGGAGCCATTGGGCCTTCTTGGCGAACTCGACCAAACACTGAACCGGATCGCGTCATCGACATACCGTATTCTCGGCCTGCGCGACGTGCTCGACGAGCCGTCGAAGTTGCGGGCGGAATGGTCCGGCCGCGGAATAACCGACCGCCTGCCCGGTCTGTACGACGAGATCTGGGTTTATGGGCCGAAATGGTTTCATGAACCGCTTGGCGGTCTGGATTTGCCTGCTGATGTCATTGAGAACTGCCGCTATCTCGGATTTCTCGGCATGCCAAAACGCGAAGCGCCAGCGCTGGGCTTTGATAATGCGGCGGTCGGTTCAATCCCCTACATACTGGTGACTGCGGGCGGTGGCGAAGACGGCGCCGGTATCATGCGGCAGGTGCTCGCGGCTTGTGAGAGAGGTATTCGCGATGATCGGCAAATTCTTCTGCTTCCAGGACCGCTAATGGATCCGACTTCTCATGAAGCCATTTCCAGCCAGGCAAAACGGTATCCGAACGTGCATGTGCTGGATTTTCATGCCGATCCTTCCGGCCTGATGCGGGGAGCTGCGGCGGTAGTCGCCATGTGCGGCTACAACACCTTCTGCGAGGTACTCGAAGCGGGAAAGCCGGCATTGTTCGTCCCGCGCGAGACACCACGGCAAGAGCAATTGATCAGGGCGCGGCGCGCCGCGGAGCTCGGCGCGGCATCAGTGCTGCGTTCGGTAGAAGCCGAAGATGCGAAGCTTTTGGCCAAGCGCATCAACGCACTTGAAGCGGCGGCCTCTCCCGCCACTGCCAGTCAGAAGTTCACCTTCGAGGGCCTTGACCGGATTAGCCGGCGCGTCGCGGAAATACGCGAGCGGCAACTCCTGGAGGCACCGGTTAAATGAACACAGTCGCCGTGATCCTAAAGGGCTATCCGCGCTTGTCGGAGACGTTCATCGCCCAGGAACTGCTTGAGCTCGAACGGGCCGGATTGTCGCTGATTATTTATTCCCTTCGTCATCCGACCGATAAAAAACGTCATCCAATTCATGACGAGATCAAAGCACCGGTGAGCTATTTGCCGGAATACCTCTATCAGGAGCCGAGGCGGGTACTCCGCGCATGGTGGGAAGCACGCAAATTGCCCGGATACCGCAAGGCGCGCACGACATGGCTGCGTGATCTCATGCGCGATCCGACGGCAAATCGCGTGCGCCGTTTCGGGCAGGCGCTTGTTCTTGCCACGGAACTCGCTCCCGGCAAAGGCTGGCTTTACGGACATTTCATCCACACGCCTTCATCGGTCGCCCGCTATACCCATCAAATAACCGGGCTGTCATGGAGCTGTTCGGCTCACGCCAAGGACATCTGGACCACGCCCGATTGGGAATTGCGCGAGAAGCTGGGGTCATCGTCATGGACCACTACCTGCACGGCTTCCGGTCACAAACAGCTTCAGCGCCTTTCGCCGAGGCCGGCAGATGTCCACCTGATCTATCACGGGCTCGATCTGAACCGGTTTCCGCCACCGCTTCAGCGCAAAAACCTGCGCGACGGCAGCAGCCGCCAAAATCCCGTGCAGATTGTCACTGTCGGCCGGGCCGTCGAAAAGAAGGGACTCGATACGCTGGTGGACGCGCTGGCGCTGCTGCCCAAGGAGTTGGCCTGGCGCTGGACCCACATCGGCGGCGGAATTCTGTCGGATGCGCTCAAGCAGCAGGTCAAGCGGTTGGGACTTTCGAAGAATGTCGTCTTTCTCGGTACCCAGCCGCAAACGGAGGTCATCGCCAGATACCGGTCTTCGGACATGTTCGTGCTGCCTTGCCGCATCGCCTCCGATGGCGACAGGGACGGCTTGCCAAACGTACTCGTGGAGGCTGCAAGTCAGGAACTCGCCTGCGTGTCGACGCCGATTTCGGGAATCGTGGAATTGTTCGAAGATGGAGAGAACGGCCTGCTGGTGGCGCCCGACGACGTCAACGCGCTGGCTTCGGCAATCGAACGTCTGGCGCGCGATCCGGCCATGCGCGATCGCCTGGGTCAGGCGGCGGCTGTTCGCGTGCGGCAGGAATTCGACAACCGGAACACGACCATGAAGCTGATCGGCCTTTTCGCCGCGTCCGGCGTGGCGTTCGACCGCGAGGAAGCGGCCGAGTGAGTTCGAGAATTCTCTACTACGTCCAGCACCTGATGGGTGTCGGACATGTGTTTCGCGCGATGCGGATAGTCGGCGCGCTTGCAGAGGCGGGTCATGCAGTCGATCTCGTTTATGGCGGCGAACCGATTCCCAATTTCGACGTCGCGGGAGCGCGTGTGCATTACCTTCCTCCGGTACGGGCCGGGGCAGTCAGGTTCAACGACCTTGTCGGCCCTGACGGGAACCCGGTGAGCGAAGACTACAAGGCTCGCCGCCGCAAGATGCTGCTATCGGTGTTTGCCCAAGGCGAGCACGACGCGATCATGACCGAGGCTTTCCCGTTCGGCCGACGTCAAATGCGATTTGAACTGATGCCGTTGCTTGAGGCAGGCAGAAATCGCAATAGCCCTCCCGTAGTCATCGCTTCCGTGCGCGATATTCTGCAGGAAAACCGCAAACCCGGCCGCGACAGGGAAACTGTTGAAACGTTGATGGCCTATTTCGACCATGTTCTGGTGCACGGCGATCCCAATCTGGTCACCCTTGGTGAGACATTCCCGCTATTCGACGAAATCGCCGATATGGTGCAATACACGGGAATCGTCGCGCCACCCGCGGCCGGTCCGCTGACGAACCAGACCGGCGAATTCGATGTGATTGTCAGTGTCGGCGGCGGCGCGCTCGGGCGAGAATTGCTTTTCGCTGCGACCGGCGCGAAGCCGCTGTCATGCATGGCGAATGCCCGATGGTGTGTGGTGACCGGAATCAATTTTTCCGTGCATGACCGGCGCGAACTTGAACGCTCGGCCGGCAAAGACATCGAGTTTCGAACCTTTTTGCCGGACCTTTGCGGCGCGCTGTCCGGCGCCAAGCTGTCGATATCTAGATGCGGATACAACACGGCGGCCGATCTCTTCCGGTCCGGTTGCCGCGCCGTTGTCGTTCCCCTTTCGGATGGCACGGAAACAGAGCAGCTTCGGCGTGCCGACATACTGCAGGCCAAAAAGCTGGCGGTACGGGTCGACCCGGCGCAACAGAATCCGGAAGTATTGGCGCGCGCCATTAACCGCGCAATGACCATGCCTGCTCCCGATACCGCTGCACTCGACCTTTCAGGCGCCGAGACGACAGCACGCATCACCGGTGAAATCCTGGCAAACCGATGAAGCCGCTCATTGCTTTTTACGCCCCGATCAAACCGCCCGATCACGCAATCGCATCGGGAGACCGCGAGATATCACGCCTGATGGTCAAGGCGCTGGAGATGGCGGGCTTCGAAGTCGAGATAGCCTCGCGGACAATTGCCTACCAAAAGCGGCCATCATCGGAACTTTTCGAGGAACGAAAGCGAGATGCGCTCGCTGAACTCTCCAAGCTTAAAAGAGATTGGCAAGCGCGGCCACTTTCAAGACGCCCGGCCCTCTGGTTCACATACCATCCCTATTGCAAAGCCCCCGACTGGCTGGGACCGGCGTTGGCGGAGGAATTTTCCATACCCTACGTGACGGCGGAAGCATGCCGGACCAGGCAGGCAAGCGATAACGATTGGACGGAAGCGCGCCAACAGGTTCAGTCGGCTGCCTGCGCGGCGGCGATCAACTTCTGCCTGAAACAATCCGATCGGGACTATCTCGAAAGTTTTTTGGCCGACAGAAGTTCTATCGTTGCGCTACCGCCTTTCGTTGACATTGCGGAACTGGATACGATGGCGCGACTGCCGGACAAGAAACCCAATTCCCCTCTCCTCGTAGCCGCCGGCATGATGCGGCCTGGCGCAAAAACCTCTTCCTACCTGGCGCTTGCCGAGGCGTTGAAACTTATCGCCGGTCGCGACTGGAATCTCGTTATCATCGGCGATGGGCCAACCTGGCCACAAATCGAGGCGGCGTTCGAATGGGCCAGCCGGGGCCGCATCCGGTGGACCGGCGCAATCGCACGCGGCGAAGTGCTGGGATGGTTTAGAGAAGGCGACGTATTGGTCTGGCCGGGCATCAGGGAAGCGATAGGGCTGGTTTTCATGGAGGCCCAGTCGCAGGAGCTGCCCGTTGTCGCCTTTCACACGCTGGGCGTGCCCCTGGTCGTCAAGAACGGAACATCAGGGCTGCTCGTGCCAGAGGGCGAAATCGCGGCCTTCGCCGGCGCGATCGCGCAGCTTCTCGAAAACAGGGATATGCGGACGCAGATGGGAGCACGGGCGCGCAGCTATGTTGCCCAAAACCACGACATCGCCGGCGCCGCCGCCACATTCCAGGCCACGCTCGGGCCATTGATTGATAAGAGGTGACGGACCGGTCAGTGATACGGATCGGCCGCGTCGCGCAAACCGTCGCCCAGGAAATTGAACGCCAGGATCACGATAATCACCGGCAGCACCGGCAGCAGCAGCCAGGGATACAAAACCACCACATTGATCGTCTGCGCCTCCTTCAACAGCACGCCCCAGCTTGTCACCGGCGGGCGTAGTCCCAGCCCGAGGAAACTCAGCGATGTTTCGCCGAGGATCATCGTCGGTATGGTTATGGTGGCCGAAGCGATCAGATGGCTCATGAAGCCCGGTATCAGATGCCGGGCGATGATGCGCGTCGGCCGGGCGCCGAGCAACTGGGCGGCCAGCACATAGTCTTCCTCGCGCAGCGAGAACAGTTTCGAACGGACCGCGCGGGCAAGACCTGTCCAGTCGAGCAGACCGAGGATGATGGTGATGCCGAAATAAATCAGCACCGGGCTCCAGTTGACTGGCAGGATGGCAGCGAGCGCCAGCCACAGCGGAATGCTCGGAATCGACTGCAGCACTTCGATGATACGCTGGACCACCATGTCGACCCAACCGCCGTAATAGCCGGCAAGCCCGCCAATGGTGATGCCTAGAACGAAACTGATCGCAATGCCGATAAGTCCGATGGTAAGCGAAATGCGCGCGCCGTAGATGATGCGGGAGAACATGTCGCGACCGAGCCGGTCGGTGCCGAACAGGAAGATCTTGCCCTCGCCTTCCGCACAGAAAAGATGGCGGTCAGCCTCGATCAGTCCCCAGAAATGGTACCGGTCGCCTTTGCAGAAAAGCTTGATCGCATAGCGCTTTTCCGTGTCGAGCGGATAGTTGCGCTTGAGATTTTCCATATCCAGTTTTTGGGTACGGCCATAGACGAACGGCATCGTCAACGACCCCTCATGGGTGATCGAGATGCCCTGGGGCGGTGCGTAGATGAAATCGGGATGACGATGCGCCAAGCCGTAGGGTGCGATGAACTCGGCAAAAGCAATGACAAAATAGAAGAATAGCAGAAGCATGCCCGACCAGTACGCAAGCCTGTGGTTCTTGAACTTCCACCACATCAACTTGCGCTGCGAGGCCTGATAGTAGGCCTCGAGCTCCGGCGTCAGCTTCTCGGCGGCATGGGGGTTGAAGTCGGCCGTGGATACGAAATGCCCGAGCGGTTGCCCGTTTTCCGGCAGGGGCGAACGGGTCATTTGCTTTCCCTTCCTGCCAGGCGGATGCGGGGATCGAGAATTGCCAGGGCGATATCCGAGATCAACACCCCGATTACGGTAAGGACGGCCAGGAACATCAGGAACGAGCCGGCGAGATACATGTCCTGGCTTCGCAACGCCGAAATCAACAGCGGTCCAGTCGTCTCCAGCGAAAGCACGATGGCCACCACCTCGGCGCCCGACACGACCGACGGCAGAATGTTGCCGATATCGGCGATGAAAAAGTTGAGCGACATGCGGAACGGATACTTGAGCACGGTCTTAAGCGGCCCTACACCTTTGGCGCGGGCGGTAACGACATACTGTTTCTGCAGTTCATCCATCAGGTTTGCGCGTATGCGACGCATCATGGCGGCGGTACCCGAAGTGCCGATCACGATCACCGGAATTACCATGTGCTGCAGGATCGATCCCATTTTGGCGAGCGTCATCGGCTGATCGATATATTCGGGGTCCATCAATCCGCCGATCGACACTCCGAACCAGACATTGGCGAAGTACATCATCACCAGCGCCAGCAGGAAATTGGGCACCGCAATGCCGAGCATGCCGACAAAGGTAAAGCCGTAGTCGCCCCAACTGTATTGATGGGTTGCAGAATAAATGCCTATCGGAAAGGCGATCAGCCAGGTAAATATGATCGTGGCAAAAGAGAGCAGAATTGTCAGAAACAGCCTGCTGCCGATCAGTTCCGATACTGGACGTTCATACGCGAACGAATAGCCGAAGTCGCCGACAAACATGCCGCCGACCCAGTTGATGTATCGTTGCCACAGAGGCTTGTCGAAACCGTATTCGTTTCGCAGAAATTCGATTTTGTTCGGATCAACTGTTTCGCCCGACGCCTGCAGTTCGGCGACATAACTCTCAAAATAGTCGCCCGGCGGCAATTCGATGATCGAGAAGATCAGCATGCTGGCGATGATCAGCGTTGGCACCATCGCCATGAACCGCCAAAGGATATAGCGCAGCACCGGTACTATTCCTCAAACCAGAACGTATCGGGACGATAGACACCGAAGTATGCAGTCGGCATCCACGAATAAAGGCCGACATCCGGTAGATTTTGCAGCTTTTCACTGACCACGACCGGCTGAATTGTTTCGCCGGCAATGCCGATGGAGAACACCTCGTCAGCATAAAGTGCCAGCATATTCTCCCAAGCGGTCCGCCGTACGCCGTCGTCAATAGAGCGGCGCCAGTCCATGTAATAGTCAAGCATACGTTTCGCTGCGGGCAGATCGGGCGGTTCGCCCGCCATGCCGCCGGTTTCGAAATGCTGCCCCCAGACTGGCCAGTTCGCTTGCGCAGCAGAGACCGGGGCCAGTTCTTCCGGGTTCATGTCCGGTGTGCCCAGTCCGACATTGAGTCCTGACGAAATTGTCATCAGAGTCTCACCTGTGAGAAACCGCCGGCGCAGGATGTCGCGTTGGAGCGTCCGGGTGAAAATTTTCAGTCCGATGTCCTCGAGGTGATAGCCGATCAGTTCGAGCGCATCGGTTTCCTCGGTGCTCTCGCCTGCGCTTTCCACGATGATTTCAGCGCGGCGGCCATCCGGCAGCAGCCTGATGCCATCATCGCCCCGCTTGTCGAGGCCGATGCTGTCGAGCAGGCGGTTCGCCAGCTCCGGATCGAACTGCGTCCATGCCCGGTCACGCTTTTCGTCGTAGAGTTTTGAAACCGGCAAAACCGTGTTACCTCCCGGCGTAGCGAGGCCAAAATAAAGCTGCTGATTGATTTCATTGCGATCAATGCCAACTGACAATGCGCGCCTGAAATCAGCCTTGTGCACGACGTCCCTCCATACAGGATCGGCGACGTTGAGATTGGGATAAAGCGCGATCTGCGAACTGACGCCGTTGCGCCACAACCGGACCTCGATGTCGCGCTGCTTTTCGGCCTGTTTCAGGAACGTATAGTTGTCGAAGCGGATGTAGCGCGCCTGCAAATCGCTGTCGCCTGCGCCAGCCTTGGCCGGAACGATGTCGGTAGATCCCATGTCGAGAACGACTTCGTCGATGTATGGAAGTTGCCGCCCCTGCGGATCAACGCGGTGAAAGTATGGATTGCGCTTGAAAACGAAACGGATAGACGGACCTTCCGTGGTGTTCTGCCACGGATCGAGCGTCGGCAGATCGGGGTTTTCCGGCCGGTACTGGCGCGCAAGCCTGGTGTGCAGAGCGGCCCAGTTGCGCGCCTGGTTCTTGTCGGCGATTTCCTGTAGTTCCTTGGCATCGCGATAGCGTTCATGGAACTGCTTCAGATAGTGCGCCGGCATATAGATGAACAGCGGACTGGAGCCGCAGAGCGCCAGCGGAAATACGGGATTGGGGGCAGGCCATTCGTATCGGACAGTCAGTTCGTCGAGAATCTCGAATTTCGGCGGCTGGCCGTCGACAAGCATTTCCTGGGGCGGACCGCCGCCCGACAGATCCTTGTTGTTGGCGACATCTTCCCACCAGTAACGGAAATCCTCGGCCGTGAACGGGTAACCGTCGGACCAGCGGTGGCCACGGCGGATGCGCAACGTATAAATGCGACCTTGCTCGACCTCAAATGATTCGAGTATGTCAGATTCCAGGTCCAGCCACCGGTTGAATCCGACAAGGCGTGCATAATCATAGACCGTCATCATGCGGATATCCTTGGCGTCGCCCATCAGCATCCGCAGTTGTCCGCCGTAGCGTCCCAGAGACTTTTGCTCCGCATCGAAATCGACGACTTTCGGATTCAGCGGAAGCCTTTCGGTCATGGGCGGCAGATCGCCGTTTTCGACGCTTTCAGCAAGAATTGGTGGTTCTTCGGCAAATAAAACGGTTACTGGTGCAACCGCCCAGGAAAGCATTGCCGTGCAAATCAGAAACAGGATCGTACCGGGCTTGATCCTCATGCCGCCCTCCGGCCGGCTTTCGCCGCAGTGTTTCTCAAAACAAAATGCCCGTCGCCCACGGCGACCAGCACTGCACCAGTATCGTCGGGCGCAATACGAAATTCGGGCGCCCAGCCATCCTCTTCGTCGCCTTCGATGCCGCGAAGAGAATCGAGGTCAAGCTTGCGGCTGAGCTCAATCGTCGGAATGGCCGAAATCAGCCGTTGCGTATAAGGGTGAAGCGGATTGTCGAACAATACCGACGGCGGCGCGATTTCGACAATGCGCCCCTGATACATGACCGCCACGCGGTCGGCGACGTAGTTTACCACGGCCAGATTGTGCGAGATGAATATCGACGTGAGGCCCAACTCCTTGCGCAGCCTGGTCAGCAGATTCAGGATTTGCGCCTGCACCGAAACATCAAGTGCCGAGACAGGTTCATCGCATACAAGGAGATCCGGTTCGACGGACAGCGCGCGAGCGATGCCGATACGCTGCCGTTGGCCGCCGGAGAAGGAATGCGGATACCGGTTGATTGCGGTTGCCGGAAGCCCGACCATTCGCAAAAGCTCGGCGGCCCACTGATGGCGCCATTCCTTCGTGCCAAGGTTATGGATCTCGAGCGGTTCGCGCAGGATGTTGGACACCGTCGAACGGGGACTGAGCGAGGAGAAAGGATCCTGAAAAACCATCTGGATGCGGGTACGAAACCGCTCCAGTTGCTTGCCGGAAAGCGCAGCGATGTCGATCGGTCCGCTGCCATTGTCAAAAACCATCGAACCGGAATCGGCGGTGACCGCCCGGCAGATGAGTTTACTAAGCGAGGACTTTCCGCAGCCGCTTTCGCCGACGAGGCCGAAGCATTCGCCTCGCATGATGTCGAAGCTCACGTCGTTTACCGCCCGGATTTCCGACGCACCCGCGCCAAGAATCCCGCCTCCTTTTTTCGAGCGATAGGTCTTGGACAGGTTCCGCACCGATATCAAGGGCGGAGCTTCGATATCCGGCGGTTCGCGCCGAACCATGGAGGATGGCAGTTCCTCGTTGATCTCGCGAAGCGCGCAGAGTTTTTCGCCCGGCTTCATTTTCAGGCGTGGAACTGCGGCAAGGAGAGCCTTCAGGTATTCATGGCGGGGTTCCGTGAAAATATTGTGGACGGGACCGGCCTCCATGATTTCGCCCTGATATATGACCACCACCTCGTCAGCCATATTGGCGACAACGCCCAGATCGTGCGTGATCAACAGCAACGACATTTCGAGCTTTTTTTGCAGGTCCTTCAAGACGGCGAGAACCTGTGCCTGTATCGTCACGTCGAGCGCTGTCGTCGGTTCATCGGCGATGAGCAATGCGGGGTGGCATATCAGCGCCATGGCAATCATCGCGCGCTGGCGCAAACCGCCGGACAACTCCATCGGGTACATGTCATAGGCGTGTTGGGGATCGGGAAAGCCAACAAGCTTGAGCATTTCTTCCGTCACCTGGCGCGCGCCGCGGTGATCTATGTCCCGATGCAGAAGCAGGGCTTCCTGAATCTGGTTGCCGATCGTGTGTACGGGCGACAACGAAGTCATAGGTTCCTGAAAGATGATCGATATCCGCCCTCCCCGCAGGGAAAGCATTTCCGAACCGTCCCGGTCGAGTGCAGCAATATCGCTGGGAGGCTTGCCGTTTCTCGGGTCATCAAACAGGATCGAACCGCCCGAAATCCTTGCGACCTTGGGCAAAATCCCCATGATCGCCTGAGCGATGATCGACTTTCCGGAGCCGGACTCACCGACCAGGCAAACCGTCTTGCCCCGGGGAACACGAAAACTGACACCCTTGATCACATCAATTTCGGTACTGCTTACCGAAATCGACACGCGGAGGTCCTTGATTCGCAACATGTCCTTGGCTGTTTCCGCCATGGCATAACAAAATCGGGATTTACCGGTTGTTGCAAGTGTCAATTTTCAGCGATTACCGCCAAAAACCGTACACTCGCAGCGTTACAGCCGCTCGAGACCCTGTGGACCGAAGAGCCAGACTGCCTCGTGTCCGGGATCGAGTTGCAAAGCGATTTCCGGATCATGACCGCCTGCAATGACCGCCGCCGCCCTCATAACTCCCAGGTGGGTCACGGCAAGTGCCGGCGCGTTTTGTGCACTGATCCAGTTGCGCAGACGGCCGGCAGCCGAAGCATAGGATTCCCCGCCGCGAGGTGTATATGACCAGCGGTCTTTCTTGCGGGCGCGCCGTTCGTCGGGAAATTTTTCCTTCACCTCCAGCGTGGTGAGGCCTTCCCAGTTTCCAAAACCCATCTCGATGAGATCGTCGGCCAAGCTGATGTCCTTCACGCCTCGCCCTAGCGTGACGGCAATCGTTTCCATGGACTGAACGGCGCGCAACAGTGGTGAACAGTGCAGGGAAATCAACGATCGTTCGCTCCGCGGCAGCAAGTCGCGTAACTTTGCGCCGAGCTTTTCCGCCTGCAGGCGTCCTGTTTCGTTGAGAGGAGCGTCGCTCCTGCCCTGAAAGCGTTGCTGCAAATTAAGATCAGTTGCGCCATGGCGGACAAGATACACTGGATACCTTGGAATAGCCCTTTCAGCCATTGCCAGAGTATCCGTCATGCCATTCAACGAACCGTTTCAGACCCTCGCGCAAAGGTGTAGCGGGCTTGAAACCGAAATCTCGTTCCAGCGGAGCGGTATCGGCGTATGTCTGGTAAACATCGCCCGGCTGCATGTCGCATTCGTTGCGGATCGCCTTGCGTCCGATCAGCTCTTCGAGCGCTGAGATCAGCTCGCCGAGGATCTCGGGTTTGTTGTTGCCTATATTGTAAAGCCGGTATGGCAGGTTGCCGGTAGCGCCATTGTCGTCGCGTGCGGCCGCCTGCGGGTTCAGCAAGACCCTGGACGTGCCTTCGGCGATATCGTCGACATAAGTGAAGTCGCGGCGCAGATCGCCATGATTGAACACATTGATCGGCCTGCCGGCCTTGATGGCTTCCGTGAACAGATAGACGGCCATGTCAGGCCTGCCCCACGGCCCGTAGACCGTGAAATAGCGCAGACCGGTTGTCGCAAGCCCATAAAGGTGACTGTAGGCATGGGCTGTCAGTTCGTTGGCGCGTTTTGTCGCCGCATAGAGGCTGATCGGATGGTCTGCGTCATCGCCAACACGGTAGGGAGTCCGACGGCTATTTCCATAGACCGAACTCGAACTTGCATATACCAGGTGTCTTGCACCCGAGTGTCGGCACCCCTCAAGCACATTCAGAAAAGCGGTCGCGTTGCTGTCGTTGTAGACATGCGGATGGTCGATCGAGTAGCGAACGCCCGGTTGTGCGGCCAGGTGCAGAACGTGGCTCGGCATTAACTCGGCAAACAGGGTTTCTGACGCGTTTCTGGCGGCAAGATCGAGTTCGCAAAAGCTAAAGGCGTCGAATTGCTGCAACCGCTTCAGACGCGCCCGTTTCAGACCCGGATCGTAGTAGGCGCTCAAATTGTCAACGCCGGTCACACGGAGCCCCGTACGCAATAGCATCTCGGTCACTCGAGCGCCTATGAAGCCCGCCGAACCCGTAACCAATATCGTTTTTTCGCCGTCGTTCATCGCGAATGGCGCGCCTCATTTTGTTGCTTGCCGGCTGCCCGGCCCCGGTCACTGGAACGGGGGGTAAGGTTTGTCATAGGGTATTGGCAAGTCCACAAACAATCCTTATGTGGCCACAGTAGTTCTTCAATGCATCAAGAAACCTGCCGAAAAAATTCTGTGGCCTAAGGCAAGCGCCTGTGTTTAGTTTCGGTCAATTCGGGCGAGAAGGTATCCTATCCAGTGAAAATCACCATTATCGGTACCGGCTATGTCGGTCTAGTCACAGGTGTTTGCATCTCGGAGTTCGGTTTCGACGTCACCTGCGTCGACAACGACGCAGCGAAAATCGCGGATTTGAAGAACAATATTTGCCCGATTTACGAGCCGGGCGTCGAGCAAATGCTTCGCACGAATTCGTCCGCACAACGTCTTCATTTCACTACTGATATTGCCTCCGCTACGGTCGGCGCCGATGTGGTCTTCATTGCTGTCGGAACACCGTCTTCGAAAAACGGAAGAGAAGTTGATCTCAGCTTTCTGTTCGGGGCTGTCAAGGAGATCACCCCGCAACTGAAAAATGGTGCGGTCGTAATCATCAAATGCACCGCCGTGGCAGGAACGGCGGCAAAAGTGCGGGAAATGATCGCCAAAGCGCGCCCCAAGCTGGACTTTTCGGTGGTCAGCAATCCGGAATTTCTGCGCGAGGGGTCGGCCGTGGAAGATTTTATGCGCCCCGACAGGGTGGTGATCGGTGCGCATGATTCCCGCGGCCGCGAGGTCGCCGAACAGATATACCGCCCACTCAAGCTGCAAAGCACCCCCATTCGCCTGACTTCGCTTGAAGATGCAGAACTGGCAAAATATGCCTCGAACGCGTTTCTCGCCATGAAAGTCACGTTCATCAACGAAATCGCCGATCTTTGCGAGAAAACCGGTGCAAATGTGATGGAAGTCGCCGATATCATGGGACTCGATGAACGTATCGGCGACCGGTTTCTGCGTGCGGGCCCGGGATTTGGCGGTTCATGCTTCCCGAAGGACAGCCGGGCGCTCGCTGCATTTGCCAGAAGCGTGGGCGCACCGCAAAGCCTTGTCGAGACCACAGTCGAGGTCAACGAGCGGCGAAAGACGGAAATGGCAAGGCGCGTTCTGACGGCCTTGGGGAAATCCGCCCGCGGCAAGACCGTCGCCCTTCTCGGCGTCACGTTCAAGCCCGATACCGATGACGTTCGCGAAGCGCCGGCACTTACCATCATCGACGCCCTGTTGGCGGCGGGTGCCACCGTGCGGGCATTCGATCCGCAAGCCCGACGCGACGCGGAAGAACCTTTGAAGAAGGTCAACTGGTGCAAGGACCCCTACGAAGCGGCGCAGGGCGCGCACGCCGTCGTCATAGCGACCGAATGGAACGTTCTGCGCGCGCTCGATCTTGATCGCCTGCGCGAGGCCGTCGCCAATCCACTGATGATCGATCTCCGCAACGTACATCGCCGCAAGGAACCGGCGCGGCACGGTTTCAAGTACATCAGCATCGGGCGTTCGGTTGCGGAAGCCAACCAGGCGCTGGAGCACGGCCGGGAACTGCGCGTGGTTTCCGGCTGATCCTGCAACACTACAGTTCGACATGAGAATTTTTGCGTACAAGCCGGGCCACGACGGACATGTAGCCCTTGTCGAGGATGGCCGCCTCGTATTTTCGATCGAAGCAGAAAAAGATTCGGGGCCTCGCTACGCGCCGGTCAGCAACGAATTGATGTTGCATGGGCTGTCACTTACAGGGGGCGCCGTAGATGTGGTGGCGACCTCCGGATGGCTGCGATCGTTCCGCCCGATGTCTGATCCGATCGGCAGCGGATACTTCGGCGCTGACGCCACGACCAATACTGACTTCGCCTCACAGCTTGCCGGACAGAACATCCGCCATTTTTCGTCGTCGCACGAGCGGTCACATATTATCGGCAGCTACGCCATGTCTCCCTGGCCGCAAGGAGAGCCCTGCTACGCACTCGTATGGGAAGGCGTTATCGGCGCATTCTACCGGATCGACAGCAAGATCAATGTCACCCGCATCGGCTCACCCATGAGCGGTCCGGGCCACAAGTACGGATTTCTTTATGGGCTGGCCGATCCGACATATCCCTCGGACGCAAGGAAATCACGGCGCGAAGACGCCGGCAAGCTGATGGCGCTCGCCGGCTTCGGCAAGGAATCGGTCGAGTCAAAAGGAGAACGCAATCTGATTGACCGACTTTGCGACTGGGATGCTGAGGCAGCGCCTTTGCGCAAGGCCGATTTCGCCGATTCCCCGTTTTTCAACATCGGGCTCGAAAGCCAGGATTTTCGCAATCTGGCCCGCCGGTTCCAGGC
>JBFIBB010000026.1:0-21372 GCA_041582695.1 Rhizobiaceae bacterium
AGACGGATTATGGAGTATTCCTGATTTTCGCCGCGACTGAATAAACCAAACGTCCACTTGACTAGTCAACTGATCATATTACACTTTTCAAATGCTCAAAACCGCTTCCGTCCCCCGATATCAAATGCTGGCAAATGAACTGCGTCAGCGCATCGCGCGCGGGGAATATAAGCCCGGAGACCGTCTCCCCAGCGAAGCCGAACTCTGCGTCGATCACGGGGTCAGCCGGGGAACCGTGGTTCGCGCCATCGAACAGCTGGTGGTGGAAGGTGCCGTGCACCGGCGCCAGGGTGCCGGCAGCTTTGTTGCCCGCCCTTCCCTGCACAGGCGCGCTGGAAACCTGCTGAGCTTCTCCGAGTCTGCGGCCAGCGAAGGTTTGCGGTCTACCCAGGCACTCATTTCCGTCGCCGAAGCAAGCGACGAACAGGTCAGGGAATTCCACTGCAGTGGCCCGGCGATCTATCTGCGGCGGCTGCGGCTGCTGGACGGCATACCCTGCGCGGTGCACAGGTCGATGATACCGCTGACGGTTGCGCGCGATGTGGACGCGCTGAACGGAAAAAACCCGCAAGCGCTCGAGCTGCCCGGATTTTCGCTCTATGCGGCGCTCGACCGGTCCGGCCATACGGTGCGTGAAGCGCAGGAGCGCGTGACCACCCGTCTGGCCAGCCGGGAGGAATGTTCGCTGCTCGACATTGACGGCCCTGCGCCGGTGATGGCGGTATTCAGGCGCAGCTACGACAGCGCCGGCCGTCTGGTGGAGGCGGTCGAGGCCATCTACCATGGCGAATACTACACCTTTGATTTTCATCTCGTTGCCGCGCCAAGCCCGGTGACGGGTCATGGCGACGCCAAGGTACTGAGCCTCGGCGGGCGCATCACCAATCCAAAAACCAAAAACAGGGAGTGAGTGACATGTTCAAGTACGCAGCATTGGCCGCCGGCACCGCCTTGGCGGGAATGGTAATTCCTGCAGGCGCAGCCGAGATGGCTCCCGCCGCGCTGATCATCGCGCAGGGCGGACTGGGCGACGGCTCATGGAACGATACCGCCAATGCGGGGTTCGAGGCCGGACTGGACAAGACTGGTATCGAAGGGCGCCCGATTGAATCGAAAGACGTCGCCGCGCAGGGCGAGGAGATCATGCGCCGCGCTGCCGATGGCGGTTTCGGCCTGGTGATCAGCCTAGAGTGGATCCATGGCGAACCGATGGAGAAACTAGCCAAGGACTATCCGGACACCGACTGGGTGATCATGAACCAGACCAGAAGCGGCGACAACATCGCCTCCGTCGTGTTCGGCGAACATCAGGGCTCCTATCTGGCAGGCGCGCTGGCGGCGCAGGTAACCACCGACACCTCGATCAAGGGGATAAACGACAAGCCGGTCATCGGTGTCATCGGCGGCGTCAAGGCGCCGGGTATCGACAAGTTCATCGTCGGTTACATTCAGGGCGCCAAGGCAATCAATCCCGACATAGATGTCAAGGTGGCCTATTCCGATTCCTTCGGCGATCCGGCCAAGGGCCAGCAGATGGCCAAAGCCATGTTCGACGAGGGCGCCGACATCGTCTACCAGGTCGCAGGCGGCACTGGCATCGGTATCATCGAGGCTGCAAAGGCTGAAGGCCACTATGCCATCGGGGTCGATACCGACCAGGACGGCATGGCGCCCGGCAGCGTGCTCACCAGCATGATAAAGCGCGTCGATGTCGCCGTCGAAGACATCATCGTCAACTATGCCGCCGGCAAGTTTCCCGGCGGCCGGGTGATGGATTTCGGGTTGAAGCAGAACGGCGTCGCGCTATCCGACATGAAGCACACGAAGGACATGATTCCCGCCGCCTATCTGGAAAAGGTCGAAGCATTGAAGGCCGATATCATTGCCGGCAAGATCGACGTTTGGGATGTGTCGACCGAGGGCTATCCGGATTTCTTCAAGTAACGCCGGGCGATGGCCGGCGGCAAAGTCCGCCGGCCTGCTCTCGTGTGATCCCCATGTCAGCTGCTGATGCGCAACAGATCGGCGACCAGAGTGTGACAGTGCGCCTTGGCGCCGACGGTCTCAGTAAACGCTACGGCAACGTCCAGGCGAATGACCATGTGTCGCTTGCGATCGCGCCCGGCGAAATCCATGCGGTCGTCGGCGAAAACGGCGCTGGCAAGTCCACACTCATGCGCCTCCTGCAGGGGGTCGAGCAGCCCGACAGCGGAACGATCATCGTTGATGACCGGCCGGTTCACCTGCCGGGCCCGCACCGTGCCTTTGCGCTCGGCATTGGCATGGTGCACCAGGAATTCATGCTGGCGCCGGACCTGTCGCTGCTGGAAAACCTGGTGCTCGGCGAGGAACCGCTGCGGATTGCCGCTGGTCCGGTTTCGCGGATCGACTGGGTGGAGGCCCAAAACGCCGGCTCGGCGCTGGCGAGGAAGGCCGCCATCGAAATCGACTGGAGCCGGCGCGCCGGCAGCACTCCGGTGCATGTCCGTCAGTTCGTCGAGATCATCAGGCTGCTCCGGCGCGGCACGCGGATTCTCATTCTCGATGAGCCCACCGCCGTGCTTGCGCCAAGACAGGTCGATGACCTGTTCTCGCTGTTGCGCACATTGCGCGACCAGGGCACCACGATCGTGTTCATCAGCCACAAGTTGAAGGAAGTGATGGCCTTGGCCGACCGCGTCACCGTGATGCGCCGCGGCACGGTATGCTTTTCAGGCGCGATCGCGGATACCACTGTTGCCGAAATTGCCGGCCACGTGGTCGGCGGCGACACCAGGCCACCTTCTGCAGCGACCAGCCAATCAACCGAAATACCGGCGCATGGGAATGTTGCCTTTGCGGTCGAGGACCTCTCGTCCGCAGCCGTCGAGAAATCCCATCCCCTGCACGACATCAATATCCATGTGGCGGCAGGTGAGATCGTTGGCCTGGCAGGAGTGTCGGGCAACGGCCAGCACGAACTGATCGAATGCCTAGTCGGACTGCGTCCGTCACGGCGCGGAACGGTGCGGCTCGGCGGCACGGATGTGACCGATGCCGGCAACGGCGAGCGGCGGCGGCTCGGTATGGGCTATGTCAGCGCTGACCGGCGGCACGAGGGACTTGCCCTGACAGCATCGATCGAAGCCAATGCGGTCGCGGCGAGCCACAGGGCGCCTCCGGTTCGGCGCGGCTGGTTTGTCGACCGCCGCGCAATGCGCACGGTGGCGGTCGACCGGCTAGCCAAACTCGACGTTCGCTATGGCGCGCTCGGCGATCCGGTTTCCAGCCTGTCGGGCGGCAATCAACAAAAGCTCGTGTTTGCCCGCGAGATCGCTACGAACCCGAAGCTTCTTGTCGTCTCCCAACCGACCCGCGGCGTCGATCTCCTGGGCATCGCCGCCATCCACGACATATTGCGCAGGTTCCGCGGGGCCGCAGGTGCCGTGCTGCTGGTCTCCGAGGAGTTGGACGAAATACTGGAGTTGTCGGACCGGATATATGTGATGGCCGGGGGACGCATCGTCGGCGAGCGGCGGGCAACGGAAACCTCGGTTGCAGATCTGGGCGCGCTCATGCTGACCGGAACCGGTGTCCATGATTGAAGCAGCCAAAACCGGGTTCCATCCCACCCTGTTGTTCGAGCGCGGACTTGGTCTGGCATTCCCCTTCTTCGTGGCGATCGCCGTTGCGTCGGCGGTACTCCTTCTCATCGGCGAAAATCCGGTCGATATCTTTTCGCTCATGCTTTCGGAGTCATTCGGCTCTGCGCGCCGGATCGCGGCCACCCTTTCAGCGGCGACGCCTTTGCTGTTCACCGGTGTTGCAACTGCCATTTGTTTCCGCTCCGGAGCATTCAATGTCGGGGTCGAGGGCGCGTTCGTCATCGGCGGATTATGCGGCGCATTTATCGGGTTTTCCCTGCCCGCCAGCCTCGGTTACGGGCTCATACCGCTGGCGTTCGCTTTCGCTGCGATTGTATCGGCCGTCTGGCTATTCATTCCCGGCTATCTGTTGGCTCACTATGAGGTCGATGAAGTCGTATCGACGCTGATGCTGAACTTCGTGGCCTTCGGCATCACCGGTTACCTCGTCAACGGTCCGCTGCTCTCGGAGATGTCCGGCAACAATGTCACGCCATTGGTGCACGACGTGGCGCAGCTGCCGCGCCTGATGCCGCCATCAACCCTCCATGCGGGATTCCTGCTCGGCTTGGCCGTTGTCGTTGCTTACGGCATCTGGGCGCGCAGCACTCCGTCGGGATTTGAAGGAATGCTGGTCGGTGCAAATCAACGCTTTGCCCGTGCGGTGGGCATCTCGATTCCGTCGACGATCGTGCTTGTCATGGTGATATCGGGCATTGTCTCCGGCCTGGGCGGGGCGTCGCATGCGCTTGGACAGTTGCACCGTTTTGCCGACGGATTTTCGCCAGGCTACGGATTTACCGGCATGGCTGTAGCGCTGCTCGGCCGCAACAACGAGATCGGTATTCTGCTTGGAGCGATCCTGTTTGGCGCTCTCGCCTCGGCCGGAACAACCGTCCAGCTTTTCTCCGATATTCCCCTCGACATCGTCAATATCATCGAGGGCACGGTGATGATCTTCGCGGTGGTCGAACTTGGCCGGCTCGGCTTCCTTCGGCGGAGGCAATCATGATCATCGACCAGATCATTGCCGCATCGATCGTGCTGACGACACCCATTCTGCTCGCTGCCATGGGCGGGCTGGTCAACCGTCAGGGCGGCATCGTCAATATAGCGCTCGACGCCAAGATGCTAGCCGGCGCCTTTGTTGCCGTTGTAGTGTCATCCGCTACGGGAAGCTGGCTTGCCGCATCGCTGGCTGCGGCCGCCGCCGGCGCCATGATCGGCTACCTGTTTTCGCTGGTGATCACGCGCGCGGGCGCCAACATGATCGTGGCCGGCCTCGGCCTGAATGTTCTTGTCGCGGGTGCGCTCGGCTTCATCCTGAACTGGGTCTACGATTCCAGCGGAACGCTGCGCCTGCCGGATGTCGCCCTGCTGCCGCAATTCCTGCCAGGCTGGATGGAGCGAATTCCGCTGATCGGACTGGCGCTCGCAGAGCTTGAGCCGCTTACCGTTTTCGCATGGATTTCCGTGTTCGTGCTGCCGATGCTGCTGGCCAACACGAGATGGGGACTGAGACTGCGCGCCACGGGCAACGCGCCGCAGGTCGCTAGGGCCATGGGAATTGCCGAAAAATCGGTGCAGGACGTCTCCACCGCAATCGCCGGGTTTTTCTCCGGCCTCGGCGGTGCCCATCTGGCGCTGGCATCGATCGGGCTTTTCAACGAGGGCTTGACGGCGGGCCGTGGTTTCATCGCGCTGGCGGCATTCTACTTCGGCCGCGACAAGCCGGTTGCCACCGCCCTCGTTTGCCTGTTCTTCGGCTTTCTCGATGCCTCGCAGATCCGCATGCAAACGGCGGGCCTTCCTCCCAAACTGATCGGCACCATCCCCTATCTGATGGTTCTCATAGCGTTGTGCCTTGCCGGCTGGCGTCAGCGCAGAGCCAAGGAGACGATTTCATGAAAACGGCATTGATCGTCATCGACATGCAGAACTCGTTTCTTCACCCCGACGGCGAGAACTACTATCCGGCGGCAGGCGATGTGGTGGCAAACTGCCTCGCGCTGATAGGCGGAGCCCGCAAGGCGGGAACGATCGTCGTTCACGTGGCGGACCGCCATCGCGAGGGATTTGACGATTTCGAGGACAGGCGCCTGCCGCGCCACTGTGTGAGCGGCGGATTTCACGCCGAGTATTTCCAGGGATTTGGTCCGCAAGGCGGGGCAAGCGAAGTGGAGATAGTGAAACGCCGGTTCAGCGCCTTTTTTGCCACCGAGCTTGCGCTGTTCCTGCGTGAGCAGGGTGTGGAGCAGGTTGTCATCTGTGGAGTGAAAACCAATGTCTGTGTCAGGGCAACCGCACAGGACGCCTTCGCCAACGGGCTGGAGGTCGTGGTGGTTCGCGATGCAACCAATTCCAATCGCGAACATCTTGCCGCGGCATCGCTCGAAGACATCGAGCGCTATCTCGGCCGTCTGGTTACCACATCCGAGGCGAAGGAGCTTCTGGGATGACGCTTCTCGCGGTGACGGGTTATGCGAGTGTGGACTACGCGGTCGGCCTATCCGGTCAGATCCGCGGCGATCACACCACGCTGATCGATCATCGCGATACCGCAAAATGGCCGCGCCTCGGCGGTTGCCCGGCCTATGTCGCGGTGGCGGCTGCAAATGCAGGCATGGCGTCACAACCCGTTACCTGGATCGGCAATGACAACCACGCGCAGGTCTACCTCGACGGCCTCGCTTCGGCGGGCGTCGGCACGGACGGCGTTGCGCGGCTGGAACGTCCCTCGCCGATGGCCATTCTTGCCTACCAGGACGACGGATCGTGTGCCTGCCTGTTCGATCCGGTATTTCCGGGCGAGGAGATACTGACCGGCAAACAGGCAGGGATCATCGCATCCGCCAGCCACACCTGCATCTCGGTCGGACCGCCGCACCTGACCGGAGAAATTCTTGAGCACCGAAGCCCGGCTGCGCGGCTCTACTGGATCTGCAAGAACGATGCGCATGCTTTTCCCCCGCCCGTCAGAACGTCACTGTCGGCCAACGCCGACGTCATTTTCTGCAGCCGGTCCGAGCGTCAACTAGTCGGCAAAACAAGGGAGGGTGCGATCATCATCGAGACGAGAGGTGCTGCGGGAGTGCAGGTCGAGCATTGCGGCAAACGCGAATTGATCATGGTGGAACCGGTCGAAGTTCGCGACACCACCGGTGCCGGCGACACGCTTGCGGGTGGCTACATCGCCGCTGAAATGGCCGGACAAACCGATCCGCGCGCCGCCGTCACCGCCGGAATTGAAGCGGTACGCGCAATGCTGGTCAAGCGCACGGCAGGAGACAGACGATGAAGAAAGCCTGGTACCTCGGCCTGACGGAAGCGGATGTCGGCGACAGGGCGATCCTGATCGGCGATCCCGATCGGGTTGACCGGATATCGCGGCTTCTGGAAAGTCCCGTGCACCATCCGGTGACGCGCGGACTGAAAGCGGTAACCGGCGGGTATGGCGGCAGGAATTTCACTATCGCCGCATTCGGCATGGGTGCACCCATCGCAACCATTGTCCTGCACGAACTGGCCGATCTTGGCGTTTCGATTTTCCTGCGCATCGGCACGGCGATGTATTTTCCGCCCGCCAAGGGCGGTGAATTCCTGGTCAGCGAAGCCGCAATCGGCTTTGAAGGCACGTCGCGTTCCTATGCGGGCGACGGCCCCTTCGCGGCCGACCGTGCGCTGGTGGCAGCGCTTTGCAACGCCGCCGACAATTCAGGCGTTTCGGCGCGCACCGGTCTCTACGCCACCTTCGATGCCTTCTATCGCGACATGTTTGGCATTGATGAGGATGGTCGCAGGAGGACCGGTGAAAACCGGAAAATGCTTGTCGAAAAGGGCGTGCTCGCCGCCGACATGGAGACATCTTCGCTGCTGGCGGCAGCGGGCGCGCTTGGCGTCTCTTGCGCCACCTTATGCCTGGGTACTGTCGACGCGCTGAGCCAGGAAAAGCTCGCGGCGGAAGCGCTCGCAAGCGGAGAACGGCAATTGTTCGAGATCGCGCTCGACGGCCTTGCCGCGCTGGAACAGCCTTGAATCTGAAAGGAGCGGAAAACATGACCGGCATATCGACCCGTTACTTCGATACGGTCATCGAACGCCTGCGAAGGGTTTCCGAGACTCAAGGGAATGCCATCCGCGCAGCTGCGGATATCTGTGCGACGGCGATCATGAGCGACAAGCTGGTCTTCACCTTTGGAACCGGCCACGGTTCGTTTGCGGCCATGGAAATGTTCCCGCGCACGGGCACTGTGACCGGGTTCCGTCCGATCGTCGAAAGCACGATGATCTCGTTTCATCGCGTGCTCGGCGATGGCGGTGCGCGGCAATACCGCTTCATTCACGGCCAGGAAGGCTACGGCGAGGCAATCCTGTCGTCGCATCAGTTCGATCCGGGCGACGCGATGCTGATTTTTTCGCATTCGGGTTTGAACGCGGTGACCCTCGACATCGCGGTGGGTGCGAAGAACCGCGGCATGAAGCTGATCGGCGTGACCTCCATCCCGCATTCCTCCTCCACTCCGTCGCGCCACTCCTGCGGCAAGCGGTTGTTCGAACTCGCCGATGTGGTCATCGACACCGGTGTTCCGAAGGGCGATGCAGGTATCGATATCGACGGTCTCAACTATCGTGTCGGCGCCACATCGACATCGATCGCCATCGCCATCGGCCAGGCAATCAACGCGGCTACGGCGGAGATCATGGTCGAACGCGGCCACGAGCCCTTCGTCATGGTCAGTCCCAACACGGCTGAAAAAGCCGAAGCCAACCGCATCAACGATCGCAACTACGCCGAACTGTGGCGGCGGCTGAAAATGCGCTGAACCGGAGTTGATCATGGATCGCGGTATATTCCTCGACGGCCGATGGCAGATGCCGGCGGGCCTCGAACGCTTCGAAATCAAGGATCCGGCGATCGGGGAACCGGTCGGTTCGACATTGCTGGCCGATGAAATGGTCGTCGACCGCGCAGTTGAAGCGGCCGAACGGGCAGCACCTGCGCTGGCAGGCGTTGGCGCGGACAAGCGCGCCGCGATCCTCAACCGTGCCGCCAGCCTCGTTGAGACGCGCGCCGGGGAAATGGCGGTTCTGTTGACCCGCGAACAGGGCAAACCCGTTGCCGACAACCGGAAGGAAATCCTCTTCGGCGCACAGGTGCTGCGATACTATGCAGGCGAAGCGACGCGGATCGGCGGCGAACTGAGGCCGTCGACAAATCCCGACATCAAGAACGTCGTCTCCCGCTATCCAGCAGGTGTCGCCGCCGCGATCGTGCCATGGAACTATCCGGTCGATCTCTACTGCTGGAAGACGGGGCCGGCGCTGGCGGCCGGTTGCCCCCTGATCGTCAAGTCACCGCCGGAAACGCCGCTTGCCATTTCCATGCTTGTCGACAGCCTGCACGAAGCCGGCCTGCCCGACGGTGCGCTAGCCGACCTTCCCGGCCATGGACCGGTTGCTGGCAGGGCTCTGGCGGCTCACCCGAGGGTTCGCGTGATTTCCGCCACCGCCTCGATCCCCGCGGGACAGGACATCATGCGCAACGCGGCTGGCAATCTGAAGAAAGTCTGCCTGGAGCTCGGAGGCAACGCGCCGTTGATCGTCATGGCCGACGCCAACCTCGAGGGGGCCGCAAAGGCGGCCCACCGGCGGGCATTCTCCAACATGGGCCAGATCTGCATCACGGTGAACCGTATACTGGTGGACCGGTCCGTTCACCGCGAATTCGCGGAAATCCTCGCCGACCTGACCGAGAAAACGGAGCTTGGCCACGGTATCGAGCCGGGCATCGAGTACGGACCGGTACTCAACGGCAATGTGATCGCGCGTGTGGAGGCGCACAAGGATGATGCGCTGGCGAGAGGCGGACGCCTGCTCGCCGGAGGCTGCCGGCCAAAGGGCGGGCTATTCGACCGCGGCCATTTCTATCGCCCAACTTTGATCGACGATGCGCCGCCGGACAGTTTGCCGATGACCAGGGAAACCTATGGGCCGCTTGCGGCGATGGCGGCATTCGACGGCATCGAGCAGATGATCGAAATGGCAAACAGCCTGGAATACGGCCTCGCCGCCTATCTCTACGGGTCCGATCTGGAGCGGATGTGGGCAATTGCCGACAGGCTTGAATTCGGCGGTGTCGGGATCAATGTCAACGATGTCAGCGAGCTGCAGGCGCCGTTCGGCGGCTGGAAGATGAGCGGTATCGGCCGCGAACTGGGGCCAGAGGGCCTCGATGCCTATCTGGAATCAAAGCTCATCAAAATGCGGGTTAACCTTATCTGATCGCTGCTGGAACTTTACCTAAAAAGCTCCTCTTTCCACTAAATTCAGCTATTTCCGTCGAATGACCGCTCGTCCGGCTTGAAAGAGCAATATCGGCTTATTCGTCGAATGTCCGTGTTTGTCCGGAAAAACCAATACCCACAACGCGGACGAATATCCGCTTTTCCCAGTTCGACACCCTAAGCAGACAGTCCGGAATCGGCCCCAATACGGACATTCGTCGTCGTAGCTGTAGATGTCCGAAAAGGGGCCGTTTCCGGACGGTCTGCTCATGACTGTTGATCCGGGCGAAGCAGACATTCACCGGCACCAACCATATTGGCGCTTCCGTCGCAAACGCGTCACCGGAGAGCAGATATTCCGATGACTGTTCTAAACTTTGGTTCCCAATGCTCGATTAAGAAACTTTAATTCCCGATAGCAGGCTTTTCCCGGCTACACCGAATAAACCGGCACGGCCGCATGGGTCCAGTTGGCAACTGCTAACGCGGATGTCTCCCAATACATCATGCGGGACATCCGAACCGACTATTTTCTCCCTCCGGCGCTGATGCCGATTGCAGCAAGGATGACCAGCCCGGTTGTCAGATCGCGGTAAAACGGGTCGGCGTTCAATATGTTGAAGCCATTGTTGATCAGCGCGAGCAACAAGACGCCGGCAATGCTGCGCCAGACAGCGCCGACCCCGCCATAGATGCTGGTGCCGCCAAGGATCACCGCGGCGATCGCCTGTAGCTCCATGCCGGTTCCTGCCGAAGCCTGGCCCATGGAAATCCTCGATACCGCGATTGCCGATGCAAGCCCGGCGGCAAGACCGGCAAGTGCAAAGGTGGCGATCTTGATACGGTTGGTGCGGATACCGGACAGGATCGCTGCCTCCTCGTTGCCGCCAACCGAATAGACCTTGCGGCCAAACACGGTTTTGTTCAGCGCGAAGGTCAGGATGGCCGCGAACGCGATCATGACCCACACGGCAATAAACACTTCGCCGATCTTGCCGCGGCCGAGCCAGGTGAATTCGTCCATGCGAACCGGAATGAGCTTGCCGTCCGACAGCACGATTGCGATGCCCTTGAAAATCAGGCTTGTCGCGATCGTCGCCAGGAAGGAATGCACCTTGAGCGTGGTGATCACGACGCCGTTGACGGTGCCGAGGGCAAGACCGATCACGGGGGCCATCAGCAGGCCGAAATAGGGGTCAACATTGAGCGCCAGCCAGGCCGACGAGACAGCACCCATTGCGAAGATCGAACCAACCGAGAGATCGAACCCGCCGGCGATAATCACCAGCGTCATCGCCGAAGCCATGATGGCGAGCGGAGCGTTCTGGTTGAGAATGTTGATCAGGTTGCGCAGGGTGAAAAAACTGTCGGACAGGAAGCCAAGCGCCACCATCAGAACGGCGATCATGATCAACACGGCGTAGCTTTGCAGAAAGCGCAGGATCGTGTGCCTAGACATGCGGCTGCTCCATCTTGCCGGCGCCCTGGTAATGGAAAAGCGCGGCGAGCACCGAGGCCTCATCGTTTTCGTCCGGATCGATTTCGGCGACGATCCGTCCGCTATCGACGAGATAGGCGCGGTGGGCGAGACCGAGCACTTCATCTATTTCGCTAGAAATCAGAAGGATTGCCGTACCGGATGTCGCCAACTCGCAGATCGCTTCGTGGATACGCTGGCGCGCGCCGACGTCGACGCCGCGGCTCGGCTCGTCAAGAACGACGATTTTCGGATTCTCCATGAGCCATTTTCCGATCAGCACCTTCTGCTGGTTGCCGCCGGAATAGTTCGAGACATCTCCGTCAAGAATGGCAGGGCGTACCGCGAAGTGGTCGATCAGCTCGGCTGCCCGCTTGCTCTCTGCCTTGCCGTTGACCACCCCGTTTCGCGAAAAGCGTTTCAGATGCGGCAGCGACATGTTAGCGCGTACCGGCATGGTCATGATCAGTCCCTGCTTGCGGCGGTCTTCAGGTACCATGACCAGACCGCGATCGGTGGACGCTGCAAGGGATCTTGTGGCGTAAGGCGCGCCCTCCAGTATGACCTCGCCATCGACAGCCGCGTCTGCGCCGATTATCGCGCGGGCGATTTCGCTGCGTCCGCTGCCGACGAGTCCGATAAGGCCGACGATCTCCCCCCTTGCGATCGAAAGCGAAGCACCTTGCGCACCTTCGGCACTTCGTATGCCCTTTGCTTCCAGAACAATTTCGCGCCGGACTGGTACGGCCTTCGGCGGGTACGGTGTTTCGGTCTTGCCACTGCCGAGCATCGCTGAAATCAGATCCGTTTTCTCCGTTTCACCAGTTTTGAAGGTGGCCACCTGTTCGCCGTCGCGCAAAACCGTGATGCGGTCGGTGACCGCAAGGATATCGTCGAGAAAGTGGGAGACATAGACGACGGAGCGGCCCTCGGCGCGCAGCTTGCGCATTGCATCGTGCAATTGATCGACTTCACCCTTCGACAACGACGAGGTTGGCTCGTCCATGACGATGACCCTGGCATCGCGCGCCAATGCGCGCAGAATTTCGATCTTCTGCTGGTCGGCGATCGGCAGGTCGGCTACGACCGCATGAGGATCCAGGGAAAATCCGCTCGATCTCATCAGGTTCTCAAGCCGGTCAGCTTCGGTCGACCGCAACACGCCCCAACGGTGGTCCTCGATGCCGAGAAAGACGTTCTGTGCAACGGTCAATGCCGGGACAAGTTGCAACTCCTGATGCATGATTGCGACGCCATGGGCCAGAGCGGTATGCGGATCCCAGCCTGTGGCCTTTTCGCCGAACACTTCGAGCTCGCCCTGCGAGGCCGAATAGTAACCGCCGAGGACCTTGCCGAGCGTCGACTTGCCGGCGCCGTTTTCGCCAACCAGACCGTGTATCTCGCCCGCCAGGATATCCAGCGTGACATTTCGCAAAACCGACACCCCGGAGAATGAAACGCCGATATCCTTCGCGCGTATCGCGGGAGCGCCTGCGCTCGTGATGGTCATGAAGCCTCTTGCCTAAATGCGCGGTGCTGACGCCGCCTCGTCGACCACCATATCAGCACCGACTTTGACGCCATAGTCTGCAAGTGCCGCGTCCCGGGTAAGAAACCCTTGACGGACGTCGGCGAGCACTTCCGCAAAGGGGCGCGCCATCGGGTCGCCGTTGCCGCCGCCGCCGCCGGTCTTGGTCTCCACGACCGTATCCGCCTTGAACGGTCGCGCCCGCATCTTCAGCGGATGCTCGGTTGCCCCGTCCGGCAGCGTGATGGTGATTTCCGGCCCGGCGCCATCGCGGCCGCCATTGAGGCCCCATGCCGGTGTCCGCGATCGCTCGAACCAGAGTGCGCTGTAGCAGTCTTCAAGTGTACGGTAGCGCCGCACCACTCCGCAGCCGCCGCGATAGCGCCCGGGTCCTCCGGAATCCGGGCGGATGGAGAATTCCTCCAGCCGCACGGGAAATTTCGTTTCCATCACCTCGGCGGGAATGTTTCGGAAACCGCCGTTGACCAGATTGATCAGCGCGCTTTCGCCGTCACCGTCAGAGCGGCCTCCCCATCCGCCCGCAGTCGGCTCTATCGAGATCCACTGGCCGCGTTTGGGATCGACCGAGAAAAAGCCCGCGACCATGGAATCGCCGTAGTGCGCCGCCGTGGAGCGCTCGGGCATTGCTTCCGACAGGCACGAGATGAACAGGTCGGCGAGCAGCCCCAGACCGGTGAAGTACCATTCGCAAGCCGCAGGCTCGCGGGCATTGAACATGCACTCGTCGGGCATGATCACGCTCATGGTCTCGAACGAACCGCCCGTGATCGCGCGGTCCGGACTGATCATCGTCTTGTAGGCCAGTCGCAGCAGCGACTCCGTCTGGCTGGCGCCGCAGTTTACCGAGCCTGCAACCGGACCGGATGTCCCGGTCAGGTCGACGATCAGGTCCTCGCCCTTGACTGTCAGCTTCAGCGCGACCTTGACCGGTTCGGCGCCGACACCGTCATTGTCGAGATAGCCTTCGCGTGACCATGTCCCATCCTTGATTGCACCGATTGCTTCGCGGTCGAGGCGGCGCGCCTGTTCGAACACGTTCTGGCAGGCAGAGCGGTAGGTGTCCGCGCCGATGCGTTGCAGCAATTGTCCAAGTCTCCTTTCGCCGGTCCGGATCGCTGCGATCTGCGCGCCAAGATCGCCCACCGTTGCGTCAGGCAGCCGGGTATTGAGACGCAGATGGTCATACCATTCCCGGATTTGCTTGCCGGCCTTGATGATGCGCGTCGGGCCGAGCCGAAGCCCCTCCTGGTAGATATTCGTCGAACCCATGGTCGAGCCGGGATCAATGGCGCCGATATCGTTCCAGTGGGCCCGTGCCGCGCCGAAGCCGATCAGTTCGCCTTTGAAGAATATCGGTCCTATCGCGGTGACATCATGCAGATGGGTGCCCTGCATGTAGCTGTCGTTCATGATGAAAATGTCGCCTTCGCCGATATCGCCGCCGTAATAGTCCTTGACATATCTAACGCAGACATCGATGGCGCCGATGAACAGCGGCACGCCGGTGGACTGCCCGAGCATGTTGCCATTTTCGTCCATCAGCGCAACGGCGCTGTCCTTGCCCTCGTAGATGATCGCGGAGTGGGCAGAGCGCCACAGCGATGCGTTCATGTCCTCCGCACAGGATATGACGAAATTGCGGACCACTTCCGTGGTGATGGGGTCGGCTGTCATGATCATGTTATCCTTGCGTTCGGGTCAGTGAAAGGTGGCCACCATCGATCATCGTGGCGCGCCAGCCGGGCGGCACGAGGGTCGTGGCGGTTCCTTCCTCAATGATCGCCGGGCCTGCGACAAAGGTGCCGCCGGCGATGTCATTCCGGTCGATGATCGCAGTGTTCTGCGGCGAGCCGGAAAAAAACACTTCGCGCTCGCGCGACGGTTTTGCCTTTTCGAGTGCCGGCGGCGCGTTGTCCGGTCGTGGCAGCCGGCCGAGTGCCGCAACACGGATGTTTGCCATCTCCACCCGGTTTTCCGGACTTGAGTGGCCGTATTGGCGTTCGTAGGCCTCGTCGAAGGTCTTGCGGACCGTGTCCATGTCGATCGGGCCGTCGGGAACCGGAATCGTCAGGACGTACTCCTGTCCGTAGTAGCGGAAATCGATTGCCCGTTCGAAGCTGATTGCGTCTGCCGCAATACCTTCCTCCATCAGATAGGCCCGGCCCTTCGCCTGCAATCCTTCAAAGGCGTTCCGAAGTTCATTCGGTCCGATCAGGTCCCAGAAACTGTACAGCGTCTCCTTGAAGTCGTGGCGGACGTCGGTCTGCAACATGCCCCACGCAGAAAACGCACCGGGGTGGACCGGGATGATCACTTCGCGGATCTGCAATTCCTCGGCCAGCGCGGCAGCCTGCGCGGGACCCGCACCGCCAAAGGCGACAAGCGAGAAGTCGCGCGGATCGATGCCGCGCTGGATGGTGATCGTGCGGATCGCATCGGCCATCTTGGCGTTGACGATATCCACGACGCCCTGCGCCATCGCTTCGGCCGACATCCCGAACCGCGAGCCCATGTCGGCAAGCGCTTTCGATGCCGCGTCGCGGTCGAGTGTCATCGCGCCGCCGGAGAAATTGGCGCCATCGAGGCGGCCGAGCACCAGATTGGCATCGGATACCGTCGGCTCAGCGCCGCCAAGCCCGTAGCAGACCGGACCGGGATTGGAGCCGGCCGATTGCGGGCCGACGCGCATCGCGCCCGCCTCCTCCCATGCGATCGATCCGCCTCCGGCACCGATGACGTGGATATCGACGACCGACATCTGTATTGGCAGGCCTTCGAGCTTGGTCTCGTTCGAAGCCGAAGGGAGACCGTCGATGATCAGGCTCGCGTCGAAGGATGTTCCACCCATGTCGACGCAGATCAGGTTGGGCCGGTCTGTCGCCGCCGACAAGGCCTTGCCTCCGATGGCGCCACCGACAGGGCCCGAGAGCAGCGTCTGCAGCGGGGCCTGGCTGGCCGATGCGGCGCTCATGACCCCGCCGTTCGATTCCATGACATGGATACCCTGCCCGGAGGGAAGCCGATGGTTGAGTTCCCCGACCAGCGTATCCAGATAACGTCGAACCACCGGCGCAAGATAGCTGTCCATGACAGTTGTTGATGTGCGCTCGAACTCTCGCCATTCCGGCGAAACCTGATGGGAAAGCGCGAGCGATATGCCCGGCAGGCGGTCGGCGAGGAATTCAGCGGCTTTCAGTTCATGCGCCGGATTCTTGAACGAGAAGAGAAAGCAGATCGCGATCGCCTCATAGCCTTCGTGCTTCACGGCATTGGCGAATTGTTCGAGATCGTCGACCGACAATGGTTCGACGACCGATCCGTCGGCGGCCACGCGTTCGCGCACGGTGTAGGTGTGTTCAAGCGGTGCCAGCGGCCGCGGTTTGTTCCAGCGGATGGAGAAGATCTCGCCGCGGTCGTTACCCTGAATGGTGTAGATATCGCGGAAATTTTGCGTCGTTAGCAGCGCCACCTTCGCGCCGCGCCTGGTGAGAAGCGCATTCAGTCCGACCGTCGTACCGTGCACGAAGAAATCGATTTGTGCGTCCGGTTCGATCGCTCCCTCTATGCCGTTGAGAACCGCCAGAGCCGGATTCTGGGGGGTCGACAGCACCTTGTATGCGCCGCATGAGCCGGTTTTTGCATCCTGATAGACAATATCTGTGAATGTCCCGCCTATGTCCGCGGAGACCCGGTAGTGCTTGGTCACGATGGTCACCCTGAAATTGTGGAAGGTGTGCCGGGGCCATTGAGCCCCGGCAGTCAGCGTCCGTTTATTGCGCCCATTCACCCTTGAAATCGGGATTGGCGTCGAGCACCGCCTTGTTGATCATCGCTTCAAGCGGACCGGCGGTATCCATGTTGATGACCTGGGTCACCGGTTTTCCCTCGATCGCGTTGACGATCTGCTCGGCTGCGAGTGCGCCCATGGTCTTCGGGAAGTAGGCGAGCGTTGCATCCCATCGTCCCTCGCGGATGGCATTGATCGCGATCGATGCCGCGCCGCCGCCAGAGAGATAGAGATCAGGCACGTTCTGCCCGGCCGCCTGCAGGGCAATCTCGGCGCCCACCAGGTGCTGGTCGGCGTTGGACAGCACGACATGGACGTCCGTTGCCGATTGCAGGATGTCAGTCATTGCCGTCAGCGACTTGTCCGGATCATACCAGCCCTCGCCAACCCCCAGCACCTTGATATTGGCGTGCTCCGCCAGGACCTTCTGGAAAGTCTCAAGACGCAGGTTGTCGAAAGGGAAGATTTTTGCACCGATCAGGATGACCACATTGCAGGGATCCTTGCCTTCGCAATATTTGACGACGTCGTTGGCCTGGAAGGTCGCGCCATCCACCGGCGGCGATGCCACCGTGGCGGTAATGCCGTTTACCTGCGGTTCCAGCGTCGTCAGGTCCGGGCCGACCGGAAACAAGACGGTGGCAATCGGCACACCGGCCGCAATCACCTGTTCGAATGCCCCGGCAATGCCGACGGTATCGTTGGGTGCGACAATGAAGCCCGCATAGTTGCCGCTGGCGAGCGCATCCTCGATCTGGCTGTACTGATGTGCCGGATCGAACTTGCCGTCGAAAATGGCTGTTTCATACCCGAGTTCCTTCGCCTTCTCCTCCACCCCGGCATAGGTCGCCTGGTTGAAGCCGTTCTGAGAAGCGGCGGCAAAGTATGCGATCTTTTTCGACTGCGCCTCGGCGGCAGTACTGAGCGCGAGCGCAACGCTCGCCCCCGCAATGATTGATTTCAACGCTTTCAGCATTTGAGTCCTCCCTTTCTCTTGTCATTCGCCGCCCACCATTATACAATTATGCAAACATTATACAAGAGGGAACTCATTAGATGGCGAAAGCAGGCGAAAGCGGCAAGCCGAGCGCGCGTAGGGGAGCGCTTCAGGTCTATGACGCACTACGCGAGGATATTCTGTGGGTTCGCATGAAGCCGGGTTCCGCTCTTGATGAGGTCGGCCTCGCTGACCGGTTCAAGGTGTCGCGCACTCCTATCCGTGAGGCGCTGTTGCTTCTGTCGGGCGAGAGTTTCGTGCAGTTCCTGCCCAACCGCACGACCATCGTCGCACCACTGCTTCTCAACAATCTCGGAGACTATCTCGATACCTTTCTGATCCTGTCGCGCGGTGTGGCGCGTTCGGCCGCCCTTTGCGGCAAGGCGGACCAGAAAAGGCTGGACTCCTTCCTGCAGGCCTACCGGCAGGCGCTTGGAAATGGCTGCTTCGAGGATGCGCTGCGGGCAGACAATGGTTTCCGGCGCTATCTGGCTGGCCTCTCCGGCAACATTTTCCAGATACGCTACTTCGATCAGGCGCTTGATGCAGGTGTGCGCACAAAGGTTCTTTATTATTTTCCGAACGCAACAGGGCAGGAACTGGACGCCTCTGTGGCGATACTGGAAAAACTTGCCGATCGGGTTGCTGAAGGAGATGCCGATGGCAGCGACAGCGCGATAACCGAAGCAATCCATGCGGAATTCGAGATCGTCATCCGCGTTGTCAGGCCCCGCTTTGCCGAATCGCTCGACATGAGTGCCCATCCGGTCAATCCGGGAGCAATGAAATGACAGACAAGTTCGCCATCCGGCGCGGACGGTTGTCCGCACTTCTGGGCAAGGCAGGGCTCAAGGGCGTGGCATTCGTGCCCGGGCCGAATTTCTACTATCTCACCGGCCTCCATTTTCACCTCATGGAGCGCCCCACGCTTCTGATCATCCTCGCCGGCGGCGAGGTTGCAGGCATAATCCCGGAACTCGAGCGGGAGAAATGGCGCGAGACGTTCCCGCAGGCGCTGACCTGGTTTTGGCAGGACAGCAATGGCTATGACAGCGCGTTTGCGGAAGCCGCGTCGGCGCTGGAGTTCATTCGACTGGGTATTGAGGGCCAGCGCATGCGCGCCTTCGAGGCCGAGGCGTTGCGGCGGCATTTCGGGCAGGGCAGCGTGGTTGATGCAGACCGCGATCTCGCCGCGCTTCGGCTCGCGAAAGATGCGAATGAGGTTGCTGCCATGGAAATGGCCATTCGCATCAGCGAGACCGCACTTTGGGAAGTGATTGCCGAAGTCAGGACCGGCATGAGCGAACGCGAGATCCTGGGGCTGCTAAAGATGCGAATGTTGGCTGGTGGTGCCGACGGCTTTGCGTTCGACCCGATCGTGCTGGCCGGTGACAATGCGGCAAATCCGCATGGGGTACCGGGCGATCGTCCGCTCTGTGCGGGTGAAGCATTGCTGATCGACTTCGGAGCGCAAGCAGAGGGTTACAATGCCGACATCACGCGCACCTTCTTCTGCGAACATGCCAGCGATGACCACACGCAACTCTATACGACTGTTCTGGAGGCCAACACGAAGGGCAGGGATGCGGCCGGGCCGAAGCTGACCGCACACCACCTGGACGAAGCGGTAACCGGAGTGTTGTCGGCCTCCCGGTTCAGCGATTTCATCGTGCACAAGACCGGCCATGGCCTCGGCCTTGACGTACATGAAGCGCCGCAAGTGATGATCGGCAATCACACGCGGCTTGTCGAGGGAACCGTGCTGACCATAGAGCCCGGCTTGTACCAGCCGGGCGTAATCGGGGTCAGGATAGAAGATGATGTGCTCATCGAAACCACGGGCAGCCGCTCCTTGACCTCATTTCCCCGCGAACTGACGATCGTAGGCGTGTGACATGCGGCTTGGCGACAATTTTCTTGCAATCGCCGAATGCGGCGCGCCCCAGGAGATTTTTGCCGAACTTGATCGGCTTGCCCAGGACGAAGTCGGCGCTACCATATTCACCTGTTCGACCTTCGACGCGGCAACGCGCCAGGCAAAGCGCATCTATACCAACCAACCATCGGCATATCCGCTTTCTGGATTGAAGGACATTGAACCCGGCCGGTGGACGCAGATTGTCCTCGACAACGGCGAACCCTTTGTTGCCAACACCATCGGACAAGTGGCGGAGGTTTTCCCCGATCACGAGCTGATCGCGAGGCTCGGCTGCGGTTCGGTGGTTAATTTGCCGGTCAAGCTGGCGGGTTCGATAATGGGCACCGTCAATCTGCTTGATGCCGAGCACCATTTCACGCTGAAGCGGGTTGAACGCGTCATGGCGCTGAGGCCGGCCGCAATGATCGCCTTTGCCGCCTTACGCTGACCGCCTTACCCCATGGCAAGAAAATCAGCACAGCGCTTGCCAGGCAGGCGGCGCAACGGAATCGCATGACATTTTTCATTTGTGCCCGGTCGGCTGTGCCATCGAGCGCCAATCAGTGTGCGGAACGCCTGCCAACAGGTAGAACAGAATTCCACCCGGACCGAGGGTAGGACTGTGCTTCTGCTGGCGATATCGGCCGCCCAACAAACTGCTCTGTCCGGTTTAGTTCGATTTCAGACCAGCTGCTCCCGTCAGCAATCTGGTCATCCGTTCCAATCATGACGAAAGTCCGCTCTCCACTGATCCGGGTCCTTCGACATGCCGAAACGAATGGCCACTTTCGGGACTTTCGTCTCGGTTTTCGTATGGCCGGTATGGGGGCGCGAAGCGGACGTTTGATTGCAGCCGAGCTAACGACATTAGTGTGCCGAACGCGGACGAGCGCCACTTTCCCGCTGGACTTCCGGGCCAAGGGAAGCGTTGGTGTCTTGTGTTCGGAAGCGCATTTTTCTGCGCCTCGCAGCTTCGCGGTGTGATGCTGGCGGGGCTTTGGGTGGTACGGAGGGCGCGGTGCTGTCCGGTGACAAGGAGACTACCCATGACGACGAACAACACCAACCCGGTTGAAAGCGCGACTGAGACCGCAACTGCGGTTGCAAAACCTGCAAAGAAGAAGACGGTATCCCGCGGTGCGGCTGCGAAGTCCGCGTCATCCGACGCGCGATCCACCGGCAGCAAGGCGAAGCGGTCCAGAAAACCGGCTGTAAAGAGACAGACAAAACAGTCAAGGCTGGCAGGAATGTTGCGCCGCAAGGGCGGAGCGACGATCGCGCAGATCATGAAGGCCTTCGGCTGGCAGCCGCATACGGCGCGCGCCGCCATCAGCGGCTTGAAGAAGGTTGGAGAGCGTGTCGAGAGCGCAATCGAAAATGGCAACCGGGTCTATCGGATCACGAATGACAAGGCGCAGTCGTGAACGCGGCTTATCTCGACGCCCTGCTCGATGACCTGGCGGATATGTCGCTCGCTGAGCTCCGATCCGTCTGGTCGAAGCACATTGGCACGGTAGCGCCGACCAACAGTGCGTCACTGGTGCGAGCGGGACTGGCCCATGAGCTTCAGACGAGGTTTATGGGCGGCCTGCCGAAAGCCACCCTGACAAGACTTGAAGGGCTTGCATCCGGCAGTGGTCAACAAACCCGGTCGCTTGCGGGCCTGCGTCTCGTGCGCGAATGGCAGGGCCAGGCGCATGTCGTGACTGTTGGTGACGATGGCGCCGTCTACTGGAA
>JBFIBB010000027.1:0-21353 GCA_041582695.1 Rhizobiaceae bacterium
GCGTCGAAACCGCCCATCTCGCCCATCATCACGAAGGAAGGATTGAGCGACGCCAGCGACTGCATGTCGGTACCCGGGCGCATGTGCTCGTCATGGTCAAGAATCGTCATGCCGTTCTGGTCTTTCACCTCGATGACCGAGTTCTTGAAATAACCGCTCTTCCAGGCATTGTCGGCGCGCTTCTGGCTTTCCACCGCGTAGGCGTCCACATCGTCGCGCGAAAATCCGTGTTTGGACGCTATCAGGTCCGCAGATATGCCCTGAGGTACGAACCAGCCTGGCAGGCCGACGGAGGGATCCATCGCCCAGGCGCTGCCGGATGCGCCCATGCCGACGCGCGACATGGATTCGACGCCGCCGGCGATCACGATATCGTCCGCGCCCTGCGCGATCTTGGCAGCCCCCAGATTGATGGCGTCGAGCCCGGAGGCACAGAACCGTGAAATCTGCACGCCCGGCGCCTTCAGGTCGTAGCCAGCCTCGAAAGCCGACGCGCGCGGCACCACGCCGCCAGCCTCGCCGACCGGATCGACACAGCCGAATATAATGTCATCGACCGTACCGGTATCGAGTCCGTTGCGGTCGCGAACAGCCTCCAGTACCTTTGCGCCGAGGCGCGCCGTCGGCACCTCGTGAAGGGAACCATCCTGCTTGCCGCGGCCACGCGGCGTGCGGACTGCGTCATAAACGTAAGCGTCGGCCATCATGCATCTCCTTGTTGCTTTTTGAGCCGTTGGTCGCGGCTTGTTTGTCCCGGTTCAGGCCATTCCCGACGGCATCAATTCCTCGGGCATTTTCCATCCCGGCAGCGCCCTGATCCGTTCGAGCCATGCCGTCATGTGCGGATAACCGGACCAGTCGGCGCCGATGTGGTCAGGCCAGAACATGTAGCCGCAAAGCGAGAAATCGGCGATTGTCGGCCGGTCGGCGGCAACCCATTGGCGCTTGGCCAATTGCTGATCGAGAATTTTCCATGCGTTGGCCGCGCGCGCCAGAAAAAATATCGTTACCGGATCGTCGGTCTTCTTCTGGAACCGGTACATGAAGCGGGCGGTCGCCATATAACTGGTGAGCTTGTGGTTGTCGAAAAGGATCCAGCGCAGGATTTCGCGCTCTTCTTCCTCCGTATGCGGCCCGAACTTGCCTAGCTGTTTTGCCAGATAGTGAAGTATCACACCCGATTGCGACATTGTCAGGTCGCCATCCTTGCGATGATGTACCAGCACCGGAACCTCGCCCATGACATTCATCAAGCGGAATTCCTCGCCGCGCGTCTCGCCGGCAAAGAAGGCAACTTTCCTTGGTTCCCAGTCTGCACGGCAGAGTTCCAGCATCAGCGCCGCTTTGTAGGCATTGCCGCTTTCGGCGAAACAATGAAGCGTAAACTCGGCCATCGGTTATCCCTCGTTCCTCGACACGGCCGCGAACGGCCGGAGTTTCGTGCTGGATGTGGCGCGCGCCGCAAGCTCGCCGTCCCGGTCGTAGAGTTTTGCTTCCAGGAAGGCGACGGATTTGCCGGCGCGAACCACCCAGGCTTCCGCGGTGACAGGCCCTAGCGGCACAGCCCTGAAATAGTGCGTATGCAAGTCGATGGTCGCCTGATTGTTCTTCATTTTCATCGAGATGAAACAGTTGAAACCCATCGCATCATCCATCATGGCTGCGAGAAATCCGCCTTGCAGAACGCCGCCGAAATTGACCATCTCGGGTTTTGGCGTGAACGAAAGCCGGGAATACATCCGTTCCGGATCGTGCTCGACAAGCTGCATTCCCATCCAGCGCGCCGATGGCGGCGCCATGGCCGGATCGAAGCGAGCGGCCTCGAATGAGCTGGATTTGGCTTTTGTTTCCATGATCAGGTTCTAGAGGCTCCGTGCGATCATGAGCTTCATGATTTCGTTGGTGCCGCCATAGATGCGCTGCACCCGGGCATCGCGGAACATCCGCGCAATCGGATATTCGTTCATGTAACCGTAGCCGCCGTGCAACTGCAGGCATTCATCGACGACCTTGCACTGCAGATCGGTCGAAAGGTACTTCGCCATCGAGGCGGTAGTTGTCGACAGCTTGCCTTCGACATGCTGGCCGACGCAATTGTCAATAAAGGCTTTGAGCATCGTGGCTTCGGATTTCAGCTCAGCAAGTTTGAACTGGGTATTCTGGAAATCAATGATAGCCTTGTCGAACGCCTTGCGCTCCTTCACATAGTCGATCGTGACCGCC
This sequence comes from Rhizobiaceae bacterium, assembly GCA_041582695.1. Taxonomy (GTDB): domain Bacteria; phylum Pseudomonadota; class Alphaproteobacteria; order Rhizobiales; family Rhizobiaceae; genus JAWKWH01. The sequence goes on from JBFIBB010000027.1 coordinate 2,224, forward strand.
AAGGCCCGTTCGATCATTGCCATCGCCTGGTTTGCGATCAGCAGCCGCTCCTGCGGCAACTGCTGCATCAACTGAATGAAACCCTGGCCTTCCTCATGACCGAGCAGATTCGATGTCGGAATGCGGACGTTGTTGAAGTACAACTCCGATGTATCGTTGGTTTTCAGGCCGATCTTGTCGAGGTTGCGTCCACGCTCGAAACCTTCGACCGCGTCGGTCTCGACGACCATGAGCGAAGTGCCTTTGGCGCCGGCGGACGGATCCGTCTTGGTGACGACGATAATGAGGTTGGCGTGCTGGCCGTTTGTGATGAACGTCTTGGAGCCGTTGATGAGATAATGATTTCCGTCTTTGACCGCGGTCGTCTTGACACCTTGTAGATCGGACCCGGCGCCTGGTTCGGTCATCGCAATCGCGCCGATCAGCTCGCCCGACGCCATTTTTGGCAACCAGCGCTGCTTCTGCTCCTCCGATCCGTAGTGCAGGATGTAGGGCGCGACGATCGCATTGTGCAGGCAAAGGCCGAAACCGTCGCCTCCGGCATGACCAAGCGCTTCCGCGACGACAGCTTCGTGGGCATAGCTGCCACCCGCGCCGCCGTATTCTTCGGGCATCGAAGCGCATAGCAGGCCCGCCTCGCCGGATTTTTCCCAAACCGACCGGTCGACTTTTTCCTGTTTTTCGAAACGCTCGTAGTCCGCCATGACCTCCGCATCGAAGAAGCGCCGGCTCATGTCGGCAAGCATCGCGAGCTCGTCGGTCATCCAGGACGGAGTGGGAAGATCGAGAACTTCGGATGGCTGCAGGCTCATGGCTTGCCTCGGAAACTTGCGTTGAAGATGATGGCCTTGTTATTGATCGGATTAATTAGAACGCCTCCGCCGACAATGCCATCATTGAATCGGATCCGGACTGGATCCGCGCCAGATGGGTCGACGTCTCCGGCATTATCCGTTCCATGAAGAACCTTGCGGTCACCAGCTTGTTCGCGTGAAAGCCATCGGAATCCTCGCCGAGATTGCCGTTCGCGGTCTTTGCCATCAGCGCCCACATGTAGCCGAGCGCCACCAACCCGAAGAGATGCATGTAATCGGTCGAACCGGCGCCGGCGTTATCGGGCGTTTTCACCGCGTTCTGCATGAACCACATGGTCGCCGCCTGCAGATCGTTGAGTCCCTTCTTGAGCGCCTTGGTGAAAGGCGCCATTTTTTCATCGGCCCGGTTTTCCTCGCAGAAGTCCCCGACTTCCTTGAAAAACGCCGTTACGGCCCTTCCACCATTGGCGGGCAGCTTGCGGCCGACGAGATCGAGCGCCTGGATTCCGTTCGCACCCTCGTAGATCATGGTGATGCGGGCATCGCGCACATACTGGCTCATGCCCCATTCCTCGATGTATCCATGGCCGCCATAGACCTGCTGTGCCATGACAGCGTTATCGAAACCCTTGTCGGTCAGGACACCTTTGATCACCGGCGTCATCAGACCCATGTGATCTTCCGCCGCTTGGCGCTCTGCATCGTCTCCGGAACGGTGTGCGAGATCGGATTTGATTGCGGTCCACAACACCAGCGCGCGGCCTGCTTCGTTGAACGCGCGAAGCGTCATCAGCACCCGCCGAATATCGGGGTGTACTATGATTGGATCGGCTTTCTTTTCCGGCTCCTTTACACCTGAAATCGAGCGGCCCTGCAGGCGTTCGCGCGCATAGGCGACGGCATTCTGATAAGCGGCTTCCGAGACGCTTAGACCCTGAAGGCCGACGCCGAGACGGGCTTCGTTCATCATCACGAACATGGCTTTCAGCCCGCCGTTTTCCCCGCCAATGAGGTAGCCGGTCGCCTCATCGTAGTTCATCACGCATGTGGAATTGCCGTGAATGCCCATCTTTTCCTCGATGGAGCCGCAGGAGACACCGTTTCGCTCTCCCGCTTCACCCTGGTCGTCGAGCGTGAACTTCGGCACGATGAACAGGGATATGCCTTTGACGCCTTCCGGCGCGCCTTCGATGCGGGCAAGTACAAGATGCACGATATTGTCCGCCAGGTCGTGTTCGCCGGCCGAGATGAAGATTTTCTGCCCGGAGATCTTGTAGGAGCCGTCGCCCGCGGGAACCGCTTTCGTGCGCAGCAGCCCCAGATCGGTGCCGCAATGCGGTTCGGTCAGGTTCATGGTGCCTGTCCATGTTCCCTCGACCATTTTCGGCAGCCATGTCCGTTTCTGTTCGTCGGTTCCGTGCGCAATGATCGCGGCAATGGCACCTTGGGTCAGGCCGGGGTACATCATGAGCGCCAGATTGGCAGAAGTCATGTACTCTCCGACTGCGGTATGTACCGTGTAGGGCAGGCCCTGCCCACCGAACTCGGCGGGTACTGCCAGGCCCATCCACCCGTTTTCACGGTACTGGTTGTAAGCGTCTCGGAAGCCTTCGGGCGTCGTGACGCTTGCGTCTTCGTGACGGGTACAGCCCTGTTCGTCGCCGACCTTGTTCAGAGGTTGCAGCACATTCTCCGAGAACTTTGCCCCTTCCTTCAAAATGGCTTCCAGAATGTCGGCCGGGGCATCGGAGAAACCGGGGAGATTGCTGTAGCGCTCGTAGCCGAGCACATCATTAAGCACGAAAAGAGTGTCCCTTACGGGTGCCTGATAGACCGGCATACTTGATCCTCCGGAAGTCGGTTGCCGTCGCTCGATTCGCGCGGCGCGATGTTCAAAACACTAGCTATAAAATATTGACGTTTCCGTAAACGTCAATATTTGAACAAACAAATTTTTCATGGTGATTTATGTCAGCGCGAACCGGCTGACGCGCGGGACAGTTTTTCGCGCACGACATCCATGGCGCTGCTCAATTCGCTTATCGCTTCGTTGATCGAATCGCGCTGCTTTGTCAGCCGGTCGAGTTGTCGCTCAGATTTCTCCAACGTCACCTTGAGTTGACGTATGTTGCTTCCCTTCGGATCATAAAGGTCCAACATCTGCTTCACGTCACGCAGCGAGAAACCGATCTTGCGCCCGAGCAGGATGAGCTTGAGCCGGGTTCGGTCGCGGTGCGAGTACAATCTTGTCGTGCCGACCCGTTTTGGGGCGATCAGGCCCTTGTCTTCGTAGAAACGAAGCGCGCGCAAGGTTACGCCGAATTGCTTTGCCATCTGTCCGATGCGGAAAAGCTTTCCGTCTTCATGATCGGAATCGGACATGCCAGCCAGAGAACTGTTGTCGAGCATGTTCATGATATCATCCTCTCGAATGAAACTGGTTTTGGATTTGCCCTGGTAACTCGAATCTTCGACAGAACGAGCAGGCACGCCGATGGCTGCAATGGCCAAGCGCGCCTCTGTCTTTACGTTTACGTAAGCTGTTATGACGATTTTTGAATGGCAATTCAACATCCGGAGAAAAAAAATTTTTGGAAGCCTGTTGTCAGCGCCATCCGAACCCGTGTGCGATCGTTTCACCGAATCCGGCAGGCTTTTGCGATTATTGTGCACACTCGTTTTCGCCAAACACGCCGATGGTCACTGTTCTCGGATGTCCGGCATTCCAAGCACGGATGTTTTCCTGAGGGAGTGATTTGGTTAACGCCTTGTTTACCACGTTTGGGGAATTGTGTGGCTGTAGATCACCCGTAGCCACAATGTTCTGCGTATCGCGCGGTTGAAATATCCCGGGAATGGCGGACTTCCGCCAAGTTGCGCCGATTTTGCTCGAATGAGGAGGCAACGAATCGATTCCCGGCAAAATCCTGACGGTCAGTTTCTCTGACCGGGATCGGCGAACGGACGTGTAGATGCGCAAGAATACATCTTACCTGGACACCTTGAACGATGGACGTCAACGCCGCGCGCGGACGTCTCTCGATGACTTGGACCGTACGCTTAGAGGTCTCGAAGAAAGGATTGGGGCCGGCAGCCATTCAGTTCAGGCGGATGCGCGGCACACCCGTGATGTCGCGGACCGGTTTCGTCACCTCGCGTCTGATCATCAGGCAGATGCCCGCAAGATGACAGACCACACCGCCGCGGGCCGCATGCCATCAAGTTCGTCCTTCAAGACGCTTGCACAGGATATCGAGTTCGCGCGTGTCCAGGAAAAGAATGTCGCCGCAGTTGAAGCTATAGCGGCGGAGCTCAAAAATCTCCGTGGCGAGCTCCAAAACAAAATGACTTCGAGCCTGCAACGTGAATTCGACGCGCTTCGCGCCGATATCGCTGAAACCTACCGGGCTGCGCAGGCCGGCTTCACGACCAAAGAGCTCAGCGAGGACATCGCGCGGCTGTCGGACAATATCAGGGCGTTGGCGCAACGCTCGGAAGACAGCGGCGTCAATCTGCTTCGTCTGGAGCTCGAGGAAGTCAAGCGCGCTTTGGGTGACGTAGCCCGGGAAGATACGATCCAGCAGTTCAACAAACGCTGGGATCAGCTAGACCGCCGCTGGGACTCGATGCAATCTGCCAGTCGTTCCGGATTTGTCGACGAACCTGAATTCCAGGCCCTTGCGGCACGCCTGGACGATATCAGCGAAGCGGTCAACAACCTTCCGGGCTCGCTGCCTTTGGCGTCATTGGAGGAAAAACTGCGCGTTCTGGCGTCGGCCATCGATCAGCTGACGTCGAACCACGATCCGAACTCCACCAAGTTTATCGACATGATCGAGCAAAGGCTGGACGAGATATCGAGGGCGATCGTCGCCTCGTCGGTTTCGGTACAGGCAGCCGTTCCTCAGACCGAACATTTCGATCGTATCGAAGCGCGGATTTCGTCGCTGGCGCGCCAGATCGAGGAACTGAACGAGGGCGCAACGTCGGCCGATCTTGCTGACCGGATAAACTCGCTTGCCGAAAGGATGGAAAACCTCGCCCGCGATGGCGCGCAAACCGGGAACATCGACGGTCTGTCGGCTCAGATCGCCGCCCTGGCTGAAAAGATGGATTCCGGCGCCTTCGGGATTGGTTCGGAGCCGAAACTCCAGGAACTGGAACAACGCTACGAACGCCTTGCCGACCTGCTCGAACGCCAGCATGAGACAAACGAGCAACAGGGGCGGGCGCTCCTGCGCGATCTCGAAGCCAGGCTGGATTCGGTTTCAGGCTCGGCAAACGCCTATTCGGACGGCAGCGATCACGATTCGATCATCCGCACGATCGATGCGCGCTTCAGCCAACTCGCCCAGCAACTTGACAATTCCTTTGCACGCGAGCCCGCCGAGGAAACCATGCGCAGCCTCGAAGAGCGGCTGGACGAAATCTCCCGCCGTCTTGATGCGAGCGGGTCGAATGCCGGAACTCTGGATACAAATCTCATTCGGAGTCTCGAAAGCCAGATCGCGGGCTTGACCAGGCATCTGCAGCGTCCTGATTCGGCCATCCCGGACTATGAGGATATTGGTCCGCGCCTCAGAGAAATCGAGAGTGCGATTGCCGGCAATCGCGAGCAGATAATGGATGCCGCCCGCGAAGCCGCTGAAATGGCGATCAGGTCGCTTCCTTCGGATGCCGGCGGTGGACCTACCGTTCGTGCTCTCGCCGAGGATTTGAAGTCGCTGGAAAATCTGACGAAAAACTCCGACCAGCGAAATGCGCGCACGTTCGAAGCCATTCACGATACGTTGTTGAAAATCGTAGACAGGCTTGGAACGCTCGAAACGCGGCCGGTACATCGTTCTGACCTGGCGCATAGTGACGAACAGGTTGCTGCTTCGCGGACATTTGCCGAAGACAGAACACCGCCACTTGATCCGGCGCTCAACGAAGATTTGCCTGCCAGCCACCGCTCGGACCAGCAGGGTCGCCGACGGCAACAGGTATCGCCTTTGCAGGCAGCGGAAGCCGCCGCCCAGGCTGCATTGGGAGAATCAGGTTCCGAAAATACCGCGGAGTCGTCGGGAACTCGCAAAAAATCGATGCTCGGCGGATTTACCAGAGCATTGAAAGGCAGAGTTACAGCGCGGGACAAAGAAGCCGATGAGGTCGCGGCTGTTGATCCCTCGGATACCGAGGAGACGCAGGACGCGGGATTGATCGTGTATGACACAGATGACACAGACAAGCCCCTCGAACCCGGTTCTGGCGCGCCTGATCTTGGCTCTATCATGGCACGAGTATCAGGCGAGGGCAGGGCGCCGCACCGGTCCGACGACATTGATGCGGCCAAATCGGATTTCATTGCGGCGGCGCGCCGGGCCGCTCAGGCGGCGGCGGCGGAAGCCGAAACAAATCGCACGAACAGCGTGACGGGAAGGTCCAGAGGACGCTTCAAGGGGCTGAACGTTCTCCAGCGCAACCGAAAGCCGGTGCTCATCGGAGCCAGCGTGCTGTTGATTGCGCTTGCCGGCCTGCAGTTGGGCAAGGCATTCCTGAAAGATGGCGGTAGCGCTGTCGTGGCAGATGTTCCGGCGGTCGAAGAAAGCGTGGAAACCGCCGAGGGCGACGCCGAACCGGTTCTGGAGGAACCGGCCAAGGAAACGGCATCGGACACAAGCGAACAAGTCCGCATGGTTGAGCCCGTGGCAAATGACGCAATGATGACACCGGCGGATGCCGCCGCATCGCCGAAGGCGCAAATGACAGCGGAAATGGAGCCGGATCCGGTCGAGGAGAACACCACTACGGTCGAGCCGGCACCAAAAGTCGTGATCGCACCCGTCCCGGTGGAGGCGGGACCTGTTGCGCTGCGTGAGGCCGCTCAGGCCGGCGACGCAAAGGCTCTGTACGAAGTGGCCAATCGTTATGCCGAGGGCCGCGGCGTCGAATCGGATCTCAAGGAAGCCGCCAGGTGGTACCAGTTCGCCGCTGATTTGGGATTTGCGCCAGCGCAGTACCGGGTCGGCAATTTTTACGAAAAAGGCCTCGGCCTGGAGCGGGATCCGGCCAAGGCGATGATGTGGTATCAGCTCGCCGCCGAACAGGGCAATGCGAGCGCCATGCACAACCTGGCAGTTCTGCACGCGATGGGCGCCAGCGGCCAGCCCGACAACGAATCCGCTGCCCGCTGGTTCCTCCGCGCAGCCGAACTGGGGGTCAAGGACAGCCAGTTCAATCTCGGCATTCTTTCGGCCAAGGGCGTCGGGATGCCGCAGAACCTGGAGGAATCTTACAAATGGTTCGCACTTGCGGCGAATTCCGGTGACAAGGATGCGGCAAGCAAACGCGACGAGATTGCCAATGCACTGCTGCCCGAGAAACTCGCCAATGCTCGTGCCGCCGTCGAGTTGTGGAAAGCCAAGCCAATCAAAGCTGAAGCGAACACGGTAGAAATTCCCGCCGCCTGGGAAGAAGACCGGAGCAAGACTGCCGCAGTCGACATGAATCAGGCGGTGAAGAACATTCAACTCATACTCAACAAGATCGGCTACGACGCCGGTCCCGCGGATGGCATGATGGGTGCCCGGACCAAGAACGCGATTGCGGCATTCCAGAAAGACCACGGCATGAACGCAACCGGTGAAGTCGACGAGGCGCTCGTGAAGGCGCTGCTGGCGAAAAACCAGTGACGCAGGCGATGTTTATGGTCCACGGAGCATCTGTCATTGGGTCAGCGATGCCCGAGTGGTTCGCGAGGCGGATGTGGATTTGACACTCGGTGCTGATCGGCGCATGAGAATTGTGATTTTCGCATGACACCTCTTCGCGAATGAGAAGTCGAGTTTACGGGTGGGTATCTATCTCCCGATCGCCGAACTGTCGGTCAACATGTTTATTCTGCTGGCCATGGGCGCAGCGGTTGGCTTCCTGTCTGGAATGTTCGGCGTCGGTGGCGGCTTCCTTATCACCCCGCTCCTGATCTTCTACAATATACCGCCGGCAGTCGCAGTTGCGACTGGTGCCAATCAGGTCATCGCCTCATCCTTTTCCGGCGCACTGGCTCACATGCGCAGAGGCTCGCTCGATTTCCGGCTCGGAGGTGTGCTGCTTGCCGGCGGAATAGTTGGGTCAACGATCGGCGTTTATATATTCGCCGTGCTGCGCCGGCTGGGGCAGCTCGATCTTATTATCTCGCTGCTTTATGTCGGCTTTCTCGGCATCGTCGGCAGCCTGATGCTGGTTGAAAGCGTTCGGGCCCTGCAGAAAGCCAAGAGCGGTCAGACCGCCAGTCTGAAAAAACCGGGCCAGCACAACTGGATCCACCGGTTGCCATTCAAGATGCGATTCCGCGCCTCGAAGCTCTTCGTCAGTGTCATTCCGGTGCTTGGCCTTGGAGCGATCATAGGATTTCTGGCGTCCATAATGGGGGTTGGCGGCGGGTTCATCATGGTTCCTGCCCTGATCTATTTGCTCAAGGTGCCGACCAATGTCGTGATCGGAACCTCACTTTTCCAGATCATCTTCGTTGCCGCATTCACCACCATTGTCCACGCATCCTTGAACCAGACGGTCGACGTGGTTCTGGCGCTCCTGCTGATGTTTGGCGGTGTAGTCGGCGCTCAATACGGCGCAAAGGCTGGTCAGAAATTGCGAGGCGAGCAGCTGCGGGCCCTGCTGGCGCTGCTGGTCCTTTCGGTTGCGCTGAGGCTTGCATTTGACCTTTTTGTGGAACCATCCGACCTTTACTCGATCACACCGGCAGGGGTCGCGTGATGCGTTGGACCGCATTCATATTGGTCTGGTTGCTAAGCGCGGTTTCCGCCCTTGCCCAATCTCAGGATGCCGAAAGCATAGAGATTGGACTGTCTGCCGATAATATCGCGATAACCTCCGATTTCAGCGGTGCGGACCTCACGATCTTCGGCGCGCTCGACAATGCGGATCCACTCACGGTCCGTCAGGGACGGTACGATATCATCGTCGTGCTCCAGGGTCCGGCCGCAACGACTGTCGTTCGAAAGAAGGAGCGGTTTTTCGGCATGTGGATCAATCTCCATTCGGAAACTTTCGAAGGTGTTCCGCTTTCCTATTCGCTCGCGACAACCCGTGCCATGCAGGACATCACCGACACCGCCACGTTTGTCCGCCTGTCGCTTGGCGTCGACAATATCTACCTGAAACCTGGCGAGACCGACGGGGACGCAACCCGGATCGCCGAGTTCACCGAAGCGTTGCGCGGCCGCAAACGCGCATCAGGTCTCTATAGTGAACGGGTCGGCGGGGTGCAGTTTCTGTCGCAAAGTCTGTTCCGCGCGACACTATCGCTTCCGCCGAATGTTCCGGTCGGTACTCATCGCGCGCGCGCCTTCCTGTTCAAGAATGGCGTATTTTTACGCGAAACCTCCGCACCGCTGTCGATTCTGAAATCCGGTTTTGAGGAAACGGTATACCGGGTCGCCAATGGATTTGGCTTCTTCTATGGGGCGGGGGCCGTCCTGCTCGCAATGCTTGTCGGATGGCTCGGACGGCTGATTTTTCGCAAGGATTGAGTATTGAGGCTTTAGCGGGCGTTTATGCCAGTCGGCGCCGCGTGGTTTCACGTGCGCCGCTTCTATCGGGTGTCAGCAGGCTGGCCTTGATCGGATAGATGCGCCTGTCACCCAGGAGCAACGCCTGGAATTGGCGCCAATCGAACAATCCGTCGAATGCCTCTGACAGGACATTGAGCGATCCGGTGAATGCGCCGAAAGCCGGCATGATCAGCCGTGTTCCATCCGTGGCGAAGCAATCCCGGCGGACCGTCCGGCCGCGCCTCAGCACCCTGGCGGCGGGATGAAGATGTCCGCAGACTTCGCCCGAAGCCGGACCGGCAATCGGTTCGTGGCGGAAAATCAGACTACCCACGGCCATCTCGTCAGCGGAGAATCCGGGCAGGTTTTCAGGAGTACTCGGATCGTGGTTTCCCTTGATCCAGCACCAGTCTCGCCCGCTCGCCAACGCCCGAATTTCCGTTCTTACCGCATCGCAAATCCGCCCATGACCTTCATCGTCGTGAAAACTGTCTCCGAGGCAGACCACGACCGCAGGATCATAGTGCGCGATCACCTTGCCCGCCCGCGCCAGCGTCTGGTGCGTATCGTAGGGCGGAACAAACGTACCGCGGCGCGCAAACGCCGAACCCTTCTCAAGGTGCAGATCGGAGAAGACCAGAAGATCGTCCGCGGGAAAATAGGCAGCACCCCTCCAGTCGCAGACCACGTCCACGCCTGCGAGGCAAACTGTGATTGTGCTGGCGTCGCGCCTGCCGAAATCAATTGCCGCTTTCAAATCCCTGCCGATCCGTCATCTCTTCCAGTTCCAGAACCAGTTCTTCCAGAAGCGCGTCATTGGCGCTCCCCGCAACCGACTCCTTGCCGATCTCCAGCATCACCGGAACGGCGAGCGGAGAAATCTCGTCCAGGTCCTTATGCACGATTCGGTCGGGGATGCGCGAGAGCATATCGGCAAGCCTGCGAACGTCGAGCAGCCCCGCCGCTGCATCGGCCCGTGTCGCCTGCAGCAGGATGTGATCAGGCTCGTGGCTGCGCAATACGTCGTAGATCAGGTCGGCCGAAACTGTGACCTGCCGGCCGGATTTTTCCTTGCCCGGATGCCGCTTCTCGATCAGCCCTGCGATCAGGGCGCAATTGCGGAAGGTTCGCTTCAGCAGCCAGCTTTCGGCCAGCCACGCCTCCAGATCATCGCCAAGCATGTCCTCATCGAGTAACTCGCCGAGCGGATATTCGCCACTGCGGAACATCCGTCCGAGATCGCGCAGCGCCCAGACCGAAAGCGCGTAATCCGTCGCGACAAATCCGAGAGGACGCGCGCCGACCCTTTCTAGCCGTCGCGTTAGAAGCATTCCGAGCGTCTGGTGCGCGAGACGGCCTTCGAAGGGATACATCACCATGTAGTATCGTTCGGCGCGCGGAAATGTCTCGATCAGCAATTCGTCGCGGCCGGGAAGCATCGAGTATCTCTGCTGAAGGCTCAGCCAACCGGCAACCTGCGGCGGCAGAGCGCGCCAACGTTTCGGGTCGGCCAGCATCTGGCGTACGGTGTCGGCCAGATAGGTCGACAGCGGAAATTTTCCGCCGGCGTAGTAAGGTACCTTGGCGTCGTCCCCCGGCGCGCTCGATGCGAAGCATTCATTTTCTCGAATTCCCTCGAACCGCAGTACCTTGCCCGAAAACAGGAAAGTGTCTCCGGGACTCAACGATTCCAGGAAAGTCTCCTCGATCTTGCCGAGTACCGGTCCGCCGCGGACGTTGCCGCCCTTCCCTCGCTGACGGGTCAGCCGGACGTTCAGCATCGGCGCTTCAATGATGGTGCCGACATTGAGACGGTACTGCTGGGCAACCTGCGGGTTGGATATCCTCCACTTGCCGTCAGCCGTCTTGCGGATGCGGGCATACCGTTCGTAGGTCTTCAATGCGTAACCGCCCGTGGCGACGAACTCGACCGCGCGGTCGAACGTGTCCCTGGCGAGGCCGGCATAGGGTGCGGCGGATGTGATTTCGCGATAGAGCGCTTCGGCGTCGAATGGAGCCGCGCATGCGGTTCCGAGAATATGCTGGGCGAGCACGTCTATCGCGCCCTCCAGCAGCGGCGGCGTATCCTGCGCGCCTTCGGTGCTTGCTTCAAGCGCGGCGCGGCATTCGAGCACCTCGAACCTGTTGGCCGGAACCAGGATTGCCCGGCTCGGTTCGTCCATCCGGTGATTGGAGCGTCCGATGCGCTGCGCCAGGCGGCTGGCTCCCTTTGGCGCGCCGACGTGAATGACGAGATCGACATCGCCCCAGTCAATTCCAAGGTCCAGTGTGGAAGTGGCGACAACGGCGCGAAGGCTGTTCTGTTCCATCGCCTTTTCGACCTTGCGACGCTGGCCGGCGTCGAGCGAACCGTGATGCAGCGCGATCGGCAGATTGTCTTCGTTGGCGCGCCACAGCTCCTGGAACAGGAGTTCCGCCTGGCTGCGCGTGTTGACGAAGAGCAATGTGGTACGATGCTGCTTGACGGCGCTGTAAATGTCCCGCACCGCATAACGGGCCGAGTGGCCCGACCAGGGAATGCGCTCGCTTGAATCGAGTATGCTTATCTCCGGTTTGGCGCCGCCGGACACCGTCACCAGGCTTGACATCTCGCCTCCCTCGATTTGCGGCACCAGCCATCGCCGTAGGCCGTCGGGATCGGCGACTGTTGCCGAAAGTCCGGTAGCTTGAAGTTCGGGCCGCAAGTGCCGCAATCGCGCCAGACCCAACGCCAGCAGGTGGCCACGCTTTGACGTCACCAGCGAATGCAGCTCGTCAAATATGCAGAACCGCAAACCAGCGAAAAAGCGGTCGGCGTCCCTGCTCGCGATCAGCAGCGCCAGCTGTTCGGGCGTCGTCAGCAGGATATCCGGGGGATTATATTTCTGCCGTTGGCGTTTGTGAGCAGGCGTATCCCCGCTGCGTGTCTCCATCGCGATATCGAGCCCGATTTCCTGCACCGGGATCGTGAGATTGCGATGGATGTCGACCGCGAGCGCTTTTAGTGGCGAAATGTAGAGCGTGTGTACGCCGCGATAGGGCTCGCCCGCTCGGCGTTTCTGGCGCGAAGCGAGATCGACGAGAGACGGCAAAAACCCGGCGAGCGTCTTGCCGGCGCCCGTGGGGGCAATAAGCAGAGCCGACCTCCCGGCCTGTGATTCCTCAAGCAGTCGCCGCTGATGTTCCCGCAACTGCCACCCGCGCGAGGCAAACCATCGCGAGAACGGTTTTGGCAACAAAGTGTCGCCGGTATCTTGCAAAGAGTTCAGCATTTGTTCCACAACACATAACTAAAGACGTCGTGCTGTTTCGCCAAGCCGAATCTGGCGCCGCCCGATGCTTGTTGCGAACGAAGGAAATCAATGCGGGCTGAAGAACTGCTACAACCCCGGCCGGCCGGGCTTTATTGCCCGCCAGGCGATTTCTACATCGATCCGGTGCGTGCGGTCGACAGGGCGCTGGTGACTCATGGCCATGCCGACCATGCGCGCGCCGGACATCGTTCGGTAATGGCCACCCGCGAAACTCTCGACATCATGGCCATCCGCTACGGAGACGGTTTTGCCGGTTCGCGCCAGACAGCACTGCCAGGTCAGGCTGTGAGGATCGGCGGCGTCGGCGTGACGTTCTTTCCGGCCGGCCATGTGCTTGGCTCGGCGCAGATCCTGGTTGAACGGGACGGCCTGCGGATAGTTGTCTCGGGCGATTACAAACGGCGCAGCGATCCCACCTGCTCGGGCTTCGAGTTGGTGCCTTGTGACGTCTTCATCACCGAGGCAACATTTGGCTTGCCGGTCTTTGTCCATCCGGACGACGGCGAAGAGATCGGCAAACTCCTGCAATCGATCGCCGATTTTCCCGGACGCACCCATCTCCTCGGCGCCTACGCGCTCGGCAAGGCGCAGCGTCTGATCGGTCTTCTGCGGAGCTGTGGATACCATGAGCCCATCTATGTTCATGGCGCCTTTGCGCGGTTATGCGAGTATTATCAGACACAAGGCATCGAACTTGGTGCGCTGCCGCCGGCAACGACCGGCGAAAAGGTCGACTTCGCCGGCAAGCTGGTTCTCGGCTCGCCGTCCGCCTTTTCCGGCCCATGGATGAGACGTTTCGCCGATCCGCTGATCTGCTACGCCTCCGGCTGGATGCGCATTCGCCAGCGCGCCCGGCAACAGGGCGTCGAACTGCCGATGATCATTTCCGATCATGCCGATTGGCGCGAACTGACGCAGACAATCCGCGAAACCGGCGCGCAGAAGGTTTGGGTCACCCACGGGCGCGAAGAAGCGCTGGTGCGCTGGTGCACGCTTAACGGCATTTCCGCCCGGCCGCTCAACATCGTCGGATACGACGATGAAAGCGAGTAGCCGGTGAAGCGTTTCGCCCAACTTCTCGACCTGCTGACACTGACGCCTGCGAGAAATGGCAAACTGGCGTTGTTGACCGCATATTTTTCCGCAACGGCTGACCCGGACCGGGGCTATGCGCTCGCCGCGCTGACTTCAAACCTTGATCTGCCCGGTGTCAAACCGGCCGTCATCCGCACCCTGATTCTCGAGCGGATGGATCCCGAGCTGTTTGCCTATTCCTACGATTTCGTTGGCGATCTTGCCGAAACCGTATCGCTCGTCTGGCCGGAAGGCGGACGGGGCGCAGGCGCACCGTTGTCGTTGGCGAAGGTTGTCGAAAGGCTGCGAACGGCCTCGCGAACCGATGCTCCGGCCATTCTGTCGGCAGTGCTCGACCGGCTCGACGCGTCAGGCCGCTATGCGGTGCTGAAACTGGTTACGGGCGGACTGCGTGCCGGCGTATCGTCGCGGCTGGCCAAACAGGCGCTGGCGCAGTTCGGCGGTGTGGATGTCGGCGAGATCGAGGAGATATGGCACGGTTTGGAACCACCCTATATCGAGTTGTTTTCGTGGCTCGAGGGAACAGCCCGGAAACCGGAAATCCGGCTAGCAGCGCCATTCCGGCCCGTGATGCTCGCCAATCCGGTGACGGGGCGCGATCTTGAGCAGTTGGCCCCTTCGGATTTTCTGGCCGAGTGGAAGTGGGACGGCATCAGGGTTCAGCTAACTTCGGCCCGTGGTACGACCCGTCTCTATTCGCGCACTGGCGACGACATTTCCGCGGCATTCCCAGATATTGTCGGCGGGGTCGAATTTGATGGAACGATTGACGGCGAACTCTTGATCGGCCGACCGCCCGACGATGTCCGCACCTTCGCCGACCTGCAGCAACGGCTTAACCGTAAAACCGTTACGGCCGGTATGCAGAAAAGCCATCCGGCGTTCATGCGCTGCTACGATCTGTTGTTCGAGGGTGAGCGCGACCTCAGGGAAGAAACGCTGCAAAGGCGCCGTGAGCGCCTGAAATTGATGCTCGAGCGCATGCCGCCTGGCAGGTTCGATTTGTCGCCAACGTTAGGATTCTCCGGTTGGGACGAACTCGAGCGGCTGCGCAACGAACCGCCGCAGCCGGTGATTGAAGGCGTCATGCTGAAGAGACGCGATTCCGTCTATACAGCCGGCAGGCCGAAAGGCCCCTGGTTCAAGTGGAAGCGCGATCCATTCGTCATCGACGCTGTCCTGATGTACGCGCAACGCGGCCACGGCAAGCGGTCCGGTTACTATTCCGACTACACCTTCGGCGTCTGGACCGATGATGGGAAGCTTGTTCCCGTCGGCAAGGCTTATTTCGGGTTTACCGACGAGGAATTGCGCGAAATCGACCGGTTTGTTCGTGAAAACACGGTTGAGCGGTACGGCCCCGTGCGTTCGGTACGCGCCGACCCCTCCTTCGGCCTAGTCCTGGAGGTCGCCTTCGAGGGTCTCAACCGTTCGTCTCGCCACAAATCCGGCGTCGCAATGCGCTTTCCGCGCATTTCGCGTTTGCGATGGGACAAGCCTCCGGCAGAGGCAGACCGGCTGGAAAGCCTGCAAGCGCTTTTGGCTTAGATCCGAATGACTTGCGAAAGCGCTCGCTTACTCCGTGATTGCGACACGGATTTCCTTGATGTCGAGCAGATTTCCGGAACCCGTAATATCGGGACTGATGGCGATCGTCCCGGCCGATCCCGGAGACGTGGCGGCCAATTCCACCTCGAACAGGAACTCCGACAGCGCCTCGCCGACCTCGTAGCGTTTGCGGCCGCAATCGCCGAGTTCGCCGAGTTCGCAAGCGACCGAAATCTGGGTCGTTTTTCCCTCCTGCGCGCGCGCCGAAACACTGAATATCGCCTTGCCTCCGGCGATTCGTTCGAGCGTTCCCTCGCCGATGTCGAACAGCAATTCTGCGGCGCTCGATGAACCAATGCGCAGATAGTTCTCCCCGTCACGCTCGACGAGCTCGGCTTTGGCGCCTTCCGGTACGGTCACGCCGGTGGTGTCGGCGGTTTCGTAGATAGCGATCCAGTTTCGCGGAATATCGGCCTTCCCACTGTCACCCGACCCATCCGGCAATTTCTCGGGCCGGAAGCTTTCGTCATCCAGTTTTGGCGGCGGATTTGGAACGCTGCCGTCGCGTTCCTCGACGGGCAACAGAATACCGCTTTGTATCGTCCACCAGACGCCTGTTCCCGCCGCCGCAACCACCAGCGCCGACATGAACAGCATTGCCCAGGGTCGCCGCCGGCGCGGTTCGTCCTCGTAGTCATAGCCTTCGCTTTCGACCGCTGTATCGGACGAATCGGAGTACCCGCCTGCTACCGCCACCTCCGGTGCGTCCGCAGCCATGTCTCGTGGAGGCGAAGGCAAGGGCTCCGATGGTCTGATGCTCCCGGCCTCTTCGCCGGCTGCCGGAACGAATTCGGACTCGATCTCAAGGATCTTGGCGCGCAATCCGGCTCGGCGGCGTTCGGCCATTTCGTCGGTGATCGTGTCGCGCGAACCCAGCGCGCGTTCGAGGGCTGAAAACGCGGATTTATAGACCCGTTCCCGGTACGAGGCGTTTTGGGCGTCGCCCTTGTCGAGGGCGCCCCGGATGGCCTTTTCGATTGCGTCCAATAACGCATCCTCCGCATCAACAATCTCGCTTTAGAGCGTGGAACGCGAAGTATCAATGTCGTCGTTGGCCCGACGCACGCACGGCTTGTGCAAAAAACCTGCTTTATGCGCCCGCGTCTCGGGCGGCTTCCTCAAGAAAGTCAAAGACATAAGTAGAGAAAGATCGCCAGCACTCGATACGGAACTCTTGTTTGGCGGTGCGCCAGATCACCACTTCCGCCTTGCCGAACATGGTGCGACTGCACGCTCCGGTCGGAAATTTCTCTAGGTGCAGTTCCTGCGGACAACCCGCAGCCAGAACCGCCTGCGCACCCGCACCGGAAACGATTATGGCGGTATTGCGCATCGAGATATCGACTGCCGATTGCAGCACACGACTATTTTTCAACGCATCCGACGGCGCGTTCGCACCGGTATCGATGATCAGCCATTCATCAGGCCCGAGCCACAAGGCTGCACGCGAGCCCTTTGACGCTGACATTTTCGGCTTCTGCGGAAGCGCAAAGCCAAGCGCCTTCGACAGTGCTGCAACCGATTTGTTCCGGGCGCGCAGCGACAGCCTGTGCGCCGGTTCTGCGGGGCGGATCTGCACATTGGGTCCGGCTGCCATGCGACCCTCAAGCGGTCGTACCGGATTTGCGATCGTTGTTGCATCAGCCATGGAGGCGCACTCCTTCCTGATCAACGAAATTTGGCTCGGTCACGGTAACTTCGATCGTTCCGTTCGGCATCGGCACAAAAAGCGTCTGACCCATTTTGGCGCGACCGCCCTCCACAAGCGCCATGGCTATGGAATGCCCGCAATTCTCCGACCAGTAGGACGAAGTAACAAAACCGATCATTTTCATCGGTATGGCCTGTTTGGCGTCGGCAACGATTTGTGCGCCTTCCTCCAGCACGGTCCTGGAGTTGGCGGTTTTCAAGCCCACCAGTTGCCTCCGGCCTTCGGCGGTCAGGTCCGGCCGCTGCAATCCGCGAATACCGACGAAATCCGCCTTGTTCCGGCCGATCGCCCAGCCGAGGCCGGCATCGTACGGCGTAACCGTTCCATCGGTATCCTGCCCGACGATGATATAGCCCTTTTCGGCGCGCAGCACGTGCATTGCCTCGGTGCCGTAGGCGCAAACTCCGTGCTTCTGTCCCTCCGCCCACAGCGCTTCCCAGACCGGCTGGCCGTAGTCGGCGGGCACGTTGACCTCGAAGCCCATCTCGCCGGTGAACGACATCCGGAACAACCGTGTCGGTACGCCACAGATTTTCCCCTCGCGCACGCTCATGTGCGGCATCGCGTCGTTCGACAGGTCAATACCTTCGACGAAGGGTGCGATGATTTCCCGCGCCTTGGGGCCCTGAACCGCGATGACGGCCCACTGTTCGCTCGTCGAGGTGAGCCAGACGTCGAGATCCGGAAATTCGGTCTGGAGATAGTCTTCCATCATGTTGAGAACGCGCGGCGCTCCGCCCGTCGTCGTGGTGACATGGAACCGGTCTTCCGCGATGCGGCCGACGACGCCGTCGTCGTAGATGAAACCGTCCTCGCGCAGCATGATTCCATAGCGGCAGCGGCCCACCGCCAGTTTCTGCCAAGGGTTGGTGTACATGATTTCGAGGAATTTTGCGGCGTCCGGTCCCACCACTTCGATCTTGCCGAGCGTCGAGGCATCGAACATTCCCGCGGCCTCTCGCACCGTCCGGCACTCGCGATTGACGGCCGCATGCATGTCCTCGCCGGCTTGCGGATAGTACCAGGCGCGGCGCCAGTTGCCGACATCTTCGAAAACGGCGCCCTGCGCTTCCTCCCACGCATCGATTGGCGTCTTGCGCAGCACGTCGAACAACTTGCCCCGACCATGCGATATGATCGTGCCGAATGTGACGGGCGTATACGGAGCCCGGAACGTAGTCAGCCCGACTTCCGGGATGGGTTTGCCCAGCGCTTCCGCGGCGATTGCCAGGCCGTGCACGTTGGAAGTCTTGCCCTGGTCGGTCGCCATTCCCGTGGTGGTGAAACGTTTGACATGCTCGATCGAACGCATGCCTTCGCGCACAGCAAGGCGGATATCCTTTGCCGTGACGTCATTCTGGAAATCGACGAATGCTTTCCCCTTGCCTGCCGAACCCGCTCCGTCGGCGGCACCGATAACATCGCCTTTGCGGCTTTCGCCGGACGTTGCCCGGACCTGTGTCTTGCGGCCGCGCTTGCCGGCGGTTTCCTTGGCCGCCGTCTCGCCTGCGTCAATAGCCTCGGAAATCAGCGTGCCGATATCGTCGGTACCGGCGCAAGCCCCGATCGACACGCATCGCTGGGCATAATCGCCGGGAACGAAACGCTGCCGTTCCGCATCCCATTTCACCTTGCCGCGCGATTGCGAAAACAGATGCAACGAAGGCGTCCATCCAGACGATGTCAACAGCGCATCGATCGCGATACTCCGTTTGCCGCCGCCATTGATTTCCTCGACGGACATCGAGGAAACCCGGAGCCTGCCGGCCGTTCCGGTTACTGCGTGTCCCTTGAAAACCTGGATGCCGATGCCTTTCGCCCGGTTCGCCAGTTCGGCTGGCGCCTCCGCGCGGCTGTCGATGATAGCGGCCACGTTGACTCCGGCATTGGGGAGGTCGAACGCGGCCTCGTAGGCTGAATCATTGGCGGTGTAGACTCCGACATTGCGGCCCACCGCGACGCCGTAATGATTGAGATATGTCCGCCCGGCTGAAGCGAGCATCACGCCTGGCCGGTCGTTACCGGCAAAGAC
>JBFIBB010000028.1:0-21055 GCA_041582695.1 Rhizobiaceae bacterium
CGTATGCCGGCTTACGAAGGTATTCTGTCCGACGATGAGATCGTTTCGGTTCTGTCATGGATCAAGGCGCAGTGGCCGGCGGAAATCCAACGCAGGCATGATGAATTGAACGCCAGGTTTGAAGCGCAAAAACCCAAATGACAGGCGGAATCTCCTGGTTGGCGGCTCAACCGTATTTGTTGATCGGGCCGTGACCCAGATCTTCATCTGATTAGCTAAGTCTCTGAAGAACGTTGGCCGGGGAACCTGGATTCGAAACAGGACTAACGGAGTCAGGGTCCGTGGGTCTACCGTTAACCAATTCCCCAACGAAATTCGCAACGCGTCGCGAAGGAAACGGCTTTGAGCGACCCCGATGCCGGCGGGCGTGTTCCGCTGACTGGGGAGTCCGCAGGTGAACCGGCCGAAACAGGCTCGGATTCACGGCATGGCGACGGCTCGAACGCTTGCGTTTTATTGGGGCATTGGCGGCATCTGGAGCAAGCTCTAATCTTTCAAGCCGGTGGGGGGGCAGGCGATACTCTGAAATTACGAAGATTGTGAATTCTTCGTCTGTCCCAGCCGGGATTAGCGACGACGAAAGAGGTCTGATGTGTTTTCCACGCCTACATCTTCTCCTTTGCCGGTTCTCCCCGGCTGAACCGTTGCCAAAGAACTTTGGTGGTCAACACATCTCACATTGACGTCTGCTTCGTCCGCAAGGCGGCAATCCGCTGCCGCCACCGATGTCATTGCCGCCTTGAAGGCCGGGAGTTCGGAGGTAATGCCGCTGCAGCATTGCATCTGATGGGACAATGAGTGACATCAGCCGGGTTCCCACGGTTTTTGACATATGCGTGTTGGCGGGCGGCGATGCTTCACCTATAGAACTTCCCTGGTGTGAAATGGGGACAGGGCTTCTGAGTTCAATGGCGGGAAATTCGCGCGTACTGATTGCAGGCGGAGGCATCGGCGGGCTGGCGTTGGCGCTGACGCTGGAGCAGATCGGTGTGGAATGCACGGTGTTCGAGGCGGTGCAGGAACTGCGTCCGCTCGGTGTCGGCATCAACATCCAACCGAACGCCGTTCGCGAACTGTACGATCTCGGGATCGGCGCGGACGAACTCGACAAGGTTGGCCTGCCGGCCAAGGAATGGGCGCTGGTCGGGCTTAATGGAAACGATATCTATTCGGAGCCCCGCGGACGTCTGGCCGGATACAACTGGCCGCAATATGCGGTGCATCGCGGCCGGTTTCACATGCTGCTGGCCGAAAAGCTTGCCGAGCGCGCCAGCCCGGAGACGATCCGGCTCGGCCAGCGCGTGACGGGCTACGAGAACAATGCCGACGGCAGCGTGACTGTTCGCCTGGAACATGCGGACGGCGGCATCGAACACCATACTGGTTCGTTGCTGATCGGCGCCGACGGAATTCATTCGGCGATCCGCGCGCAAATGCATCCGGGCCAGCCGCCGATCCACTGGGGCGGCGCCATCATGTGGCGCGGTACCACCGTCGCAAAACCGATCCGGACCGGCTCGTCCTTTGTCGGTCTCGGCACCCACAAGCAGCGCATGGTCATCTATCCGATCTCCCATCCCGACCCGGAAACGGGCGACGCGCTGATCAACTGGATCGCGGAGGTGACGGTCGACAACAGCGAAGGCTGGCAGCAAAGCGGCTGGTTCAAGCCAGTCGGCATCGAGGATTTCATCCACCATTTCGAAACCTGGAGATATGACTGGCTGGATGTGCCGGCGCTGCTGAGGGCAGCCGACATCGCCTATGAAAATCCGATGATCGACCGCGATCCCGTTCCGACCTGGCAGGATGGCAGCGTGGCGCTGCTGGGCGACGCGGCGCATGCGATGTATCCAACCGGCTCCAATGGCGCCAGCCAGGCGATTGTCGACGCGCGGGTCCTGGGCGCCCAGATGATCCAACATGGCGTCGGCCCGAAAGCGCTTGCCGCCTACGATAGTCAACTCTGCGGACCCGTCTCGCAACTGGTGCTGCGCAATCGCGGCGCCGGTCCCTTCGGACTTCTCAACATGGTCGACGAACGTTGCGGCGGCGAGTTCGACAATATCGATGATGTGATTCCGCCGGGCGAGCGCGCCGAATTCATGGCCGGTTACAAGGCGGCCGCCGGCTTTGCCATCGAGAAACTCAACAGCGCTCCACGCACCATCGAGAGCGGCGCGCGCGCCAGGGTACCCGCCTGAACATCCGAAACCGGAATACCGGCTGTTCCTACGGCACCCATTCCAGCGGCACATGGCCGGGCAGGGCGGCGACGCGGGAAAGCCAGGCACTGATCGCCGGGAATTTCGACAGGTCGTAGCCGCCCTTTTTCTCCGCCGAATGGGTATAGCCGTAAAGGCAGATATCGGCGACGGTCGGCCGGCCGCCGGCAAGCCATGGCGTTTTTGCAAGCTGCGTTTCCATGACGGCGAGCGCGCGCTCGCCGCTTTGCAGGAGTTCGCCCAGCCGTTCCGGAGTGCGCAGGTGGGCGCGTTGCGGATAGGTGAGGATGGCGGCGCGGACGGCAATCGTCGGCTCATGGGCATTCTGCTCGAAGAACATCCAGGCATGGACGAGCGCGCGTTCGTAGGCGTCGCCGGGCACATAGGGCGTGCCTTCGCCGAGATAGAGCAGGATGGCATTCGATTCGGATATCAGCCGGCCATCGTCAAGTTCCAGAAGCGGCACCTTGCCCTTGGGGTTCCTGGCGAGGAATTCCGGCGTTTGCGTAACGCCGCTACCGTACTCGGCGTCGATGTGCTCGAATTCACGCCCGAGCAGCGCCAGAAGAAGACGCACCTTGTATGAATTGCCGGAACTCGGCATGGAATACAGTTTCAGCATGACAACCTCTGTCCAGGAACAGGGTTCGCTCTAACGGGAAGCGCCGGCCGGCGCCAGTCAATTGGTCTGAACGGAGGATCAGTCGACTTGAATCGTGGTCTCAGTAGAACATCTGCCGCTGCTGCCTGGCCTGCAAAATTGAGAATGGCGGCGTGTTGTCCTCGACCGAAGCGAGCGGGATGGGCTTGTCGGAAAACCCGCTGCCGGCGAGAGCGGGGCGGCCGAACAGATAGCCCTGAAACAGTTCGGCACCGGCATCGAGAGCCGCCCGCAGATGCAGGGGCGTCTCAATCCCCTCGATCAGGACGGGTATCTCCCTTTCGCTGAATTGCTCGATCAGGCGGGCCAGCAGGTGAAGGGCGCTTCGCTCGGCCACCAGCCGCTGGAACCATCCGGCATCGATCTTCACAAGGTCTGGCTGGAGCAGATCGCAGCGCTCCCAGTCCGATTGGCCAGCGCCGAAATCATCGATCGCAATGCGGATGCCATGACGGCGGGTTTCCCGGACAAGTTCGAGCAAGATGTCATTATCCGGCGCTGCCGCTTCGGTGATTTCGCATACCAGCATGCGCGTGCTGACGCCAAGATCGCCGGTATGCCGCGCAGTGTAGCGGATTTCATGTATGGATTGTCCAAGCTTCAAATGGGAGCTTGGGTCGAAATTGAAAAACAGATCCAGGTGATTAATTCCGGAGGGCTTGCAGTTCAGGATGTGCAAGGCCCTGCACATGCACTCGATAAACAGTTTGTCTCCATCGGGAATTGCGCCGAAAAGCTCAGTGCACGGCACCGGCTCTCCTTTTCTTGTGACCAAGGCAAGGCCTTCGACGGCAACGGGACGCAGCCAACCTGCATCGTTTCTCAGTATGGGTTGATAGGCGGACCTGATTACGTAGTCACCGTAACGTCCGAATCGCATTCCGATTTCGTCCGCAAAAACAGCATCATTGACAAATTGCGGTCTTTGGATCGCATTCAAGTCAGTTCCCCCTAACTGAACCGACGGCAAATGTGGCGCAGACCGGTGACTTTTCAGTTAAGACATTTTCTGACGGCGGCGCGGCCGTTTTTATAGCGTTATTGCCTGCGTCCGAAAAGGGGCTGCGCGATACGGCGCGCAGGTGCGGCGGGAAGCGGTTTCAAAACCGTTTCGGCCTGCTGTTCTGGTTCCCGCCTTGCCGGATACTCCGAAGAGGCCAGCCTAGGCCGCGCGATGCCGAACCCCTGCACCATCACGGCGCCGGTCTTTTCGGTCAGTTCAAGTTGCCACGGCTCCTCTACGCCTTCGATCACGGTCTGAATGCCGAGCCGGGAAACCTTGGCGACCATCGATTTCAGCAGGGAATAGCCCGAGGCCGATTTCAACAACTTGATGACCCATTCGGCATCGAATTTCACGATATCCGGATCCATGTGGATGATCCGTTCGAAATCGGAATCGTCGGCGCCGAAATCGTCGACGGCGATGCGGAATCCGCTTTCGCGCAGCGCCATCATCAGGCTGCGCAACGCAAGCGGGGATGCACTTTTTTGTTCGGTCAACTCACAGACAATGCGTGACGGTTCCAGTTTGCCCTCTTGCATCACCTGACGCATGTTGCCCAGTGCGTCGTCGATATTCTCCCGGGTTGCGTACAGGGAGGGATCGAAGTTGACGAAAATCGATGCTGGCGGATCGACAAACAAGCTTGCATTGAGGAGATGCAGGTTTCGGGTCAGGGTTTCGACTTCGAAACGGTCTTCGGGGGGTACGCTTGCAAAGAGCCTGTTTGGGGAGACCGAGATACCTGCGCGGAATGGCCTGATCAGGCATTCGTACGCAGCGACAACAAGCTTGCCGTCATCGTTGAAGGCAAAAATGGGCTGGAAGGCGGTGCGCAGCTCATAAATGCCCCATACGGCCGATCTGGAACCGTCGGCATTTTCGGCAATATGGGCAAGGCCGCCCGGTCGCGACATTTTCTCCCTCCTGGCGCGGGAAGACTTGCAAATATCGCGGGTAAGACTTCATGAGGCGTTAACAGGTCCACGAAATTGGCGGGACCGGCTTGCGCTATTGCGTGCCATGGGACAGATAGGCTTGCCCCCGCGGTAAGTGAAATCGCCCTGTTCAATGGAAAATCCGATCATGTCCTTCCTCGCCGACATTCTTTCGCGCGTCAAACCATCCGCAACCATCGCCGTCAGCCAGAAGGCGCGCGAACTGAAGGCACAGGGCCGCGACGTCATTGGGCTCGGCGCCGGAGAGCCGGATTTCGATACGCCGGACAATGTCAAAAACGCGGCCATAGACGCGATCCGGCGCGGCGAAACCAAATATCCGCCGGTATCCGGCATTGCCCCGCTGCGCGAGGCGATCGCCGCGAAATTCAAGCGCGAGAACAATCTCGACTACGCACCGGCCCAGACAATCGTCGGCACGGGCGGCAAGCAGATCCTGTTCAACGCCTTCATGGCGACGCTCAATCCGGGCGACGAGGTGGTCATTCCAGCACCCTACTGGGTGAGCTACCCCGAAATGGTGGCCATCTGCAGCGGTACCGCGGTGTTTGCCGAAACAACCATCGATAACGGCTTCAAACTGACGCCGGAAGCGCTCGACAGGGCGATAACCCCGAAGACCAAATGGCTGGTGTTCAACTCGCCGTCAAACCCCTCGGGCGCGGCTTATTCGGCCGACGAGTTGAAAGCTTTGGCGGATGTCCTGAAGAAACACAGCCATGTCTGGGTACTGACCGACGACATGTACGAGCATCTGACGTATGGCGGATTCCGCTTCGCCACGATTGCGGAGGTGGAACCGGCGCTTTACGAGCGCACGCTGACCATGAACGGCGTATCCAAGGCCTATGCGATGACCGGCTGGCGCATCGGCTATGCGGCAGGACCGATCGAGCTGATAAAGGCCATGGACATGATCCAGGGTCAGCAGACATCGGGAGCCTGTTCGATTGCGCAGTGGGCGGCGGTAGAGGCGCTGAACGGCCCGCAGGATTTCGTGGACCGCAACAAGGCGATCTTCCAGGGCCGCCGCGATCTCGTGGTCTCGATGCTGAACCAGGCCAAGGGCATCAATTGCCCGACGCCGGAAGGCGCCTTTTATGTCTATCCTTCCTGCGATGGCCTGATCGGCAAGCGCGCGCCGTCGGGCAAAGCGATCGAAACCGACGAGGATTTCGTCACCGAACTGCTGAAGACGGAGGGTGTCGCGGTCGTCCATGGTTCGGCGTTCGGTCTCGGACCGAATTTCCGCATTTCCTATGCCACAAGCGAGGAATTGCTCGAGGAAGCCTGCAGCCGCATCCAGCGCTTTTGCGGCGAGCTCAGATAAGCCGCCGGCCGGCGCGCCCGGCAGACGATGTCCGTCATCATGATTCCGGAACGAGGGCTTGCCCGCCGGTCAATCTCGTGGTTCGATACGTCACGGCTGGTGATACATGCCGTATCTCCGGCCGCGTTGGTGTCGGCTGTGACCGGTTCTTCCCGGGAGAGGCGTTGATTTTTTCTCCCGCGCAGTTTGGACAGGCTTTAATTGGCCGCCGCCTTTTTGGGTACTTGCGCAAGGAGGAGGTCCGCAGCCATGGGAATTCGCGCCGGAGAGAGACGTTCGGGACCGAAATGCATCGCCATTGTCGGTCCCTTCGCGAGCGGCAAGACAACGCTGCTTGAAGCCATTCTGGCCCGCACAGGCGCCATCGCGAAGCAGAACTCGGTGACATCGGGAAATACCGTCGGCGATCATTCGGCCGAGGCGCGCGAACACCAGATGAGCGTCGAGGCAACAATCGCCACGACCGAGTTCATGGGCGAGACCATGACGTTCGTCGATTGTCCGGGCTCGATCGAATTCGCGTTCGAATCCGAGGCGGTGCTGCCGGCCTGCGATCTCGCGGTGGTGGTGGCCGAAGCCGACGAGAAGAAGATCCCGGCGCTGCAGCTCATCATCCGCAAGCTCGAGGATGCCGGAATTCCGCGCATGCTTTTCCTGAACAAGGTCGACAGAAGCGAATTGGGAGTCCGCGACACACTGCAGATGCTGCAACCGGCCAGCCGAAATCCGCTGCTCATGCGGCAAATAGCGCTCCGCAAGAACGGAATCGTCGTCGGTTCCATCGATCTGGCGCTGGAACGGGCCTATGTGTGGCGCGAGCATGCGGAAAGCGAGATCGCGCCCATTCCCGACGACGAAAAGGCGCGCGAGGTGGAGGCGAGGTTTTCCATGCTCGAAACGCTGGCCGACCATGACGATCTGCTGATGGAGCAGCTACTTGACGAGATCGAACCGCCGCGCGACGCGGTGTTCGACGATTTGTCGGCGGATTTGCGCGATGGCGCGATCACACCGGTCTTCATCGGAACCGCAGAGGCGGGCAACGGCATACTGCGGCTGCTGAAGGCCATACGCCATGACGGACCGGATGTGACCGATACCGTCAAGCGGCTGGGCGCCGGCGGCAACCTGCCTGACCCGTGCATGCAGGTGATGAAAACGATCCATACGCCGCATGGCGGAAAGCTTTCGGTCTCGCGGGTGCTTTCAGGCAAGATCGGCGACGGAACAGAAGTCACCTCCGGCGAGGGACGAAGCGGCAAGGTTTCGGGCATCTACAAATTGCTCGGCAAGGACCAGACCAAGATTTCCGACGCTTCGGCGGGCGAGACCGTGGCGCTCGGCAAACTCGATGAAATCAAGACCGGCGACACGCTCGGGCCCGCGAAAAGTTCCGTCACGCAACTGGCGGCTCTGGCCGCGCCGCACACGGTGTTCTCCACCGCGCTCAAGCCGAAGGAGCGCAAGGACGAGGTCAAGCTGTCATCGGCGCTGCAACGGCTTGGCGAGGAGGATCCATCGCTGACGCTGGAGCACAATCAGGATTCCGGTGAAACGATCCTTTCAGGTCACGGCGAGATGCATCTGCGGGTAATCAAGGAGCGTCTGGAGGGCAAATACCAGATTCCCGTGGAAGCCAGCCCGGCGGAGATTCCCTATCGCGAGACGATCATGAAGGGCACAACCCAGCGCGGACGGCACAAGAAACAGTCCGGCGGTCATGGCCAATTCGGCGATGTGGTGCTCGATATCAAGCCGCTGCCGCGCGGGGCGGGCTTCGAGTTCACCGACACGATCACCGGCGGAGTCGTGCCCAAGCAGTACATTCCATCAGTGGAGCACGGAGTGCGGGACTTCCTGAAATGCGGCCCGCTCGGCTTTCCGGTGGTCGATCTGGCGGTCAACCTGGCGGACGGATCGTACCACTCGGTCGATTCTTCCGACATGGCCTTCCAGATGGCCGGCAAGCTGGCAATGAAGGAAGGGCTTGCGGCCTGCCATCCGGTTTTGCTCGAGCCGGTGATGAAGGTGGCAATATCGACCCCCTCGGATGCGACCGCGAAAGTGACGGCGATCATTCCGCAGCGGCGCGGCCAGATACTCGGTTTCGACTCCAAACCGGGCTGGGACGGCTGGGATGTCGTCGAGGCTACGATGCCGCTTGCGGAAATGCGCGACCTGATCATCGAGCTGCGCTCCGCCACGGCGGGCGTGGCCAGCTACCGGGCCGAATTCGATCACATGGCAGAACTCGTCGGACGTCTGGCCGACGACGTGATGCACGCACACGGAAAGCAGGCGGCGGCGTAGCAACAACGCATGACGCTTTATCAGACCGGGGAGGAAACCGCCGACCTGCTGTTGTCGGTTCTGGCGGTTTTCATCGTGGCCTGTGGTGTCATCTCGCTGTTTCCATGGCGAAAGCTGCGCCGGGCGGCTTGGGTCACCCATGCCCCGCTGCTGGCGTTTCCTGCTTATGCGGCGCTCGAATATCTCATGCCGGCCCGTTTCGACATCCGCGTCGATCTCCTTATCATCTGGCCGGTGCTGCTTCTGATCGCGCTGGTCTGGGCCGGCAAGTTGCTGGTGCGGATCGTGACCACGCGATCGTGATCACAACTGATTTGTATGACGCGGATTGCGTTATATTGTGCGCGGCGGCTTGCTTGTGCACTTTGCGCAGGCGCGTTTTGCAGGGAATCAAGGAAAATCCGTCATGGTTTCGATCCACCGCCGCCCGGCCTGGGCAATCGCCGAAGCAGATGCAACTCCCGAAAGCGCCTATTTGAACCGACGCACGATCCTGGCCGGCATGGGCCTTGGCGGGCTCGCGGCCGCTTTGCCGGCGATCGCGCCCCGCAGTGCCATGGCCAACGAGGGCGATCCCACGGCCGATCTCTATCCGGCGGTACGCAATGAAGCATACGAGCTCGGCCGCGAACTGACGCCGGAGGAAATCAATTCGACCTACAACAATTTCTACGAGTTCGGATCACACAAAACCATTTCAGCCGCGGCGCAGGGGCTGGTGATCCGGCCCTGGGACATCGAGATCGGCGGTATGGTGGAACAGCCTTTCACGATCGCCTTCGACGATCTTGTGCGCAAGATACCGCTCGAGGAGCGCCTTTACCGGCATCGCTGCGTCGAAGCATGGTCGATGACGGTGCCGTGGACGGGATTTGCGCTGTCAAAGCTCGTCGATCTCGCCAAACCGCTCGGCTCGGCGAAGTACATCCGCTTCGAGACATTTCTCGATCCGTCGATGGCAAGCGGTCAGAAGCAGGTCTGGTACCCCTGGCCGTATGTCGAGGGCGTGACAATGGAAGAAGCCATGAACGATCTTTCCTTCATGGTGACGGGCGCCTACGGCAAGCCGGCAGCCAAGCAGTTCGGCGCGCCGATTCGGCTGGCGCTGCCCTGGAAGTACGGTTTCAAGTCGATCAAATCGATCCGCAAGATCACGTTCACCGAAGAGCGGCCAAAGAGCTTCTGGGAGACGATCGCAGCCAACGAGTACGGTTTCTGGGCCAATGTGAACCCGGAAGTTCCGCACCCGCGCTGGAGCCAGGCGAACGAACGAATCCTGCATACCGGGGAACGGGTGCCGACGATCATTTACAATGGCTACGGCGAACAGGTGGCCGATCTCTACAAGGACATGAAGGGCGAAAGCCTGTTCATGTGATCCACCGTCCATCACCGTGAAGGGAACCGCTTCGATACAGGCGGTTCCGCTCCTCAATCGCGTGCAGAATTTCGGGCAAAAGAAAAGGCCGGGCGTTTCCGGCCGGCCTTGAAAATTTGGATGGACCCAGTCGGTCGCTGTCCAAAAGTCACATTACCGGTGCCAATGGGAGGAGGAATGCAGCCGGTAACGGATGTTTATATGTTCACTAACAAACGGAATTGCAATTCACTATTGTGCATTGCACCTATGCAAAAAACGCATAGCTCATCTGAAAGCTGGTTAATAGGTCCAACTGCGGGCCTTCGAAAGCAGGAAATCCCTGAAAGCCTTCAGCTTGGCCTGCGATTTCATCGCTTCGGGATAGCAGAAATAGGTATCGAATGAGGGCGGTTCGAGTTCGGGAAGCACCTGCGTAATGCCGGAATCGTCGGCAATCATGTAGTCCGGCAGCATTGCTATGCCCGCACCGCGCTGCACCGTGCGCTTGATCGACAGAAGATCGTTGATCTGCAGGGAGGCGGTTCGCCGCGCGCCTTCGGGCATGCCGAGCCCTTCCAACTGGTTCAATCCGCTCAGCCACATCGGTACGGGCTCGCCGAAAGTGATGATCCGGTGGTTGTCGAGATCGGCGAGATCCTTCGGCTTGCCGAATTTTTTCAGATAGGCTGGAGAGGCAAACAGGTGCAGATGCACCGTGAACAGTTTGCGCTGGATGAGGTCGGGCTGCTGCGGCTGGCGCAGACGAAGCGCGCAATCGGCTTGCCTGGTGGTCAGGTCGAGCTCCTCGTTGGTGAGGATGAGCTGGAGATTGATGTCGGGATAAATTTCGATGAACTCGGGCAGGCGGTCGGTGAGCCAGCCGGCGCCAAGGCCGACCGTCGTCGAGACCCTGAGTGTGCCCTGGGGCTTGTCGGTGGTTTCGCCCAACTGGGCCTTGACCGTCTCGAGCTGAATGAAGACGTCGTGCGCGGTGCGAAACAGCAGTTCGCCCTGCTCGGTAAGCACCAGGCCGCGGGCATGGCGCTGGAACAGCGGAACGCCGACATCGTGCTCCAAGGCGCTGACCTGGCGGGAGATCGCCGATTGCGACAAATGCAGCGATTCGGCGGCATGGGTGAAGGAACCGGCCTCGGCGGCGGCGTGAAACACGCGCAACTTGTCCCAGTCGAGCGACATTGCGAACCTGACCCCCTGTCTGCGGCCGGTTTTCCGGCACCGTGTTGCCTATTCGGCGGCGACGCGGTGCGTTTCAAGCGCGGCAAGATACTTTTCAGCTTCCAACGCCGCCATACAGCCAAGCCCCGCCGCTGTCACGGCCTGCCGGTAAATATCGTCGGTAACATCGCCGGCGGCAAATACGCCAGGCACGTTCGTGCGCGTGGAATCAGGCGCGGTTTCCAGATAGCCGTTCGGCTTCTGCTTCAGCTTGCCTTCGAAGAGCGAAACCGCGGGCGCATGGCCGATTGCGACGAAAACGCCGTCGACGGCAAGGTCGGTGATATCGCCGGTCTTGACGTTTTTCAGCCGGACTCCAGTGACGGATGGCGGCATCGGCGGTTTGGCCGGATTGCCGGTGATCTCGTCCAGCACGGTGTCCCACATTATCGTGACGTTTTTCTTGGCAAACAGGCGCTCCTGCAGGATTTTCTCAGCACGGAACTCGTCGCGCCGGTGCACAACGGTCACATGGCGGGCGAGGTTGGAGAGGTATAGCGCCTCCTCGACGGCGGAATTGCCGCCGCCGATCACTGCGACATCCTTGCCGCGATAGAAAAAGCCGTCGCAGGTGGCGCAAGCCGATACGCCAAATCCCATGAAGGTCTGCTCGCTGGGAATGCCCAGCCATTTTGCCTGAGCGCCGGTGGCTATGATCAGCGCATCGCAGGTAAATTCATTGCCCGAATCGCATCTGAGGCGGAAAGGCCGCCGGTCGAGATCGACTTCGGTCACCAGGTCGTTGACAACTTCGGTTCCGACATTTTCGGCCTGTTTCAACATTTCGCCCATCAGCCAGGGTCCCTGGATGGGGTCGCCGAAACCGGGATAATTCTCGACATCGGTGGTGATCATCAACTGTCCGCCCTGTTCCAGGCCGGCGATCAGTACCGGCTTGAGCATGGCGCGAGCGGCATAGATCGCGGCCGTGTATCCGGCAGGTCCCGATCCGATAATGATGACGGGCGCGTGGGTTGTGGTCATGGGTCGGCCTTGGGAAGTACAGGGTTCTGTTTTTCAATTGAGCGCCGGTAATGTAGGTGCGCGCATCGGTCGGTTGCAAGGTCAAGCAGCGCAAATGACGGTTTCGTTTACAGGTTTTGCAGTTCGATGCGGTGGTCAACGGTGAATAAGTGCCAGGCGGCGCGATATTCGTAGGGGTTGGCGAGCGGGCGACCGTTCGGTAATAAAGTTTCAGCCGCGTGACAGAATCTTGCGCGAGAAAGTATGCAATGCCGCTCAAAGCCGATCTCGACGCCATCGACTGGAAAATCCTGCGGGAACTGCAGGAAAACGGACGCATGACCAATGTGGAACTGTCGCAACGGGTGGGAATTTCGGCGCCGCCCTGCCTGCGGCGACTGAAAAGGCTTGAAAACAGCGGCATCATCAAGAGCTATCGCGCCATTCTAGACTGTCCTGCGCTCGGTTTCGACCTGGTCGCTTTCTGCCTTGTCGGGTTGCATCACCAGTCGGATGCGGATCTGAAGGAATTTTCGCGGCTGGCGCAAAGCTGGCCGATGGTGCGACGCGCCTGGATGGTGTCGGGGGAAACAGATTTCCTGCTGCATTGCGTCGCATCCGACCTGACCAGCTTCCAGAATTTCGTCATCGAGGTTCTGACCGCCACGCCGAATGTCGACACGGTTCGCACCGCGCTGACGATAAGGCAGATCAAGGATGAGGGGCTGGCCGATATTCCGGGGCGATGAGATTCAGAGCAGCATTTCCAATTGCCTGTTGACCTCTTAACCCCTTTTGTTCGGGCACTGATTTTTTGGATCGCGCAGTGATAAAAACCCATGTCTTCATAAACTGGGATCCGGTCTATTTCCTCAAGCAAAGCCCCGGCATGTCCAGCCGCCTTGGCGGGGTTGAGTTTTCATTCGGGCTGAACGTGCCGGACGATATCGACGTTCTTATCGTCCATACACGGTCGAGCTATTCCATACCCACACACCTGCCGCGCGAGCGAACGGTATTCGTGGCCGGCGAGCCGGATGTGATTCACCCGTTTTCAAAGGCTTTTCTCAATCAGTTCGGATTGGTGCTGACGACATCTCCGGTCGAACTGGAAACCGAAGTTCTACGCGAAAACTATTGTCTTCACTGGTTTGCCGGCGTGGACTTCAATGCGGGCCTGCACCCGGATCATCTGAAAGGCTATGACTGGTTCAAGAACCTGAAGGTGCCGGAGAAAACCACCGATAAAATCTCGATCATCACCAGCACGAGATACAATACCGAACATCACAAAATTCGCTCACGGTTTATCGATCATGTGGAAAAGCATCATGGCGATGTCGTCGAGGTATTCGGGCGGGGAAGGAATGAAATTGGTGACAAACTCGAGGCGCTGTTAGGCTACAAGTATCACATCGCTCTTGAAAACGGGGATGAGCCATACACCTGGACAGAAAAACTGTCCGATCCGCTGCTCGCGTGGACTTTTCCGTTTTATTCAGGGTGCAGCAATGCAGCGCTTGAGTTGCCACGGGGCTCCTTCATGCCAATCGACATTAGCCGGCCTGAGGAAGCCATGCGGGAAATGCTGTCAGCCGTGGAGGAAAAGCGCTGGGAACAGTCGATCAGCGATATCGGTAAGGCACGGAACCTTGTTCTGGAGCGCTTCAACATCATGTTCGCGCTCGTCAGGCTATCGAAGCTGGCGATGGCAAAGTCGCCCCACGCCCAGAAATCCAAACGTTGGCGGATCATTCGCTCGGAAAAGTCCCTGCCAATGCCGAGGGGCAAGCCGACTAGCAGCCTGAAAAGGTTCGCAAGATATGCACCGGTTGCAATTTTTCCCAAGTTCGATATCAAAATCGCGCGCTTGCGGGAGTTCCTCGTGAGAAGCAGAAGCCGTTTGAAATCTCGAATGAATGCAGGGCGTTGACCGCATTCTTCCGAACGAATCCTTTCCGGTAGACGATAAGGTGGCAGCCGCAGTTCTTCCCTACGGAACGAAACCCGGTCCCGGGCTTGCGCGGCTCCCGCTCGGCACCCTGCGTTGGCCGCTGGGAACGCCGCTCAGCATTGAAGGGACGATTAGCGACCTCGGCCCCGACGATCATCTGCTGGTCTATCCGAGCAGCAGGCTCTATTACATGCCGCGGCCGGGAGTACGCTGCAAAGTATCGGTGATGATCGTCGAGCCGGCGGCCGTGCACAAAAGGCATATGCGGCTGATGCGGTTGTTTCATCGCCGCTTTCACAAGGTGTTGACCTGCAATCCGGATCTGGAGGCCGCCATACCGAATGCGTTGCACTTCGTATTCGGTTCGTCGTGGGTAAGCAAGGAAGGTGAAATCAACAGAAGCAAGACCAGATCGCTTTCGCTGATTGCATCGTCCAAGACTTCGCTGGAAGGCCACAGGCTTCGCCATGCCGTCGCCGACTGGCTGATCGCGTCCAGCGCCGATGCCGAGGTGATGGGGCGCGCCTACCGGCCTTTCGAAAAGAAGTCTGAGGGACTTGCGCCGTTCCGCTACTCGGTCGTCATCGAAAACGTGCGCGAGGCCGGATATTTTACCGAGAAGCTTGTCGACTGCCTGCTGTGCGACACGGTGCCGATCTATTGGGGCGCGCCCGATATCGGAAAATACTTCGACAAGGAAGGCATGTTGATCTGCGACAGCCTCGACGATATCAAGGCCGCGATCGGCAACCTTTCGGAAGCCGACTACCGCAGGCGCCGCGCTTCGATCCTGATCAACAGGCAAAGGGCGATGCTTTATGCCGATCACGAACAAAACGCCGCTCGCCTGGTGACGACGGGGCGGATGCTGGCCGAGGACCCCGTATGAACAATTCCAGAGAAGAATCGCCGAAAAAGGCCCTGATCACGGGCGTTACCGGTCAGGACGGCGCCTATCTGTCGGAGTTCCTTCTGAACAAGGGTTATGAAGTTCACGGCATCAAGCGGCGCACTTCGCTGTTCAATACCGCGCGCATCGATCACCTGTTCGAAGGCGAGTACGGACACAGCGGGCAATTCGTGCTGCACCATGGCGACATGACGGATTCCTCCTCGCTCACCCACATCCTGCAGCAGGTTCGACCCGACGAGGTCTACAATCTCGCAGCCCAGAGCCATGTGGCCGTGTCGTTCGAGGAGCCGGAATACACCGCCAACTCGGACGCGCTCGGCACCCTGCGTCTGCTGGAAGCGATCCGTATTCTCGGTCTCGGCGAAAAAACCCGATTCTACCAGGCTTCGACATCGGAACTCTACGGGCTGGTGCAGGAAACGCCGCAGCGCGAGACGACGCCGTTCTATCCGCGCAGCCCCTACGCGGTGGCGAAGCTCTATGCCTACTGGATCACGGTCAATTACCGCGAAGCCTACAAGCTCTATGCCTGCAACGGCATCCTGTTCAATCACGAGAGCCCAATTCGCGGCGAGACCTTTGTTACCCGCAAGATCACGCGGGCGCTGGCGCGGATCAAGCTCGGCATGCAGGAAT
The DNA here is from genome assembly GCA_041582695.1 of Rhizobiaceae bacterium. Taxonomy (GTDB): domain Bacteria; phylum Pseudomonadota; class Alphaproteobacteria; order Rhizobiales; family Rhizobiaceae; genus JAWKWH01. Next base: position 15,551 of record JBFIBB010000028.1, read on the forward strand.
GCCTGTATCTCGGCAACATGGACGCAAAGCGCGACTGGGGCCATGCGCGCGACTATGTGGAGATGATGTGGCTGATGCTGCAGCAGGAGAATCCGCGCGACTATGTGATTGCGACCGGGCAGCAGTATTCGGTTCGCGAATTCGTCGAGGCGGTGGCGAAAGAACTGGGCATGACGATCAACTGGCAGGGAAGCGGACCAGACGAAAAGGGCATCGACGCGGAGGGCCGGATCGTTGTGGCGGTCGATCCGCGCTATTACCGGCCGACCGAGGTGGAGACGCTGCTGGGCGACGCCTCAAAAGCGCATCGGGAACTGGGCTGGCAGCCGCGCACCTCGTTCGAGGAGCTTGTGCGCGAAATGACAGTGTCCGATTGGCGCGACGCCGAACTCGAGCAGAAGAGTACGTCGCTGATGCACAACTCCTTCGGCGCCGACAAAGGCTGAGATCCGTGACGAAGCCGACCGTCATGATAACGGGGGCAAGCGGCATGGTCGGCCGCAACCTAACCGAACATGAAGCCGCGCGCCGCTACCGGCTGATGACGCCGTCGAGCCGCGAGCTCGATCTGACCGATTTTGCCGCGACCAAGTCTTTCGTGAAGGCCGCGCGGCCTGACATCATCATCCACACCGCGGGCCGTGTCGGTGGCATTCAGGCCAATATCGCCGATCCCGCCGGATTTCTTGTCGACAACATGGACATGGGCCGCAACATCGTGCTCGCCGCACGCGATGCCGGGGTGCCGCGGATGATCAATCTTGGCAGCTCGTGCATGTTTCCGCGCAATGCTCCCAATCCGCTTGCCGAGGATATGGTGCTCGCCGGCGAACTTGAGCCGACCAACGAAGGTTATGCGCTTGCGAAGATCATGACGGCGCGGCTTTGCGACTATGTAAGCCGCATGAACGAAAGATTGTCCTACAAGACACTGATTCCGTGTAATATTTTCGGCAGATACGACAAGTTCGATCCCGCCGTTTCGCACCTCGTGCCGGCAGTCATAGCAAAGGTGCACGAGGCGAAGGCATCGGAAGCGGATACCGTCGAAATCTGGGGCGACGGATCGGCGCGGCGCGAGTTCATGTATGCCGGCGACCTGGCCGATCTCCTGTGGAAAGCAGTCAGCGATTTCGACGCCTTGCCGCAGATGATGAATGCCGGCGTCGGCGAGGACCACACGATAAACGAGTACTACGACACCGTGGCTTCGGTAATCGGCTGGCGGGGCGAATTCACCCATGATCTGTCGAAACCGGCCGGCATGAAACAGAAGCTGGTTTCCGTCGAGAAACAAATCGCGTTCGGCTGGCGGCCGAAGACCTCGCTAGCAGAAGGCATCGAACAGACCTATGCGTATTTTCTGGCAAGCGAGGCACGATGAGCAAGCCGGTATTTCCACTGGCAACCGCGTCATGGGACGAAAAGGAATATGCCGCGATCCAGCGCGTGATCGCTTCCGGCTTCTTTTCCATGGGTGAAGAGGTCGCCGCCTTCGAACGGCAGTTTGCCGAAGCGATGGGGTCACGTTTTGCGGTGATGGTGAATTCCGGTTCGTCGGCAAATTTGCTGATCGTTGCGGCGCTGCGCTACCATTCAACGAAACGTCTCAATCCCCGCGACGAGGTGATCGTGCCGGCGGTGTCGTGGAGCACGACCTATTTCCCGCTGCATCAGTACGGGTTGAAAATCAAATTTGTCGATATCGATGCGGAGACGCTGAATTTCGACCTCGTGCAACTGCGCTCGGCCGTTACCGAAAGCACTAGGGCGATCCTCGCCGTAAACCTGCTTGGCAATCCGAACGATTTCACCGCGATCGGCGACATCATCGCCGGGCGCGACATCATCCTGCTGGAGGACAATTGCGAGGCGCTGGGAGCCACGCTCGGCGGAAAACAGGCCGGCACATTCGGCCTGGCCGGCAGCTACAGCGCGTTCTTCTCCCATCACATCTCCACCATGGAAGGCGGCGTCGTCGTTACCGACGACGAGGAACTTCATCACATCATGCTGTCGCTGCGCGCTCATGGCTGGACGCGCAACCTGCCGAAACGAAACCGGGTGACCGGCACAAAGGGCGATGACCCGTTTACCGAATCCTTCCGTTTCGTGCTGCCGGGCTACAATCTCAGGCCGCTTGAAATGAGCGGCGCCATCGGCCGCGAGCAAATGAAGAAATTGCCGGACATTGTTTCCGGCCGGCGGCGAAATGCCGAGATTTTCAGGCTGGTCATGGCGGATTTCCCGCAGTTCATCATCCAGCGCGAGACCGGCGAAAGCAGCTGGTTCGGTTTCGCGATGACATTGAGGCGCGAAACCAATCTCGACCGGCGAAGGGTGCTCGACGCCTTCGATGGGGCGGGAATCGAGTACCGGCCGGTGGTGGCAGGCAATTTCGCGCGCAACGAGGTGGTCAAATACATGGATCATTCGATCCATGGCGAGCTTGACAATGCCGACCACGTGGACCGGCAGGGCCTGTTCATCGGCAACCACCACTACGCGCTCGATGGCGAATTCGAGGCTTTGCGCAAGGCGTTGTCCAAGCTCCCCTGATCCGGGTTCCCCTTCCGCTTACAACCTCACCCATTCTTGCGGACAGATATCGGGGTTGTCGAGGTCCGGATCGGCAAACCATCGCTTCGGAGCGATCACCATCTTTTCTCGTGACGGGTTGAGCCACGCGCCCCACCAGGAAAAGGACGAATTGGCGATGACATGGTGCCGGCAGGCGGCCATCAGGCGCATATCTTCGTGGCCGCGCGTGGAGTCGTTGTGATCGACCAACACAAGTTCAAACGGGATGTCGAGATTTTGGCGCACCCAGTCCGGGTCGTCAGAAAACGCGAATACTACCGGATCGATTTCCTTGTGATCGGCGATGCGCAACAGACCCTGACGATAGTAGTCGAGCGAACACGTGCCGTGCGTGGTGTTCGTCCTGGCATCGTTGACATAATCACCGCGCCGGACATGTATAGAAACCGCCGGCACTTGCGCGATCTTTTCGAGCATTTTTCGATTGAGCGCGTCCGGCGGGCGAATTATGCGAAATTCCTCCCTTATTCTTGCTTCGTGCTCATTGAAATAGCGTTCGCTTTGCCAGTAGCCGGACAGGTAGACGTCGCTGCCGAGGGAAGCGAAGCCTTCATTGAAGGCAAGGCCTCTTTCACGGAATATCACGGGTTTCAGCTTGAAACCGCGCCAGATGAGATAGGCGAACGGGTTTGTTTTTCGATCCGGAGGCATTGGCGAACCAGGAGATTGAACATTGGCGACATTGAAGACGTCGAGGCCGAAACCGAACTGTGTCTGTCGATTGTAAATGCGTGCATCGAGTACCAGGTCAACGCCATGACGCAATGCCAGTGCCCGCCCGGCGGCGTACTGAAACATCTGGTTGCCGAGACCACCATTGAGGCGCGAGATGATCATACGTCCACAGTTCGCGCGCCCGATGCGCGCCTTGTTGATCCTGATTCCGGCCTATAATGTCGGCAGCGATTTCGTTCAACCTTGGTAAAGCATCATGCGCCTTTCGCCAGCTTATTGGCTCAAACTTCATCGCGAACCTTGGCGCAAAGTTTCCCATCGCTCATACCGGCGCTGGAAAAAGGACAACATGGAATCCCGCCGCTATGATTTTGCAAGCGTAGGTTCCAGTTCCGTGGTTTTCGATATTGGCGGCTTCGAAGGCGGTTGGGCAGAGCGCATTGTCGGGAAATTTGGCTGCCGAGTTCACATTTTTGAACCGCATCCGCGCTTTGCCGACAGCCTCTCACACAAATTCGAGGATGATGATCGGGTCACCGTCCACCCTTTTGCGCTGGGGAGCGCGGATGGCGCGCTTGGCCTTTCGGACGCCGGGGATGCCTCGTCGGCAGTTTCCGGCGCCCAAGCATCCGTGATGGGCAGGGTTGTCGATGTCGCAAAATTCATGAAGCAATTTCCCGAACATCAGATTGCATTGGCCAAAATCAATATTGAAGGCGGCGAGTACGATCTTCTTCCTGCATTGATTGATAGCGGATACATCACCCGCTTTCACACCTTACAGGTACAATTCCATCTGTTTGGAAGGGAGTATATCAGCCAACGCGAAGCAATCATTTCGCGCCTAGCCGAAACACATCGTTGCGAATGGAGCTATGATTTCGTGTGGGAGCAATGGACTTTACGCGATATCCAAAACGGACAGCCTTGAAATTTTGCCGCACGGTGTGAACGCGCCTGACGGCAACATCGTTATCCTGCCTCGCACTTAATCGATTCCGACTGAACCGAAAACGCTTTGTTCCCGGCCGGCGTGGCGCCGCGACAGCCGGGAAATTTCCAGCCGGTAGCGCCAGCGCAGGATCTCCCGTCTGATATTCGAGGCAACACCTTGGCGGCGGCGGTTGGAGATGGTGCTTCCGCCCGATTCGGCGGTTCTGTCGCTCACTCCGGATGGCACGGCGCAGACGACGTCAAGGCCGGTCTCCCATTTGAGCTGCAGCATTCCGTCCACGGGCCGGTCGAATGTGCCTGTCTTTTCAAGCAACCTGCTGGCCGCGCTCCTGCTGACAAGCTGGGCGGATGTGCGCAGCGGTACAATCACCGGCGCGACGAGGCGGCAATCGTTGCCGGTTGCAACTGTTGTTGCCGTCCCGGTGACGGTTCGAACCTGAAACTGTACGTAGCCGAGCTTGCCGACATGCCGGCTTGCAAGATCGAATACCCGGCCGAAAACGGGTGTGTCGATCTCCACATCGTCCTCGATGATCAGGCCGGCGTCGAGGCCATCGTCCACGATTTTCTGCCAGGCCTTGCGGTGGCTGAGGAAACATCCGATTTCGCCCGGACCGATACGAAAAGGATAGCGCGGCTCGAACAGTTTTTCGAACCTGTAGAACCGGCTCTGCTCGAGCTCGCTCATCGTCCTGCCATCCACGGCATCGATTACCTGCGCCTTTACCGGGCATCCGGCGATGATGCGGTCGACCTGCGAGCGGCGTTGTTCGGCACGCTTCAGATGGATGATGAAAGCCTGGATGTTCATCGCGCCGCCGTACCGCCGGGCTTGTTTTCATACCCGCATAATGAACGATAGACCCGGTCGATCGCCTCTATTTCCCCGTCAACCGAAAAGTGTTTCACGACGCGGTTCCTCGCCGTTTTTCCGGCCGCTTCAATGCGGTTTTCCGATGACAGCATTTGCATCGCCAGGGCGGCAATGGTTTCAGCATTGTTCGGATCGGCGATATGGCCGCAATCCGAATTACCGATAAATCCGGTAAAATAGCCGGTGTTGCTGGCAATGACGGGAACGCCGCACGCCATGGCTTCAAGCACGGTCATGCCATATCCCTCGTAGCGCGGCGCGGCCACGAGCAGCGACAGGCCGGGCAAAAGACCTGCAAGTTTTTCGGGAGGAATTTCGCCGGTAAACAAAATACGGTTTTCCAGCCCCGCGGCGGAAACTCGGGCCATCAGCGTTTTTTCAAACGCCCTGTGCTCGCTTGC
>JBFIBB010000029.1:0-20987 GCA_041582695.1 Rhizobiaceae bacterium
GCTTCGAGGAAGGCAAAATACGGTGTCGCGCGCTGTAACTGGTCGAATTTCCCGCTGCAGAAGTATCCACGGCGAGCCGTTATTGGTTTGTGCACTTCATGTACCAAGGCGGTCTTGCCCGTGCCGGAATTCCCTCCCACGAGCAGCAGTTCGCGAGCGCCGTCGGCACAGCTTTCGAAGGCCTGAATGATATCCGCGACTTCGCGCTGCCGACCGTACAGCTTCTGGGGCAGTCGAAAGACACCGGAATAATCCGCTTCGCCAAGCGGAAACGGCGCAATTTCGCCGCCGTTCGTCTCGTACGCGGCAAGGCATCGCTCGAGGTCGTGCCGCAATCCCCGTGCCGACTGATACCGGTCGTCAGCATTCTTGGCCAACAGCCGCGCAACAATGTCGGACAACATGCGCGGGATTTCGGGATTTCGTTGGTGAAGCGGCGTGGGCACCTGGGCCAGGTGAGCGTGCACGACTTCCATCGCGTCCAGGCCGGCAAAGGGCAATTCTCCGGCGAGCATCTCGTAGAATGTTACCCCGAAGGAATAAAGATCCGCGCGATAGTCGACAGTGCGGTTCATCCGTCCGGTTTGTTCCGGCGACACATACGCAATCGTTCCCTCGATACGCTCCGGGTTGCCGACGTAGGATTGTTTCAGGTTGAGGTTGGTGGATATGCCGAAATCGATCAGCCGAACTCGGCGCTCCTGGAGATCGACAATCAGGTTGTGAGGCGTAACGTCCTTGTGGATGATCTGATTTTCGTGGATTTCCGCTAGCGCTCCTGATGCGGCGATTGCAATATGCAGTGCGTCGATGACATCGCCGGACTTGTCGCGAAAAACCTCCTTCAGCGGCTTGCCGGTAACCCATTCCATGATGAGGACGTGGCGGTTGTTCTCGCGCGTCTTCCGGACCGCATTGCGGATACCCGACAGTTGGAGACCGTGAATGATATCGAATTCGTTGTGGAACTGCGCGATGTCTTCTGGGGTGGGAAATTCGAAATTCAGGACCTTGACCGCATAAGCTTCGCCAGCGTCATTTTCACGGTAGAAAACTTTTGACTTGCGGCTTTCGTAGATGAGGCGGTCCGTCATCGCGGGGGATCCTCTCGCCCTGCACGGAAGTCCAATCAAACTCGTTCAAACGCGACCCTGCCATGAAAAGCGCATGCATTCTAGGGCACCCCCCGACATTCAGGTCGGTTCCGACGGCCAGCACTCGCTGACCGGCTTGTCAATTGGCGCCGACTTCACATGGACCAGAGGGCACTGAAAGTTGTTGGATGGGCCACCTGCAATCGCGAGTGAATTGCCGGTCCGGTAATACGAGTAGAGGAACCCCAAATCTGTGACGCAGTAATCGGGGGCAGGATACCTCTCAAGAATTTCGGTCTATGCACCCGCCTGTTCGGCAGCATTCTTTTGGCGTGCGATCATTCGGTGATTCTCCGGAATGACGTGGCGAATTATCGCAACAATTATCAACAGCATCGGCACGGCCAGAAATCCGCCGACGGGCCCCCAAAGCCAGAGCCAGTAACCAATGGCCAGAAAGACGACAAATGGGTTAAGCGTTAGCGTTCGCCCCAAAACGCGCGGGGTGATGAACTGCGATTCCAGGAGATTGATCAGGAGGTAGATTCCAGCGGGAAGGAAATAGGCTGCGGTCGTTGTTCCGGTGGCCAGACCGACACAAAGGAGTATGACGGCCATCACCGCAGGTCCGATGTATACCGCGTAGTTAAGCAGGCCGGCGAGGATACCCCAGAGTATTGCCGATGGAATTCCTGCGATGGCCATCGCCACTGCGACGACAATACCAAGGCCGATGTTGATGCCAGTGATCGACAGGAGATATGTCGAAACCAGAACTTCGACATCACGGAAGACATGCGCAACCCGCCAGCGCAGCTTGCGTTCGAAACATAGCGACAGCACTGCCAAGCGGATTTGATGGCGGGTCTCCAGAAACAGGAACAAGCTGGCAATGAAAATGATGATCTGCATGAAGATTGTCGGCGCCAGCCACGCCGCCTCGACGACCGGAGAACCGTCATCGATCTTCACTTCCATTTTGCCAGTATCGCCCGCTGCCGACTGCAGGGTTTCGCGCAACGACTCAATTGAGGTGAGGACGTCTTTCCAGTCTGCGATAACCGCCTGAATCTTGATCCAGATGAGTGGCAGATAACGAGACCACTCAGACAATGGCATCACTACGAAATAGCCGACGGCTCCGATCACCGTTACAAGAACAACGACGACGACAAATGATGAGAGTGCGGACGGAAGTCCGGTTCGCTCCAACCGGTCGGTCGTTGGACCAAGCATGAGTCCGATCACGACGGCAAATACAATTGGCGAAAGAAGTACCTTCCCCGCGTGCAAGGCAAAGGAAATGCCGATGATTCCCAAGACGATCAGCGAAATGCGGGACAGAGTCAGGATAATGCTGTCTATCGTCACCGCTCCCGAACGGTGAAACAGCGCCGCTCGCCACCGCTCAGACACATTCATCTACCTATACTCCTCAACGCCCATCAATGCGCAGAAACAGATTTGGTCCCTGTGAATGACCTTTTCGAACGGTCCGAACAACCATTAATGCATTAGCGATTTCTTTTCCATTGGCCAGCTGGTTTGAGCGCGGGCAGCGTGGGTGCTCGGGACCGCACGGTTGTTGCTGACTTCTGATCACCTTGTCGAACCGGGTGCGGCAAACCAGGACTTAACGGGCATCGAGACTCTGCCGTTCGGCTATTCGGATTTATTGGCCTGCTGCCGGATTTTCGCGACTTAACGTTGATCCATCGCCGCCTCGATCTTATCCATCGCCTTCTCCATCGCATCACGAAACTCGGTTCGTCCATACAGGTTGTTATGGCCGGCGCCGGCGACAGAAACGTCCAGAACAAGATTTGGAACTACTCTGCGAACGACTTGAGTTCTCTGCGGCGGAACAACCGTGTCAAGTTCAGCTGCGATCACGGCAGTAGGAGCGGTGACACTCTGAATGTCTTCGTAGGTTTCCATCCTGTGTCTCAAAAGCCACTTCACGGGTAGCCAGGGATAATGTTGGCTTGCAAGCGCCTCCAGCGAGTCAAAAGGACTGACCAAAATCAAGCCTGCAAGAGGACGCTTGCTTGCGAGATGTGCCGCGACGGCGGAACCAATACTGAAGCCCACACCAATTGTCCTTGTGGGGCCAACAGTATTCTGAACATGGTCGAAAATCAGCAGGGAGTCGGACAACAGACGGTCAGCTGAGGGCTTTCCTGCGCTTTCGCCATAGCCGCGATAGTGGAATACAACCACTTCGTTTTCTGGATATAACGCGTGAAGAAATTCGGCTGCGTTTTGAGCTTGCCAGGCATTCCCACCGAACCCAATCAGGATTGGTTTGTTGGTATCCACATTCTTCGCGGGCCCTATCCGCATACCCACAAGGCGAACATTTTCCGGAGCAATGACTTCGAGATAGGTTGCCGTATCGGGTAGTCCAGAATGGCTTCCCGCTGCAAGACGCGCCGGAAACAGCAAGTGTGTCTGCAAAAGATATGCGAACGCAACGATGCCCGCGTAAACTGCAAGCGCGCCCAGAAATAGCTTCGTCAACCACATCTTCTGCCGGATATTAGTCGAGTTTGATAGCCGTGTCCCCGATCGCTATATTGGCCTTTAGAAGCGTTCCACCCATGGACGGACAGCGATTTCGTTGGACCAGACAGAACGATCTTGTTGAATCAATGCCAGATATGTTTGCGCTATTGCATCCGGATCGAGCATTGAGTCCGGATTATCCGCGGGCTCGGTTCGTCCCGGATTCCGGATGCCCCCATCAATATTGATCCATGCGACGTGAATACCTTTAGGGTGAAGTTCACGCGACATGGACTCGGCAAGTCCTCTTTGGGCAAACTTGCCCATCGCGAATGGCGCCGACTGCGCAAATCCCTTGACGCCAGCGGATGCGCCAGTGAAGAGGATTGTACCTTTGAACCCATCAATCGGTTCCTGCTCCAGCATTCTTGCCGCAGCCTGTTGACCGACCAAAAATGCGCCGAACGCAGTGATGTTGATGGCGTTCTGCACCGCCTCGGGATCAAGCTCGACCAGCGGGCCTCTTTGTCGGGCTGACGGATTGTAGACGACAACCCGGATCGAGCCTTCAAGTTGTGAGAACAGTGAATGAACCTGTTCGATATCTGACACATCACAGCGGTGAACAGATGCCTCTGTCTGATTTGCAAGATCGGCGAGCTTGTCCACGTTTCTTGCGGCAAGCGCCAGTCGATATCCGTTTGCAAACAGAAGCCTGGCCAGCGAAGCGGAAAGTCCGTCACCCACTCCGACGATCAAAGCCAAAGGTTTTTTCATTCTATTACTCCCGCGTCACCGATTGCGAGGTGGTACCGAGATCGATTTGATGGTCACCAAACGAATAGATGGCACCATATCACGAAGAAGCTGGTCACCGAAGGCGAGGCCAACTCGCCTGCAGAAGAAGTAGATTGAGCAATGGAAAAGTGGGTATCCGGATTCTACATGATCGCTGGGTTTGCTCTCCGGAGTTTTGGCGTGGTCGTGTTGAAGGAAAGGAACTCGGCAACGACACAACGATCTTGTTCTCCGCCACCGATGAAGTTGGAAACGGTCCGGCATGGCACGTCCATACAATGGCCAGGGCGTTACTTTAGGGTTTGCGAGAGCCGCGCAATTTGATCGGACGAAACATAGGTTGGAGCCATAAAGAGCACGTCGCTTCACTGTTGAGAATGGTAAGTATTTCGCCGTTATGACAGCAGGTGGTCATTCGTGATATGTTCCCGCAAAGAGCTTTGCAGGCGATTTACCTAGGCCGATCAGATCAGGTACAAAAGGAAAACTATAAAAAGAGCTGCCACAACAATTGAAATACCCCACAATTGCCACCTGGCCATTTTTCGAAACGAAAAAGAATCACGAGCATATTGGTCCTTATCTAAGTTTCTTTGTTCTTTCATTTCGAAACTCCCTTGCTCAATTAAAACTTATTAATTCTATTTTAATATGCGTCAGTCCGCTTTGATCCTGATCAATTACCAAACATTCATTCTCGATATGCACTGTCGAGGTCAACTTGAAACGCGAATATGCGTCATTCTCTGAGATAGCCGCTTTTCCCATTTCCTGCCCCCATCGCATTCGGCAAAGTTAACCCCGTAAGCGCCAACGTGTTATCCATTTGGCGCCAAATCCGGCGGATTACCGTTTTTTTGGTACAGCAAAGCAACCGAAGCTGTCATGCCGAGGGCGTCGTCAGCGCGAAGTCATGCGATTTCTCCAATCCCGAAGATCGGTTACCAGTTTCAAGGTCGCCAATACAACGAGGACGCAGAGCACCAGCTTCGACACCCACTCCATCGTTCCCTCGATCAGCATGGCATGGACCACGCTTCCAAAGACAATCACGACCGCTAGGAGTACATGGCCGTACCGCCATATCCGCAGTCGTTGGAGCAACCGACGGCGAAGCGCGGCGAGAAAAGCAGTGGCGAAAACGGCCCACATGGCGATCACTCCCCAAGCTGAAAAAGGCGTCGGCGATCTGAAGAGAAGCACATCAACCACGTCGGGTGGACTCGTTATCCAGAGGCCCCCAACATGAACTGTCAGCACTGTAACCAGAGTACTTCCTATCCAGAGATGAACCCGCCTGCGACGATAGGGCGACAACCCTGGCAGGTAGCCGCCAATCAGCAAGGGTTGAAGAAGCAAAAGCCCAAGTGACACGATTCCTGCAAATCCTGCCGCTATGTAAATTGGCTCACGCCAAGCCAATAGCGGGCTAAACATGGCCGCGATGATCGGTAAAGTAATAGCCAGGGTCACGAGGGCCCAGATCAGGATCGGGCGCGCGAGATGCATTCGTATTGAAGCCTGTCCGGTCAGGTCGGTTGCAAGACGAAATGCGCTTCGAGGCTTGTATTTTTCGAGCTCGACATCACGGGACGAAGGAAGACAGTTTCGAAATCACCGCTGTCATATGCAAGGTGACCATGAGGTTGGCCGAAAGCCGGGACAATCTGCGGCATTTCAAGACGGAACTCGCCGTTGGCGTCAGTTAGCGTAGCTCCATGACTGTGCGGGTCTCGTTCGTGCCCTTCTGTCGTATGAGCCCAGATCTGAATGCGTTGGTTAGGAAGCGGCGCTCCATCACCTGCACGCCGTACCGTTCCCGACATCCAAAAACCACCGCCACCGATCCGTTTAACGATTGGCGCGCCGGGGAGGTAATTGTTGGACCCGCCTCGCATCGAGCGGGTCGGCACGATGCCATTTGCCCGCGCCGGAACAAGCAGGGTGGTCACTCCGGTTGCCAATACTGAGCCGCCGGCGGCGAGAAGGGCTCGGCGGTTGAGCAGGACGGCGGTCATGGCAAGAACCTCCTATTGATCACATTCCAATTTGCCGATTCGGAGCGACCGGATTTGACGTGATCAAATCTGACTTAGCGCATCCGGGATCGTTTACCAACCGATGGAGGCAATCAAGTGGCGGTCCGACCTCACGGTTTCGTGATCGTACATTCGCTATTTATAGCGGATACAAACAGCCGCGTCGGTTCAGGATTTTGCACTGGCCGTTTTCGGTTCACCGCATTTGCGACATAGCTGGGAAGTCTCAAACGGGCTCGATGCGGTTGTCGCCCATCTGTCCAGGTTGATTCATCCCGACCCCATCATCGGTTCTGCCAGTTTATGCTGTCAGTCGGGTCAACCCGACTGAGGCGCAAGTCCATGCAGGATTCTAACTCGGGAACTGGACCACAAAACGGACCCCGGTCAATCGAGATTGACTGGGACAATATGCCAAAGATAGTCATTTAGCGTCGTGTGTTGGTGAAATATCAGCGCCCATTGGTACCGTCGGGTGGACGGCGCGAAATCCAACTGTCACATTCGGGCGGCGAAGGTAAGAGCTCGGTGCGAACTTTCGTTATTCTCAATCCGATAGCCGGAGGTGGTCGTGCGGGACTAAAATGGCCGCAAACAAGCGCACTCATCAAGGACGCGCTAGGCGCATTTGAATCCGCCCGAACCAACGCACCTGGAGATGCCACACACCTGGCTCGCAAAGCAATCGCTGAAGGTGTGGAACTAATTGTTTCAGTTGGTGGTGACGGGACGGCAAATGAGGTTGCAAACGGCATTGTCAGCAGCGACGGAGCGACAGCGAAAAATTGCAAGTTAGCTGTCGTGCCATGCGGGACCGGTTCGGATTTTTGCCGTACATTGGGCTTCGCAGCTGATCCGTCCATCGCGATTTCAAGAATAGCAAAGCGCAGCACTCGTGCAATTGACGTTGGTGTTGCAAGCTACTGTTCAAACGACGGCGCGTTGGCATCTCGAGCTTTTCTGAACATTGCCAGCTTCGGCCTCTCGGGAATGATCAGCCGGAACGTTGGTACAGCCACAAGGCTGCCGCTTCTTCCGATCCGACTGAGGTATCTGATCGAGACGTTTCGCAGTCTGTCATCCTATCGTCCAGTTGATGTCCGTGTATCCGTTGATGAACAAGTCATCGAAGGAAAGGTCATGTTTGTGGCAATTGCCAATGGTCGTTACTTCGGCGGTGGAATGATGGTTGCACCGGATGCAGACCTGCGAGATGGTTTGCTGGATGTTATTGTGCTCAGGGCAATCTCGAGAACGAGGCTGGCTCGGAAAATTTCCCTTGTCTATCGGGGGGCTCACCTGAAACTTCCGGAAATCGAGGTGATCCGCGGGTCACGTATCATCGTCGAAGCATTGGGTGATACAGACAAAACCGGGGTTTTCGTGGAAACCGACGGGGAAAACCCTGGAACTCTTGATTGCGAGTTTTCCATCCAGCCAAAAGCACTTCGGTTAGTGCAATAAAACGGTACACACGGGTCCCGCCGATGAAACAGCCAAAAGCCTCGACACCTGGTGCTGATTTCGGAGAAGTGAGCAGCGTCCATTCCGACATCAGTTTGTCCGGCGAGGGTAAGTCCACAGGCTACATACGGGTACCCCATTCCGTTGATCGGTCAGCCTATGGATGGATACCAATACCAATCGCGCGAATTTCAAATGGACACGGCCCGAAGGTCGTTCTGATTGCGGGCAATCATGGCGATGAATGGGAAGGACAGGTGGCGCTGGCCAATCTCATTCGCGCACTTGAACCACGTGATGTCAGAGGCCGCCTAATCATCGTTCCATCGGCAAATTTCCCGGCTGCGATGGCGGCGTCGCGCACGTCACCGATAGACGCGATCAACATGAACCGAGCTTATCCCGGAAACGTGAACGGCACCGTCACCGAGCAGATCGCCTTCTGGATAGAAAATAAGCTGCTTGACGGTATCGACTACGCCATTGACCTTCATTCAGGTGGAAATTCACTGATGTACTTGCCGAGCGGTTTGGCAATGAGGGATTCTGACCCGAACCACATGCAGGAGATCATCCAGCTATTGAAAGCGTTTGCCGCACCGGTCAGCTACCTGCAGGCATCGCCGCAGGGTGGCGGCCGGACATTTCTGTCGGCGTGCAGACGCCGCGGTATCGTCGCGATGGGTACAGAACTGGGCGGCGGTGGTACGATGACGCGCCAAACGCTCGCCGTTGCGGAAACAGGGATTCTGCGTGCGCTTTTGCAGATCGGTTTGCTGCGCGACGATTTTCCTGTTCAAGAGCCTCGAAAAACGCGGCTGACAGAGGTCGGCGGGGACGACTACTACGTCTATGCCAGTGAATCAGGCGTGTTTGAAGCATTGGTTGAACCCGGCGAAGAGGTGATGATCGGTGACAAAGCAGCCCGAATTCATTTTCCCGATACTCCGACGCGTGATCCGGTCGAACTGACGTTCAAGCGTTCCGGTCTCGTCCTTTGCAAACGCCTGCCTTCGCGCTGTGAGCGCGGCGATTGTCTCTTTCATCTCGGTAGTGATGTTAACGACTAGAGCCAGGGAGTGCTACAAACGGGACATAGCAAGGCGGCAATCCGGCGACGATCGTACAAACCTCGGCGCTCAATGGCGAAGCGCTGAATGTCGCCGACGCGAAAACCGATCCCCGTTATCAGGATAGCAAGGAACCCGGCAGATCGAGTTGGTACAGACATTCGCCGACCAGGCGGTGATCGCTTTGGAAAATGCCAGGCTGCTTGAGGAAGTAAAGGCGCGCAGCAGGGAAATCGCCCAGGCGCATCTGCGCCGGCTCCTTTCACCGCAAGTAGCGGAGTTGCTGGTCTCACCCGGGGAAAATGTCGGCAGGCTCGGTACGCGCCGCTGCGATGTCACCGTTGTCTTCTGCGATTTGCGCGGGTTCACGGCGTTTGCAGAGGACTCCGAGCCAGAAGAAATGATGTCAGTGCTTGGTGAATATCGTTCCGCGCTGGGTGAAATAATCTTTCGTTTCGAAGGCACCCTCGAGCGATTTGTTGGCGACGGATTGCTCGTCGTTTTCAATGATCCGATTCCGGTATCGGATCACACTGTCAAAGCCGCCGAAATGGCGATCGCTATGCGGGAACGCATGCAGCAATTGTCATCGCAATGGAACAGGCTTTGCCATCAACTTGGCTTTGGTATCGGCATTGCGCAAGGATACGCAACCGTCGACCCGAGCGGTTTCGGTTGTTGTTCAGTTCCATATCGACGCCAACTCGACCATCGTTCCGCGCCGTCTTGAGATTTTCCGTGCAGGGTGGAGCGCTGACACTACCATCCCTGTGCATACATCCACACAGTGGTCTTGTGGCACGGCGCAGCATCGAAAAGCTGATATTTGTCGGCAGCATCAAACGCAACTACAACGATGGTCGTCAAGGGTAGAATGCCGCCCCATTAACATGTTCTGGAAATTGGGCATGAGAGATCGCGGCCGATGCAGAAAAGTTGACAAGCGTTAATACTGCGGAAACGCTACGCCATGAGATCAGAACATTCGCCGGATAATGCTCAAATCTGCATTCGAGCAGCCAGTTCGCGCCGCATTGCGGTGCGGTCGCCAGTCGCGTAGACACAGCGGCCATGGTCCAACAGGAGTGCTTCATCTGCCACCGTTTCGACGAGGGTAAGGTTCTGCTCGATGATCATAAACGAGCGTCCGAGCTTTTTTGCGTCAACGATCGTTTCCGCCATAAGCCCGATATTTTCCGGCTGCACGCCTTCAGTGGGTTCGTCCAGAACCACTACGGGAGTATCCTCGGCAAGCGCCCGGCAAAATGACAAGATTTTCTTCTCTCCACCTGACAAGGTACCCGCGCGCTGTGAGAGGCGTTGCATCAACCTTGGGAACTTTTCGAACAAATCGCCGTAGCCGACAAGCGACCGGTCTGTTCGATGCAGCGTGAGATTTTCCATGACCGTCAAGCCATCGAACACGATGCCTTCCTGTGGCGCGTAGCCCAGGCCGGCCTTCCGGTGTTCATGGGCCGGCAACTCTGTCACATCGCGCCCAGACAAGATTACGCTGCCGGCCGATGGTTTCAGAGATCCAGTTATCAGCCGTGCAAGGGTGGTCTTGCCGACGCCATTGCGGCCGGTAATACATGCAGTCTTGCCTGTTTCCAGTGCCAGCGAGATGTCTTCAACCACCGTAATCTCGCCATAACCGCCCGCAAGCGACCGCAGTTCGAGCAGTGCGCCGGGGTTCATTTCGTTCCTCCCGAATAGACACGCTGCACCTCCTTGTCGGCGCGAATCTGTACCATTGTTCCGCTCGCCAACAGCCGCCCCTGGTGCATCACATACACATGATCCGACAGTCGCTCGACTACCTGCATGTCGTGCTCGATGATGAGAAATGTTGCACCCGTCGTCCTTGCCAGCGAGGCGATTGCGTCGATCATCAACGCCGTCTCGGCCGTGGAAAGACCCGCGCAGGGTTCGTCGAGCAGAATAATATCGGGCTCGGCCAATAGCGTCATGGCAAAATCGAGCATCTGCCGTTGGCCGACTGACAATGAACCTGCCGCTATCCCGGAATTGGCTAGAAACGGGAACCGGCTTTCTAAATCCCCGAGAAGCTCCGGCGACCAGGAATAGGGCATCATCGAAAGCATCTCTCCAAGCCGAAGACGGCTGGACCAGATTGCCAGATCGAGGTTCTGCCGCACCGGAAGGCTCGGAAAAATCGATGGTACCTGGAATTTTCGCCCAATGCCCATTCTTGCCGCCGCAAAGGGCCTTATCGCGGTCAGCGGCCGGCCGCGCCACAGAATGCGGCCCGACGATAGCGCAAGCTTGCCGGTAAGCACGTTGAGTGCAGAGGTTTTGCCTGCACCGTTGGGACCGATAATGCAGTGGATGCCACCCTTGTCGATTGAAAGGGATAGTCCACGCAGAATAACGACCTGCCCCGCAGTCACTGCAACGTCGTTGAACTCTATGACAGGTTCTTCCGGTGTATCGCGCTTATCGAGTTTCACGGTCCGGGCTGCCGGGGCGACCGTTGAGAAGTCAAGTCCGAGGCGTCCGAGCAAATCTGAAAAGAGGCTGCCAAGGCCGCCAGGCAGGTAGAGCACGACGGCAATGAAAACGAGTGCCACAACCACCTCCCAATAGCGGAAGGCGTCTCGCAATCCCGAAGCAAGAAATCCAATTAAAACCGCGCCCGCGATTGGCCCGAGCAACCCAAACCGTCCGCCGACTGCGGTCCAGATCACAAGTTCCGCCGACAGCAGGAACCCTACCGCCTGAGGCGTGACGATCCCCTGATGCGGTGCATAAAGCGCGCCCGCCATCCCGGCCAGGCCGCCGGATACTGCAAATGCCAACGCCTTGAGCAGACTTGTCCTGAAGCCGAAAAATTGCAGCCTTTCCTCGTTATCGCGCACAGCCTCCAGCAGTTGGCCAAACGGAGACTGCACGAGATGAGCAAGCAGGAGTGTTACCGCCAACAGAGCCGCGAGGATGACGAAGTAGAGATGTTCATATGTGTCTATGCCCGGCAGGCCGGAAATTCCCGTCAACCCGTTAAACCCGCCGGTGAGCCAATCCATTGAATTGGCAAGTTGGAACCCGAGCATCGACAGCGCAAGCGTGATCAACGAGAAATAGGGCCCCGATCCTGTCTGCCTGTCGAATACCAATGCACCAACGATCCAGGCGAGCAGGGCCGGAACAATTATCGCCAAAGCGAACAAAGGTACGATCAGCAACCAGCCAGGGTCGTTTCTCAGGCCCGCGCCCGCAATATAGGCACCGAGACCGAAAAATAGCGCCTGGCCGAGAGGCAGGAATCCGGCTCTCCCCCAGCAAAGGGCGATGCCTTGGGCGACCATGCCGTAGAGCAGGTAGAGGCCGAGCTGGTATGCCGTGAAGCTGTCCCAAACGAACGGGACCAGAACCAGCGCCAGAATTGGGAAAACATTAGCGCCGCGCATAGATTCCGTCCGGCCGCAACCACAGGAACAGGATCGAGATCACCAGCACGCCCATGTATCCGGCTGTCTTGTTGAATACGGCTGAGATGATGGCGTCCGTACCGCCTATAACACTCGAACCGATCAAGAGGCCTTCGAGTGTGCCCAGTCCGCCGACGACGAGAATGAAGAAGGAGGACAACAGATAATCGAGACCCATGTAGGGTTCGACCCGGACCAGGGGCGATAGCAGCACGCCCGCCAACCCGGCCGTTGAAACTCCAAAGATGAAGGTGAGCCGCGACAGACGCGCAGTATCGATACCGACAGCAGCGGCCAGTTCCGGGTTCTGAACCATCGCCTTGATCCGCGATCCGGTATTGGAGCGTTGATACCAGGCGAACAGGACGACGAAGAGCGCCACGATTAGCGCCATTAACAGAAGGCGATACGCCGGATAGTCGACACCGGCGAGGTTGACCGTTCCGGGCATCGCCTGATCGATGCTCTTGTATTCGCGACCAAAGGCAACTTCGATTCCCTTCCGCATCAGGATTGCCAGTCCCCAGGTGGCCAGCAACGTATCAAATGGGCGCTTGTAGAGATGCCGGATGATCGACCACTCAACCAGCCATCCGGTCATGGCGCACAGGGTCAGCGCCAGCGGTACCGCTGCCATGAAAGGTAATCCCGCCTGCTGGACTATGAGCGCGCTGTAAGCGCCAAGCGCCACGAACTCGCCATGTGCCATGTTCATGACGCCGAGCAGTCCAAAAACCACCGCGAGCCCCAGGACGATTAGTCCCAGGGTCGCGGCGGAATAAAGGAAATTGAGGCCGTAAGTGGCAATCAGCTCCAAGGAACGAACTCAGCCGCAATTGGTGCCGGGCGCCACATCGGAGAATGTCTGCACCACCTTGAAGGCCGCGCCATCGGCTTCCGCAAGATAGATATCCTTCGATACATGGCGGTCCTTCATTGTCGCCATGCCACGCGGCCCCTCGTAGGAGGTGCCGTCCGCGGCAGCATCCATCGCGGCGGCATCGAGCGATCCGGCCTTTGTGGCGATCGCGTTGAGAAGCAATACGCCATCGTAGCAGGATTGACCAAGCGCGTTGAGTGCGGCCGCATCGGCGCCAAACTTGGCGAAATACTTGTCGGCGAATGCCTTGGCAGCGGGGGTATCGATTGACCCGAAATAGCCCGCCGACGAGAAAAGGTTTTTCGAGTTCTCGGCACCGATGCCGGCGAGCGTATTTTCCTCGATCAGAGTGCCGAGCCTTGTGACACTGTCCGCGAGACCGAAGCTGGCAAAGGCCCGGTTGAAGCCCACCGATGCACCGCCGACCAGCGTGATCAGTACGGCGTTGGCGCCGCTGTCCTTGATCTTGGCCAGATTGGAATCGAAATTGTCGGCGGTGAACGGCAGATACTCCTCGCCCACCACTTCGCCACCCGAATTGGCGATGTAACCTTTGGCGGCGGCGTTGGTATCGCGCGGCCAATTGTAATCATTGCCGATCAGATACCATTTGGAGACACTTTTTTCCGACGTAATCCACGGAATCACAGGTTCAAGCTGCTGGGCCGGAGTCTCGCCAAGCACATAGGTGCCAGCCGAACACTCACCTCCCTCATAGACCGGTGTATAGACATAAGGCACCTGGCCCTTGAACAGGTTGGTGAGCGCGCCGCGCACCGCGCTGTCATGCATGCCGATAAAGGCTTCGGCGCCGCCTCCCTTCCAAAGCTTAAGCGCCGCCTGCGAGGCTTCCGCCGGCGGCACGCCGACATCTGCATAAACCGGCTCGATCATGCGGCCGAGAATGCCGCCGGCGGCGTTTACTTCATCGACAGCAAGCTGTGCGCAGTTCTGTGACGAGGGACCGAACAGGCCCGCCGGTCCCGACAATGGGATCAAGATGCCGACCTTCAGAGGATCCGCGGCGCGGGCGATCTGCATAAGCGAGCCCGAT
Source organism: Rhizobiaceae bacterium (assembly GCA_041582695.1). Classification (GTDB taxonomy): domain Bacteria; phylum Pseudomonadota; class Alphaproteobacteria; order Rhizobiales; family Rhizobiaceae; genus JAWKWH01. The sequence continues at coordinate 14,354 of JBFIBB010000029.1, forward strand.
GCAGCAGCGGCAAGAGCGGATGAGGCTAGTGAGGCTTTCAGGAAATCACGTCTTTTCATTTTTTCCTCCCAGAAAATGACCGGTTCAGATTCGGTCCGGTTTGGCGGTGAATGCGAATACGGGTTCGATTGCGGCTGCAATCGCAAGCAGGCGCTCATCCGAACCCGCAGGCCCGTCGAGCTCCATTCCCAGCGGCAAGCCGTCGGGCGTCAGGCCGCTGGGCAGGCTGATGCCGGGTATGGCGGCATTGCTGCCCGGATCAGTGTTGCGGATGAATGTCGGAAAAGTGGGTAGCCGTTCACCGTTGAGTTCAACCGTCTCGTCGTCGCCAATTGGCCGGGCCGGGAGCGGCGCTGTCGGGAAAACGACCGCTTCCACATTGTGTCTTGAAAAATAGTCCGCGTAAGCCGCCTGCAGTTTCGGCCGGTCGACATCCAGTGCCTGCCTATATGCAGTCTCAGGCATCGCGTCCGGTCCGAGCTGGGATTCGAACAGTCCACGCACATCGGGACTGCCGACGCCGTCGCAGATGTCGCGCAGCGACAGATCGAGCCCCTCGGCGGCAAGATACTTCGGCAGGTCGGCAATGAATTCGTAAAGCGCGACCGGAAAACTGACCGCATTGTCGAGCTCGCCCACATCGGGGATATCTGCTTCGACCAGAACCACGCCTGCCTTGGCAAGCGCGGCGAGGACCTCGTCAGCATTGGCCGCGACAGCGGGTTCCAGATTGTCATAGAAATATCCGCGCGGAACGCCCAGACGCAGCCCGTGCAAGTTTGCCGTCGGGCTCGCGGAGCGCCTGCCGGCCATAATGCCGTCGAGCAGGATCGCATCATCAACCGAGCGCGTGATCGGTCCTGCGGTGTCGCGTGTATGACTGATCGGTACTATACCATCGCCGGAATAACGTCCGACCGTCGGCCGGAAGCCGACGCAGCCGCACAAGGATGCGGGCAGGCGGACGGAGGCCCCGGTGTCCGTACCAATTCCACCGGGCATCATGCGAGCGCCAACCGCAGCAGCGACACCGCCACTAGACCCGCCCGGGATAAGTTGCGGGTTCCACGGATTTCGCGCCGCGCCAGTAACCGAATTGTTGTTGGTAATGCCGAAGGCAAGCTCGTGCATGTTGCCGGTTGCGCCGAGTATAGCGCCGGCATCGAAGAGCGCCTTTGCTATAGGCGCGGGCGCCCTGGCGACATGATTTCGCAGCGCCCCGGTTGCTGCCCCGGTCGGGAATATGCCGGTATCTATGTTGTCTTTCAGGCAAAGCGGAATGCCGGCAAGACCCCGGCCAGCCCTGCCTGATGCGTCAGCAGCGTCCGCAGCACCGCGCAATTTCTGCCAGTCATGCGACACGAATGCGTTAAGATCCTTGTGTTTTTCGCACTGGGCGATCAGGGCTTCCGCATAGTCCCTTGCCCGCAGACGGCCCGCCGCCATCTCAGCAAGTGCGCCGCTAATATCAATGTCTGTCAGTTCCAGCTTGGGCAACGCATCCTCCCTGAGTGTTTGCTACAGGGCGCACATTGTACCGCGGTAATGCCGGTTGGCGGCATCCTCAATAATGAGGATTTTTCAGTGCTGCATCAAACGGCCGAATAACTGGTTTCGGCTGGTGCACCCCGTTTTGTCGAAAATGTGCTTCAGGTGCGTTCGCACGGTGGTGAAAGAGATGCCGCTGTGTTCGGCAATCTCATGGTCCGATAGCCCCCTGAGAACGAGGGCGCAGATGTCCTTTTCGCGCGCAGTCAGACCGGCTGCAACCGCGACCCGGTCGAGCGCCGGCACAATTGCGATGTCGCACCGGTCTACCTTGTCGCGCTCGAGCGCCATTCGCATCGCGTTGGTGAACCCCGGCCCGATGGCATCAAGAATTGCCAGGTCGCGGCGGGAGAAATCTTCCTTCGATTTGCTGCGCCAAATCCTCAGATCGCCGATATTCGAGTTGGCAGCGTAGGCATAGTAGTTGACGCCGTAGTGCAGCCCGTCGCGGGCAAGAAAGTCGTTGAAGAACTCCGTGCGAACGAAACGATGCCTCGGCATAATCTCCGTTACGCATGTCGCCTTGCGCCGTCGCTGAAGGGCAGGAGTGATCGGATCGCAATACTGGAAGTGCTCCTCATAGGCTTCCAGGTTGTTGTCACTCATGTTGATCGACACGCGATCATCGAACCTGCCGGCCTCCGGCTTCCAGACATAGGATGCGAAATATTGCGCGTTAAGCAAGTCCAGCAGCTTGGCGCCTACCTTGCGCCGCAACTCCGCCGACCCGTACCCGTATGACAGGTCGGCCATGATGCCGAAGATTATTTCCGTTTCCCTGACCGTCAGGTTCAAAGTTCACTTCACCTTTGTCGTGGATCACGCTGAGCCATACTACCGTTTCGGAACTTCAGCATCAATCGGGCGCGGTCCGCCCGAACATTGATTTGATGACCACTTGACCAGATTAAAAGCACGACACTGTATCGCCATGCACCAGATGTCCCGAACGGGCGGGAAGCGGCAGTTCGCTGTAATTGCGAAATGCGCTTATCGATTTCCCGAATTCCGACATTCGACCACGGAACTCGCGCAATCGGAGCTTGGATGCCGGCAAAGAGGACTTTTCTGATATTTGACCGATTAAACATTCTTGCAGATTGAGTGGACGGCGGCCGCATTTCGCAATTGCGCATGGATAGATACCGTATCCCTGACGCCGTCCTTCGACCGTCGCAGGCACATTTCGACAAGTCGAGGATCAGTTAGCGTGTTGGGCTCGATGGTTTGAAGTACAATTTTTTGACTGAGGAAAGCTGGTGTGTAGGGAATGAAATACCATGGTCACTCTACCATCTGGCCACGCTGTGGGCCGAAACCTCGGATCGGTAGCACCGCAGCAGGTCGATGCGCTCGATCGGCATGGCGACTCAACGCTGTCAGCGGATATGAATATCAAACCACCTCGGGTACCGAACTTTTGTTCGGTAGCGCTTTCAGTTTGAATCCCCGAGTTCAATCAGAACGTCTTGTGCCGCTTCGTCGGCAATCTCGGCTACGGCGCGCAGTTCGTCTAGCGCGGCGGCTTGCAAATCCTGATCCAGATCGGTCTGGTAAACAACGAACACGGGATTGGGAAATGTGGGAGCTCCCGCCACAAGATGCAGCCGCCCCGATGCCAGATGTTCGCCAACCAGGCGGGCCGGGAAGTAGGCGGCCTTGTGGTTGTTGACAACGTAGTCGAATCCGAGCGCGCCAACGGCGAGAGTCGTTCGAGGAATCTCCTGGTCTGGGAATGCCGCATTGTGCGCAGCCGTAAATTCCTCACCCCAGTCCATAAAGACATATCGTTCGTCCAATTCCGGACCGAAGTCCCTATCAGCAGACACGAGGACAAGATCGCCATCGAGAATTTTTTCCACCGCCAGTCCGGGTCGAAGCTGCGGCCTGTACATGATGGCGATATCGAGAACACCTTCGACCATCTGCCTGATAAGCCGATCGGCCATCCCGGCTTCGATACGGAAAGAAACGTGCGGGAGCCGCGTTTCCAGGCGAGCATACCAACGCATGGTCAACCGCGGCAGCAGGCTGTACTGGCCGCCGATGACCAGCCGCTCGCTATAGCCGGCAGGTACCGAGACCTGATGGCGGGCTTCCTCCCACACCTTCACCATCGAAAGCGCAAACCGCTCGAACTGCCGGCCTGCCGACGTCAATTCGGTGCCGGATTTCGACCGGTGAAAAACCTTCTGACCGAGGAGATCCTCAAGCTTCATGATCCGAAGGGAAACGGCAGATTGCGTTACATTCAAACGGCGCGCGGCGCTGACAAAGTTGCCGGCTGCGATCACTTCGATGAAGGTCTTCGCCAGAATGATATCCATATTGTAATATAATAATTCCTCATATTATAATCAAGAAAAATTCGTTTGTATTATCCATGGCGAGTACCTATTTTTTTAATGTGCGCCTCGTCTTCGAGCCGCAGTTAGAGAATCGCCAGTTGCGCCTGAAATCAGGTTGGCGATGAATTGAGCGCTTCGTCGCGGGTCCGTTCGTTCGGACCGGAGAGTACCGGCGGGGCTTTGATCCACCAAATCCGTTCGCTTGACAGTCGGCCTGCAGTAAAGAAGGCCCTGCGAATTCGGCACCTCGGGCGGATGGTGATATCGCCAAGGAGACACTGACATGAAAAACAGAATCCTGACGATCGCTATCGCGACCACCTTGCTCGCGCCGCTTGCGGCCAAGGCCACGGAACGAACCAAACTTGGCATATTGGAATGCACGATCGACGGCGGAATCGGCCTCCTGGTCGGCTCCAGCAAGAAGGGAACCTGCGTATTCAGCCATACCGACGGTTCTGTCGAGAACTACGACGGCAAAATCAGCAAAATCGGGATCGACGTCGGCATTACCGGAAAATCTTACCTGAAGTGGGTGGTTTTCACTCCGGCAGGCAGCGAAATCGGGCAGCATGCGCTCGCAGGACAGTATGTCGGCGCCTCAGCCGGAGTGTCGCTCGGAATCGGACTTGGCGCCAACGCGCTCATTGGGGGGCAGGCCAAGAACATCGGCTTGCAGCCGCTCAGCGTGGAGGGTGGAACCGGCCTGAACGTTGCGGTCGGCGTGTCGTCGCTTTCGCTCGACCCGGCCTGATCGACACCGAACTGGCGGGCAATGTCCCTTCGTCCGCCGGACGAAAACCACGCGGATCGCTACGTCAGAAGAATAATTTCCGAGCGGTCCGGGCTGTCGATGGGTTTTCCCGTTTCGATGAAATCCATCACAGCCGGTGGTTTTCCGCGCTCTCGCCGAGAATGGCGAGAGCGCACCCTTCCGCTACTGAAGGGCGGCCGGAAAGGTTCGTACTGTTCGTGCGGTGCGCCTGCAATCTGGGGAACGGAGCATGATTTTCATACTTGCGACAGCGATGATGCTGACAATGTTGATTGCAACCGCGTTTGCATTGCTCGGCGAGATTGACAAGACCCGCGAAGGCGAACGGTTGTCCATCGTCGGTCAGGCAGGATTCTGTGATCGGCGTACTCCGTCGCGCCAGGCAGCGACCGCAGCGCAAATATCCGTTGTCGCGAAGCTGACGGCAGTTATCCTGGCGTCATCCGCCATCATGACATACGCGGCGCGGGCGCAAGACTCCGAGAGCCGATTAAATGAAGTCATGGGCGCCGGCTTCGTCGTTGAACTGGGCGGCGCTGGCGGCATGTATCCGTCTTATGAAGGCGCCGATCATTTTCGGCTGTCGGGCACACCGATCGTCAGGCTGGAGTACCTGCGCCTGCCCAACGGATTTCAGATCGGCGGAGGCGATGGTCAGGGCTGGTCGTTTCGTCCCTCCGTGCGGTACGTCGCCGGGCGATCGGCCAGCGACTACCCGGAACTGCTCGGTTTGCCGGATGTTTCGTCATCGTTCGAACTAGGCGGCGGTGTTGCCTATCGCATCGGAAACATCCGGCCGTTTGTCGACTTGCGCCAAGGAGTTTCGGGCCACTCTGGATTGGTTGGCGAAAGCGGAATCGATCTCATTTTCCTACCGGCGCAAGGGTTGACCATGACTGTGGGACCGAGGCTCAACTTTGCCAGTCGCGATTATATGGATGCATATTTCGGGGTTACGGCCGCCGGGGCTGCCGCATCAGGGCTGCCACAGTTTTCCCCATCTGGCGGAATACGATCCGCGGGAATCGCAGCGACGAGCCGTTTCGAGTTCAACCCAACCTGGGCAATCGAAGGAACGGCGACCTGGAACCGCATTGCCGGAGATCCGGCAGCGTCACCGATCGTCTCTCTGGGCTCGCGCGATCAGTTTACCGCGGCAATCGGCCTGATGCGTCGTTTCAGAGTTGATTTGCCCGAATAGCATTCACTTGCCTCCAAGGCAGAACGGCAGAGCCAGATTATTGTTCGAGGAACCCATCATGAAATCACTTCTGACGACAACCGCAGCAATCGCGCTTACCATCAATCCCGCCTTCGCCGGCTTTTCACCGTTCCAAGCGGGCGATCGCCCCGTGTCCACCGAGCTTCATTCCGGTATCGATGGAGATCACAAGATCAGCGAGAATCGCGTCACGATTGCGCAGACCAACCTGTTGCAGGACGGGTCAGGCGAACAGAAGGATGGCGACGCGGCAGACGCCGACGGACAGCCGGCAGCAAACCAGCCGGCAGAATCTGCGCCGGAAACGATGGAGGCGAAGGAAAAGCCTGACGGCGACAAGGCCGAGAATGCCGGGCCAGCGCCCGGGGAGGGCGGCGCCGACGCCGCATCGTCTACCAATGAAGGCGCCGCCAACGGCAATTTGTCCGGCGCGGCCGAAACAGAATCAGAAGGGTCGAAGGACCGAGCGGCGGACGAGACGGAGTCTTCGGCGTCCGGGGACGATTCCGTAGCGGAGAAAGCGCCACCGGCTGGTGCGCCTGCGGACCTGGCTCCCGGTGCGGAAAAAAGCCTTGGCGCCGACGTTAGGCCTGAGAAATCGGGCGGGGACGCGGGCGAACAGGCAACCGGAAAAAACATCGGTGCGGAATCGACGGCAGGCAAAGGTTCTTCCAAGGCGAATGAGGCGGAAACCTCCGAAACTTCGGTGCCGCCGCAGGAGGCTGAGCCCGTGGCCGAACA
>JBFIBB010000030.1:0-20983 GCA_041582695.1 Rhizobiaceae bacterium
AAGCGCCCGCAAACAGGGGACGCTGGCCGGAGCGTTTCCTCCAACAAACAAGTCGGATGGATATGGGAATTCAGTGGGTCAATGACTGCGAAGTCATCTCATATTTTCAACGGCTTTCAGGCCTTTTTTCAGGTCGGCAATGATGTCTTCCACATCTTCGAGACCGATCTGCAGCCGGATGACCGGCCCGGCATATTCCTTTTTAGTCACTACCCGGTCCGCCAGGCTGACATGCACGGCAAGACTTTCGTATCCGCCCCAGGAGTAACCCAGCCCGAAAATCTCGAGCGCATCGAGAAAAGCATGCGCCTCGGCCGTTCCCCCGCCATCGAGCACGAACGAGAACAGACCCGAAGCGCCGCAGAAATCGCGTCTCCAGATTGCGTGTCCGGGATGGCTTTCCAGCGCCGGATGCAGCACCTCGGCAACGCCCTGTTGCACCTGCAGCCATCGGGCGATCTCCAACGCGCTTTTGCGGTGCCGGTCGAGGCGAACGCCCATTGTTCTCAGACCGCGCGCCACCTGGTAGGCGTCGTCCGGGCCCGAGGGAATGCCGAGCGTCAGGAACGTGTCGTAAAGCTGCGGCCAGCAGCGCTCGTTGGCCGATACGGTTCCAAGCAGGACATCGGAGTGGCCGGCCGGATACTTGGTTGAGGCCTGGACGGAAATGTCGACACCGTGGTCGAGCGGCTTGAAATAGAGAGGCGTCGCCCAGGTGTTGTCCATCATGACGATGGCGTCGCGCTCGTGGGCCGCCCTGGCGATTGCCGGGATATCCTGCATTTCGAAAGTATTGGAGCCCGGCGATTCAGTCCACACGACGCGGGTATTGGGCTTCATGAGGCTGGAGATGCCCGCACCCGCATGCGGATCGTAATACTCGACCTCGATCCCGAGCCGTGCCAGCACCGAATCCGCGAATCGCCGGGTGGGGAAATAGACTGAATCGACGATCAGCACATGATCGCCCGCCGACAGAAAGCCGAGCAGGGGCGTTGTCACGGCGGCAAGGCCCGACGGAACCGCGATCGTGCCCGCCGATCCTTCCATCTCGTCGACGGCCTTGCACAACGCGTCGCTGGTGGGGGTTCCGCGGGTGCCGTATGTGTATTTCTGCTTGCGCGAAGCCATTGTGGCGCTGTCGGGAAACAGGACCGTAGAGGCGTGCACTACAGGCGGATTGACGAAGCCGTGGAAGGACGATGGGTCGTATCCGGCGTGCGCCAGTCTGGTGTTGATACCCTTGCCCGACAAATCGCGTTTCGCCATCGCGCATTGACCCTTGCTTGAATGCCTGTCGAAGTGGTGGAATTCCGCCGTGTCGTATAGCCTGGCGCGCCGGGTGGCAACTCGGTTGATTCACCATGCCGCCGGAAATCACGGCTGTACGGCAAAACGGCCCGGGGAGAACGCCCGTGCTGCCCTTGACGGCGCTGGCATTATGTCATTCGATAAAGACGCTCAGGAGCGGCGCAGCGGGGGTGCGCGCCACTGTCTCAAAACGATGTCGGACCAACGCCGGATGACCAGTCCGTTGCGGCATCACCGAAAATGCATCGCGGTTGACGATCAGGAAGGCCGGAACGATCCATGCGATCAGTCATAGCAGGAATATTCGCAGTATTGCTTTTCGGTCTGGCGGGCCAAGCCGCCAATGCGGGAACGCTTGACGACGTCAAGGCAAAGGGTTTCGTCCAATGTGGCGTCAGCCAGGGATTGCCCGGATTTTCCGCCGTCAAAGATGGCGAGTGGTTCGGGATCGATGTCGACTTCTGCCGGGCAGTCGCGGCAGCCATTTTCGGCGATCCCTCAAAGGTCAAGTTTACACCACTCTCGGCCCGGGCGCGGTTTGCGTCGCTGTTGCAGGGCGAGATCGATATCCTGTCGCGCAACTCGACCTGGACCATGGCGTTCGACACGCAATTCGGAGTCAACTTTGCGGGTATCTGGTTCTATGACAACCAGGGTTTCATGTTGCCCGAAGGATTGAACATCCGCTCGGTGCTGGAGCTTTCCAACGCAAAAATCTGCGTCGTTAGCGGCACGACAACGGCACTGAATGTCGCAGACTTTTTCCGTGACCGGAACATGGAAGTCGCGCTGACCGAATACGATGAGCACAAGGAATTGCAGGCCGATTACGAAGCGGGCAAATGCCACGCTTATGCGGCCGACCTGTCGCGGTTGTATACGGCACGGGGAACCTTTGCCGAGCCCGCCAAACATATCGTGTTACAGGAAACCATCTCCAAGGAACCACTCGGCCCGGCCGTGCATTCGGGCGACACCGAATGGTTCAATCTGGTCAGATGGGTGCTGTTTGCGCTGATCAATGCCGAGGAGCTTGGGGTCAACTCCACCGATGTTGATCAGATGCGGCAGAACGGCAATTCGGAAATCAAGCGCCTGCTTGGCGCGGAGGGCGAATTCGGTTCGCGTTTGGGCCTCGACCGGGACGGATACAACGGCAACGACTGGGCCTACAACGCAATCAAGGCGGTGGGAAACTACAGCGAAATCTACAATCGGCACCTCGGACCGGATGCGCCGGTTTCGATTCCGCGCGGAGCAAATCAGCTCTGGTCCAAGGGCGGTCTGCTTTACGCACCGCCGATAAGATGACCGTTTGCCGGAAGGCCGACTCTCAGTAAATCATTGTAAATAATGGCATTATCCTGGCTAACTTCGACACAGGCCGGCAAGGTTGCAAAGCGCTGCATGCCTTTTTGGCGGCTTTTCCGCGCATGCGTCCGACAGTTAAATTATGGATTGTAGATCGGATGGCTTGACCCGGAACGCAGAATGGAATTTTTTGTTGGTCTGTGGATTGGGAGAAATACGCGCTACCGGCAAGGGCGGCGGGGCAACCGGAGGCGCGTTTGCCAACACACAAATTACAAGGGGTGTGGGAGTCTCGCCCCGGAAACCAGAAAAAAGGTTGGTATCACAATGAAAATCAAAACTATCGCAGGAGTAATCGGCGGTCTGACCCTGGCACTTGCCGCTTCCACCGCATCGGCGGCGACGCTGGATGACGTGAAAGCCAAAGGATTTGTGCAATGCGGTGTCAGTACGGGCCTTGCCGGTTTTGCTTCCCCTGATGACAAGGGCAACTGGTCCGGTCTTGATGTTGACATTTGCCGCGCGCTTGCGGCCGCCATCTTCGATGACCCCGATAAGGTGAAATATTCGCCCCTTTCGGCAAAAGAGCGCTTTACCGCACTGCAGTCCGGCGAAGTCGATGTGCTGCCGCGCAATACGACTTGGACCATCAGCCGCGACACCTCGCTGGGCCTGAACTTCCGGGCGGTCAACTACTACGATGGCCAGGGCTTTATGATCAATGCCAAGGCGCTCCCGGACATCAACAGCGCGCTCGAACTCTCCGAAGCGGCGGTTTGCGTCCAGACGGGCACGACGACGGAACTGAATCTCGCCGACTACTTCAAGGCGAACAACATGAAATACAATCCGGTCGTCTTCGAGAAGCTGGAAGAGGTGAACGCGGCCTATGATAGCGGCCGTTGCGACGTCTACACGACTGACCAGTCCGGTCTCTATGCAATTCGCCTGGCGCTGACCAACCCTGACGACCACAAGGTTCTGCCGGAGATCATTTCCAAAGAGCCTCTCGGTCCGGCGGTTCGGCAGGGCGACGATCAATGGTTCGACATCGTTTCCTGGACGCATTTTGCCATGGTGACCGCGGAGGAACTTGGTATCACCACGGCCAACTTGGGCGAAATGATGAACTCGGAAAATCCGGAAATTCGTCGATTCCTCGGTTCGGAAGCGGATTCCAAGCTTGGAACCGATCTTGGCCTAACCAACGACTGGGCGGCAAGGATCATCAAGCACGTGGGTAATTATGGCGAATCCTTTGAACGCAATGTGGGTTCAGGTTCGCCGTTGAAGATTTCCCGCGGTATCAATGCGCTTTGGTCCAAGGGAGGACTGCAATACGCGCCGCCAATCCGGTAGGTGCCTGATATCCGGGAGGAGCGGATTAACCGCTCCTCCCTTTTCGGAAGAGTTCCGGCCCAATAACAGAATAACGAGGGCAACATGTCTGTTCAGGATGCAGTACCGCGGGAGGAGAGCGCACGCGTATCACTGATTTACGATCCGACCGTGCGAGCCTTGGTGTTCCAAACCGTTGTGTTTGCGGCACTGGTTGCCTTTGTTTGGTGGATTGTAGGCAACACGATCGAGAATTTGCAACGTGCGAATATTGCTTCAGGCTTTGATTTCGTAAACGCGCGTGCCGGGTTTGATGTCAGCCAGAGCCTGATCGAATACTCAAACGATTCCTCTTATGGCCGCGCCCTGATCGTCGGCCTCCTGAATACGCTTCTGGTTGCGGCTCTCGGAATAGTTACGGCAACGATCATTGGTTTTCTGATTGGCGTGGGACGGCTGTCCCACAACTGGCTTATCCGCAAACTTTGCGCGGTCTATGTTGAAATTTTCCGGAACATCCCGCCGCTGCTGGTTATCTTCTTTTGGTATTTTGGCGTTCTTTCCGTCCTGCCGCAGCCTCGCGAGGCGATAGATCTGCCCTTCGGCGGGTTTTTGTCGAACCGTGGATTCGCCCTGCCAAAAACAATCTGGGGCGAGGGCTCCTGGCTCATTCCTGTTGCCTTTGTGGTCGGCATCGTTATCGCGATCTTCGTCCGGCGCTGGGCCTACGCAAGGCAAATGGAAACCGGCCAGCAATTTCCGGTTATCCGGACAGCGATTGCGCTCATACTGGGCATGCCTTTGCTGGCGTTCGCCTTGACCGGTTTTCCGCTGACATTTGAGTTTCCGGAACTTGGCCGTTTCAACCTGACGGGCGGTTTCAACATCAAGCCGGAATTCATGGCGCTGTTTCTCGCTCTCTCCTTTTATACTGCGGCGTTCATCGCCGAGATCGTCCGCGCGGGAATATTGGGGGTGAACAAGGGCCAAACCGAAGCCTCGTACGCGCTGGGTCTGCGTGCCGGGCCGACCATGCGTCTGGTGATAATTCCTCAGGCGCTCCGGATCATCATTCCGCCACTGACCAGCCAGTATCTCAACCTGACCAAGAATTCCTCGCTGGCGATCGCGATCGGCTATGCCGATCTGGTTGCCGTGGGTGGAACCATTCTCAACCAGACCGGCCAGGCGATCGAAGTGGTTGCGATCTGGATGGTGGTCTATCTGGGCCTCAGTCTTGCGACCTCGGTTTTCATGAACTGGTTCAACGCCAAGATGGCGTTGGTAGAGCGGTAGGGAGCGAACAGGATGCCAAATCAGGATCTTTCTTTCGTCCGCTCCAAGATGCTCAGCGCCAGTGACGCGCCGGTAAGCGAAAAAAGCGTCGCTCACTGGCTTAGAACCAACCTGTTCGCGTCGCCGCTGGACTCGGCGCTGACGATTGTCGTGTTGCTGATCCTCGCCTGGTACATTCCGCCACTGTTGAATTGGCTCTTTTTCAACGCTGCGTGGACAGGTACCGACAGGTCCGTTTGCGCAACGATAGCCCAGGGCGGAAGCCAGCCGGATGGCTGGGCCGGCGCTTGCTGGGCTTTCGTGGCTGCCAAATTCGAACAGTTTCTGGTCGGCCGGTATCCGTTCGAGGAGAGGTGGCGCGTTTGGCTTGTGGGTATCGCGTTCATTGCGCTTCTGGTGCCGATCCTGATACCGAAAGTGCCGCGGAAAGGCCTCAATGCAATACTGCTGTTCGCGGCGTTTCCCGTTGTAACCTTCTTCCTGCTTTCGGGCGGTGTATTCGGACTGACGCATGTCGAGACGCCGCTGTGGGGCGGGTTGCTCGTGACGCTCACTCTTTCCTTCGTCGGCATCGCGGTCTCGCTGCCGCTCGGCATCATGCTGGCATTGGGTCGGCGTTCCAACATGCCGGTGATCAAAATGCTCTGCGTCGCCTTTATCGAGGTGGTGCGCGGCGTACCATTGGTCACCGTGCTGTTCATGGCTTCCGTCATGCTGCCTTTATTCCTGCCGGCGGGCGTCACCTTCGACAAGCTTTTAAGAGCACTGATAGGTGTAGCGCTGTTTGCATCGGCATATATGGCAGAAGTGGTTCGCGGCGGCCTGCAGGCCATCCCCAAGGGCCAGTATGAAGGCGCGATGGCGCTGGGCCTGACCTATTGGCAGATGATGCGGATGATCGTGCTTCCGCAGGCGTTGAAGCTTGTCATTCCGGGCATCGTGAATACGTTCATCGGGCTCTTCAAGGATACGAGCTTGGTCTACATCATTGGCATGTTTGATGTGCTCGGTATCGTCCGGCTCAATTTTGCCGATGCCAATTGGGCCTCTCCGGTAACCCCGGCTACCGGGTTGATTTTCGCCGGCTTCGTCTTCTGGATATTCTGCTTCGGCATGTCGAGATACTCGATTTACATGGAACACCGGCTTGATACCGGCCACAAGAAATAACGGAGGGTAACATGGTCACAGAGAACGCGGTGAGTGCCGATGAAATCAAGGTCGATCGCGCCAAGATGCATATTTCCGATACCGACGTCGCCGTCGAGATCGTCGGAATGCACAAATGGTATGGCAACTTCCATGTTCTGAAGGACATCAACCTCAAGGTCATGCGCGGCGAGCGCATTGTCATTGCCGGGCCTTCGGGATCTGGCAAGTCGACGATGATCCGCTGCATCAACCGGCTGGAAGAACATCAGCAGGGCAAGATCGTTGTCGACGGCATTGAGCTAACCAACGACCTGAAAAAGATCGACGAGGTGCGCCGCGAGGTCGGCATGGTGTTCCAGCACTTCAACCTGTTTCCCCATCTCACCATACTGGAGAACTGCACGCTGGCGCCGATCTGGGTGCGCAAGACGCCGAAAAAGAAGGCCGAGGAAACGGCCATGCATTTTCTTGAGCGCGTCAAAATTCCCGAACAGGCCAAAAAGTACCCGGGCCAGCTTTCGGGCGGCCAGCAGCAACGCGTGGCGATCGCCCGCTCGCTGTGCATGAATCCGCGCATCATGCTGTTCGACGAGCCGACATCGGCGCTCGATCCGGAGATGATCAAGGAGGTTCTAGACACTATGGTGGGCCTGGCTGAGGAGGGTATGACCATGCTCTGCGTCACCCACGAGATGGGCTTTGCCCGTCAGGTCGCCAACAGGGTCATCTTCATGGACGAGGGCCAGATCGTCGAGCAGAACGAGCCCGACGCCTTCTTCGACAACCCGCAGCACGAGCGCACGAAACTGTTCCTGAGCCAGATCCTGCATTGATGACTGGGCCGCGCCCGGGATCCGCTCCAGGCGCTTGGCGGATCGATTTTCTCAGACTGCAACGCAGTTCGTTCGTTCTTTCTGTCCGCCATCTGGCCGACAGAAAGAACGGGTGAATCAGTTTGTCGGAATGTCGTTCTAACCTGCTTTGACGGCTATCTTTTTCGCGGCCGGCTTTTTCTGCGCGGGTTTCGGCACGGTAACCTTTAAAACGCCCTTTTTCAGTTCGGCCGACAGCTTGTCCGGCTCTGGAATGAAGCCGAGCGGAATGACGCGCTCGAACGAGCCGTAGGAACGTTCCACGCGCTGCCAGTTCTTGTCCTCGGTCTTCTTTTCCGCTTCCTTCTTCGCGGAGATGATCAGGGAACCGCCTTCCACCGTCACTTCGACATCGTCGCTTTCGATGCCCGGAAGTTCCGCGGTGATCTCAACGCTCTTGTCGCTCTCGGCGACATCGACGGCAAAGCCGCGATTTTCGAGCGCTATCGTAAACGGGTTGTCGGGCAGGCTGCCGGAGAAACTCGAAATCAACTCGTCCATCTCCCTGCGGAAGCGCGAAAAGAGATCGGCTGGTTTTTCGACTTCGCCTTTACGGCGTTCGATATTGGTGCTCATCATCGTCTCCTGTTAACGACAATCAGATAAGCCCCCCACTTGCTACATATGGAGTGAAAACGAAACGCGTACATTGACATTGATCAACGGTCGGCGAAATCCGGCCCGCTGCGGGTCGCATCGTATCCGTAGAGCCAGTCGAAATCCCGCATCAGCCCGGCTTTGGGACGGGCGCGGAGCACCAGATTGCGAACCAGGGCGACCGGACCGGATGCGTGCCAGGTGAAGCGGTTGAATGCGCCGCGCCTGACCACGCGCTGGATACGCGGCCGGCGGGCAGCCTCGTATGTTCGCAATGCGCTGCCCATATCCGGTGACATAGCCACGCATCCGGCGAGCACGAACGCATCCTCGATCGCCATCGCCGCACCCTGCGCTCCGAAGGGCGTCATCGCGTGGGCAGCATCGCCGACGAGGACGATAAACTCGCCGTCGCTCCACTGTCCCGTTGGATCGACCTCATGCAGGGGCCAAGCCGTCCACTCTATTTCACGTTTCGCCAGTTCGGCGGCGCATGACTGATCGAGCGCAGCCCGCAGGCGTGACGCGTCCGCATCGATGATCCAGCGCTCGGCCAGCCCGGTGCCTGGCGTGACGGCAATCAGATTGACCATTTTTCCGCCCATTACCGGGTAGGCGACGAGGTGGAACTCCGGAGCTAGAAACGCGGTCACCTGATCCGCAGCGGTTCCGCCTGCAATCGCCTCGGCCTGCCGTGGCTCGACCAACGCGCGCCACGCGATATAGCCGGTAAATCTGCTCTGCGGGTCTCGCTGAACCTTTGCCCGCAACGCCGACCAAACGCCGTCGGCGGCAATCAGCAGCTCGCCCGATCTTCGAAACGCGGAACCGCCCTTGTCGATCGTTATCGATTTGTCTTGGCCGTGCGCGTCGCGCACCGTTGCGCCGGTGACGATCTCGATTTCGTCGTGCCCGGACGCACTGGCTACGAGCGCTTTCTGGAGATCTGCGCGATGGGCAACCAGATATGGCGCGCCCCAGCGCGCCTCCGCGTCGTCGCCCAGCGGCACCCGCGTGAGCTCGCGCCCGCTTTGCGCGTCGATCAGGCAAATCGATTTGGGCTGGCATGCGGCGGGCATCAGCCTGTCGAGAACGCCTAGCCGCTTCAGTATCCGCGCTGCATTCGGCGAAACCTGCAGTCCGGCGCCAAATTCCTCCAGTCTTTCGGCGCGCTCGAAAACACTTACGCGGTATCCGCGATCGGCAAAGGCAAGCGCGGATGAAAGACCGGCAATGCCGGCCCCGGCGATCAGTATCTGCTTGTCGGGTTGGGCCACGATTCAGGCTCGCATTGGCCGGGCCAGACCTTTGTCAGGCCGCCTTGTGCTCGAACGCGCAGCCTTCTGGCCGGGTTTCGGTCTCTCCAAGCGAAGCGACATACCGGAACAGCGTCGAACAGTATGGACAAACCTTTTCGTTTTCCGCGCCCATGTCGAGAAAGACATGCGGATGATCGAAAGGCGGGTTTGCGCCAACGCACATGAATTCCTTGACCCCGATATCGATTGCGGCGTGTCCGGCGCTGTTGTGGAAATGCGGAACTGCGTGGCTTGCCATCCTGGTCTCCCGTCGGAATTTCAAACGGATCGTTTTGGAACCTGTTCCTGCGTTTGGCCCAATTGGTCCGGTATTGCAAGGTGGCCGTTGAAGCAAAACTGTCACAAATCAATGCGAAAATTACGATTTATAGGTATGATTCTAAAACACGCGGCAATTCTGCGCCGATCCATCCACCAACGGTGAATACCATGAACGAACTCGCGCCGACTCCGACCGAATTCACTTCCGCCCCGATACTGGAATCTGCGGCGCTCGGCGAAAGCCCGGATCGTTTCGTCAACCGGGAATTCTCCTGGCTTCAATTCAATCGCCGGGTTCTGGAAGAAAGCCGCAACGAAAACCATCCCTTGCTCGAGCGCCTGCGTTTTCTATCTATCTCGGCCACCAATCTGGACGAGTTTTTCATGGTTCGCGTAGCCGGCCTGGAAGGCCAGGTGCGCGAAGGAATCGCGCACAAGTCACCGGATGGCCGCACACCCGAACAACAGCTTGAGCAGGTTCTGCTCGAGGTGGACAACTTGCAGCGCGAACAACAGGCATCGCTGTCCGAATTGTTGAGACTTCTCGAGCAGCAGTCGATCCGTATCGTCCATCCGAAAAATCTGGCCGAAGCGGAGAGCGCATGGCTGGACCAGCACTTCCGCGAAGCGATTTTCCCGGTGCTGACGCCATTGTCGGTCGATCCGGCTCATCCTTTTCCGTTCATCCCCAATCTTGGCTTTTCAATTGCCCTGGAGCTGGTGAATCGCAAGCGCAAGGACGAGATGTTCGCGCTGCTGCGCCTGCCGGTGACCTTGTCGCGCTTCATCAAGCTGCCTGACCGGGACGGGCAGACGGCGTTCGTGACGCTCGAAGATCTGGTGGACACTCATGTCCCGGAATTGTTCCCCGGCTATCGCCTGAACGGATCGGGCACGTTCCGCATCATCCGCGATAGCGATATCGAGGTCGAGGAAGAGGCCGAAGACCTGGTTCGCCTGTTCGAATCCGCTCTGAAGCGCCGCCGGCGCGGATCGGTTATTCGCATCGAATTCGGCGCTGGCATGCCGGAGGATCTGCGCGGATTCGTTGCCCAGGAGCTCAACATCACCTCCGAGCGGGTCAGCGTCACTGAAGGGCTGCAGGACCTGGCGCGGATTTCGGAGATTGTGTCTCTGCCGCGCGACGATCTGAAGTTTCCTCCGTACAATCCGCGATTTCCCGAAAGAATTCGCGAAAACGGCGGCGACTGCCTGGCCGCTATCCGCGAGAAGGACATCATCGTCCACCATCCCTATGAATCCTTCGATGTCGTGGTGCAGTTCCTGCGCCAGGCCGCCAACGATCCCGACGTCGTTGCGATCAAGCAGACGCTCTATCGCACATCGAACAACAGTCCGATCGTGCGCGCGCTCGTCGATGCCGCCGAGGCGGGAAAATCAGTCACAGCGCTGATAGAGCTGAAGGCGCGTTTCGACGAAGAGGCCAATATCCGCTGGGCCCGCGACATGGAACGCGCCGGCGTGCAGGTGGTGTTCGGCTTCATCGAGCTGAAAACCCACGCCAAGATGTCGCTGGTGGTGCGCCGCGAGGAGGGCAAGCTCAGAAGCTACGTACATCTCGGTACAGGCAACTATCACCCGATCACGGCACGCATTTACACCGACCTGTCCTATTTCACCTCCGACGCGCAGACTGCCCACGAGGTGGCGCAGGTGTTCAACTACATTACCGGCTACGCCGAACCGGCCGAGGAGATGCGTCTGGCGGTCTCGCCCAACACCTTGCGCAAACGCATCCTCGAACATATCGCCGGCGAGGTTTGCCACGTCAGGGAAGGGCGCCCGGCTGCGATCTGGATGAAGATGAATTCGTTGGTCGATCCGCAGATCATCGACGCACTTTACGAAGCAAGCGCAGCCGGCGTTGAGATCGATCTGGTGGTCCGCGGTATCTGCTGCCTGCGCCCGCAAGTACCGGGTCTCTCCGACAACATCCGCGTCAAATCCATTGTCGGCCGGTTTCTGGAACACAGTCGCATCTATTGTTTCGGAAACGGCCAGGGCCTGCCTTCCGATGCAGCGATCGTCTACATCGGCTCGGCCGACCTGATGCCGCGCAATCTCGACCGTCGTGTCGAAACGATAGTCCCGATCACCAACGCAACTGTGCATGAACAGGTTCTCGGCCAGATCATGCTCGGCAATATCATGGACAACTGCCAGAGTTTCGAGGTATTGCCCGATGGCACTTCACGGCGCATCGTGCCGGAAGAGGGGGAGGAACCGTTCAATGCGCAGGAATATTTCATGACCAACCCGAGCCTCTCCGGCCGCGGCGAAGCGCTGAAGAGCCATGCGCCCAAACGCATCACGCATTCCAAACCCAAGAAGAACAAGCGCGCCTCGTCCTCGCGATGAATGGAGTGTCTCAGGGCCGGTTGCCCGGCCGCAATCCGGTTGCCATCATCGATATTGGCTCCAACTCGATCCGTCTGGTCGTTTACGAGGGCGTGACCCGTTCGCCGACCGTGCTGTTCAACGAAAAGATGCTCGCCGGCCTCGGTCGGGGCGTTCACTCGACCGGACATCTCGATCCCCGCGCCGTGGACGCGGCGGTCGAGGAATTCCGCCGTTTTCGCGCCCTTGTCAGCCAGACCGGAGCCTCTGAGCTCCACGTGATAGCCACCGCTGCGGCGCGCGAGGCGGTCAACGGTCCCGAGTTCATCGAACGCGCCGAGAAGATACTGGATGCTGAAATCGAAGTGCTGAGCGGCCGCCAGGAAGCATATTATTCGGCGCTCGGCATCATCTCCGGCTTCATGAACCCCGACGGAATTGGTGGAGACCTCGGCGGCGGCAGTCTCGAACTGTTCGACGTCGCCGGCGCCGATATCGGCGACGGCATCACCCTGCCGCTGGGCGGCCTTCGCATGCAGGACATGGCGGGAACGGACTTTTCAAAGGCGCGCGAGATCGCCGCCGCCGAACTGCAGCGCGCGCCATGGCTGAAGAACGGCAAGGGCAGGGTGTTTTACGCCGTCGGCGGCACGTGGCGAAACCTCGCCCGGCTGCACATGAATGTCAGCGGCTATACGCTTAGCGTCATGCATCATTACAAGATGAACCCGGCGCGGATCAGTGGATTTCTGGACCAGGTAGCCAGCGGCGATATCGAATCGATGAAAGGCATCGACAGCGTTTCCAAGAACCGGCGTTCGCTTTTGCCATATGGCGCCATCGTTCTCAGCGAAATCATACGCGTCATGCAGCCCAAACAGGTTGAGGTCTCTGCCCTTGGCGTACGTGAGGGTTATCTTTACTCCCTGTTGTCCGAAAGCGAGCGGGCGGCCGACCCGCTTGCGATTGCAGCGGAAGAAATGGCTCTTTTGCGCTCGCGTTCGGTTCTGCACGCCCACGAGATGGCAGATTGGACCGGCCGTACATTCGCCGATTTCGGAGTATCGGAAACCATCGACGAGGCGCGCTACCGGCGCGCCTCTTGCATGCTGGGCGACATTGGTTGGCGTGCGCATCCAGAATACCGCGGCACGCAGTCGCTGAATGTTATTTCGCATACGTCGTTCATTGGCATCGATCATCCGGGCCGGGCGTACATTGCGCTCGCCAATGCCTACCGGCACGAGGGACTTTCGGCGAAAGTGTCGTCGAAACTGCTGGATCTGGCCGGACCGCGCCTGGCCAAGCGGGCGAAACTGGCGGGCGCCATCATGCGGGTCGGCTATATGCTGTCAGCCGCAATGCCGGGAGTCATTCCGCGCCTGACCTGGGAACCGGCCGTCGACGGTGTGCTGGAACTGCGCATTCCCGCCGAACTCGGCGGATTGTATGGCGAACGCCCCGCCTGGCGGCTTGAACAGTTGGCCAAGCTGGTTGAGCGGCCGCTGAGACTGGCTGTCAGCGAATGTTGATCGGCAATGAAACTGCGAAACAAACGCCGGAACAGGGCATTGCGTCCCGGCTGGCGGGCGTTAAGCGCGCCGCTTGAACAGGTTCTGACCGAACGAGAATATCCCCTGGCTCGGCCGCTCGTCTTCCGCAAGTTCGGTTTCGGGGATGATTATGCGCCTGAGATCGCGGATGACGTTTGCATTGGGATCGATATCGTGAACCGCGACACCGCGATCAACCGCCTCGCTCACGAGTTTGTAGTTGTTCGCCACACCGCCGGCAAAATGCTCGCCGATCAGATCCTGGACATCCGCTTCGGAAATTCCGTTGTCGGTTCGCCGGCGCTCGAAACGGTTGATGATGACTTTGGGGTGTAGGCGTCCATCGGGTATTTCCTCAATGGCGTGTATGACGCGCTGAGCCCGGCGAATGGACGGGACCGTCATTTCGGCAACGATAAAGGTTTCGTTGGCGCCCAGCAGTACCGAGTCCATCCAGGCCGACCAGGTTTTGGGCAGATCGATCACGACATTGTCGAATGACACGGAAATCAGGTCCAGCAGGCGCAATACCAGCTCTTCATCGATCGACTGAATTTCCCGCGGCGATCCCTGCGATGCAAGGATGCTCACACCGCTCGGGTGTTTCGTGAGCATCGCATCAAGCAGGTGCTGATCCAACCTGTCGGGCTGCGCGGACACTTCCGAGAGCTTGAACCGAGGATCGAGGTCGAGATATTCGGCACAGGTGCCCTCTTGCAGATTTAGGTCGACAAGGCAGGTCTTTGCTTTGGCGCGCGCGGTCTTGTGAAGAATGAAGGCCGTCTGGATCGCCAATGTGGTCGCACCGTTTCCGCTGGCGGCCGGCATGAATGCGAGGATCCTGGATTCGGTGTTTTCTGACCGCGTTTCATTCCGCAACATCCGCAAACAGGCGCGAATGAGGTCCGGGGCTGCCACCGGTTTGGTAATGAAATCCGATATCTGGAGGTGAAACAGCAGACGAAGAGCCGCCTCGTTGTGGCGCTGCAAGATCACGAGAATCGGGACTTTCCCTGAAAATCGCTGGGAAAGTCTTTGAATGGCTTCCAACTCCACGAGTTTTGTGGCGTCCATATCGACAATGAAGGCATCGATGCTCTTGTCGCGAAGTTCTCCGTCCAGTTCCGAAACAAGCTTGTCGACGAGAACGATTTCAAACTGGTCGTTGATTTTCAGCGCGGAGTGCGCACACAACCAGAACGACCTGTCCTTTGATACGATGACGATGCGTTGCATGTTGTCGGGCTTACCTGTTTCTCGATGCCGATCTTCGCAGTTGCCGATCGGCGCGCCAGCCGATCCGGACGTACTTTAGCGTTGTTCGATAAAGTATTTCGAAATCGACATGGTTGATGAAACATTAATCCGGGCCACACTGCGTGGCCGGCGGACCATTGCCTCAGCCCTCGATGACCGCCACCTTGCCCCTGTCATAGCGCAGTGCGATTTCGCCGCGCACCAGCTTCAGCGCCGGTTCACCAAAAACCTCGCGGCGCCAACCGGTCAGTGCCGGGATGTCGGCGCGTTCGCCCTCTGCGGCCAGCTTGTCGATATCGTCGCTAGACGCCAGCACCTTGGCGGCCACGCCGAATTCTTCCGATGTCATGCGCAACAGGACCTTCAGAAGTTCGGCCGCCGCGGCCGCGCCGTTTGGAGGCCTTTTCAGTTTCGGTGCGGTCGGCATTTCCTCGCGCGGCAGCGCAAGCGCTTCGTTGATCGCTTCGACCAGTCCGTTGGCATTGCCGGAACGCTCCCAACCACGAGGTATGGCCCTGAGCCGGCCAAGACCGTTCTGGTCCCTGGGCTGCTGCTGGGCGATCTCATAGATCGCGTCGTCTTTCAGTATTCGTCCTCGAGGCACATTGCGCGTCCGCGCTTCGCGTTCGCGCCAGGCGGCGACGGCGCGCATCACTGCCAGTTCCTGTGGTTTTCGCAGGCGCTTCTTAAGACGCAGCCAGGCATTTTCGGGATGAATGTCATAGGTATCGCGCGCCGTCAGAATTTCCATCTCGCCTTCAAGCCAGTGACCGCGGTTTTCGCGCTCGAGCTCGTCGGCCAGATGCCTGTAGACGTCGATCAGGTGGGTCACGTCGGCAAGCGCGTATGAGAGCTGCTTGTCCGACAGCGGCCGCCGCCGCCAATCGGTGAACCGCGACGACTTGTCGATTGTCGCCCCTGTGACGCGCTGGACAAGCTGGTCGTAGGAGATGCTGTCGCCGAAACCGCAGACCATGGCCGCCACCTGGGTGTCGAATACCGGATGCGGAATGAGATCGCCGCGATGGAAGATGATTTCGATATCCTGGCGCGCAGCGTGAAACACCTTGACCACGCTCTCGTTGGCCATCAGGTCGAAAAACGGGCCGAGATCGATTCCGGGCGCCAGAGCGTCGACCATCGCCTCGACTCCGGGCGCCGCCATCTGGATCAGGCACAACTCCGGCCAGAAGGTGGTCTCGCGGATGAATTCGGTGTCGATGGCGACGAAGTCGGATTGCGCCAGTGTTGCCGTGGCTTCGGCCAGTGCGTCGGTTGTGTCGATCAATTTCATGGGCGCCTAATAGCCAAATTGCCGGCGCTTGTCTTCATCCAATTCAAAGAGGCTCACCGGTCGCGGCCGGATTATGCGCGGTTTTTTCGCGCCAGCTTGTTGAAGGCGGGTGAAGTGCGCAACAGGCCGGAAAACCGGCGCCTTCCTTCCACCGGCACGCCGCCGCGCGCGCGCATGCGATAGATCGTGACGAAGATCAGCACCCCGTGGATTGCGGAGATGAAGTTGAACAGCAGCTTGGGGCCGCCGAACTCCACGGCCGCAGCGGATGTCACCGGTCCGATCGTCGCGCCGAGCGAGAAGAAGAACAGAAGACCCGCGGCGACCTGCACGAACTGGCCCCTGGCGGCGTGGTCGTTGGCATGAGCGGCGGCCAGAGAGTAGAGCGGCAGCGAAAACGCGCCGAACAGAAAGATGCCGATGAAGTTCAGATATGGCGAACTTCCAGCAAGATAGGTAATGCCGAGACCGGCCAGCACCGCTCCGGTCGTGGTGAGCAGCAGTACATAGCGCCGGTCGCCGCGGTCGGACAGGTAGCCGAGCGGGTACTGCAGGATCGCGCCACCCAGAATGCCGGCGCTCATGAAGGTCGCCACATCGGCGACAGACAGGCCGATATCCTGAGCGTAGATAGGGCCGACCAGACGAAAGGCGCTGTTTGTCAGGCCGATCGCAAGGCAGCCGAGGCAGGCGAGAGGCGAGATCAGCCATACGGACTTGAGATCGAGGCCGAATGCTTCGGGCGGCTCGGGGTTCGAACGGTCGCCGACCGAAACCGGCACCAGCGACAGCGAGATCATCATGGCCATCAGCGCGAAGATGGTGAAGCCGTCGGGACCGAATATCGGAATCAGGTATTGCGAGCCGGTGACCGCAAAGATGTCGATGATGCGGTAGATCGAGAGCACGCTGGCGCGGTCCTTGTTCGAAACGCCGGAATTGATCCAGCTATCCACGGTCATGAACAGGCCGGAGAAGCAGAATCCGGTCAAAAGCCGCAACGCCATCCACGTCAACGGTTCTATGATCAGCACGAGCCCCAGGCACGCCGAAGCGGCGATGGCGGCGAGTGCCGCGAAGGTACGGATATGCCCGACGGAACGAAGCAAGCCGGGCACGACCAGACATCCGACAAGGAAGCCACCAAAATAGGCCGTACCCATGAGGCCGATTGTTGATGGCGCAAATCCCTCAGCCGCGCCCCTGAGCGCGACAAGGGTACCCTGAAGACCGTTGCCGGCCAGCAGGATGCCTGCGGCGATCAGGAGAGGGATCAGCGGGCGTATCGATGACATGCGCAATACCAGTGAGCGGTCTGGTTAACCTATTAACGGAAAAATGTATCGCTGCGAAGAAAACCGGGCGCCCGGCGCCCGGTCATGCGTCTATCCGCTCGATGAACCAGTTTGTCAGCCTGGTCCAGACTTCGTCCTTCTCGCCCATATCCTCGCAGCCATGGTCCAGATTGGGGTTGTCGTTGATCTCTATGACGAAGAACCCATCGGGTGTTTCCTTGACGTCAACGCCGTAAAGGCCATCGCCGATCATGGCAGCCGAACGGGTCGCGACATCCAGGAGTTCGGGAGACGCCTGGGCCAGCGGTATCGTGTTGAAGCCGCCCTCTATCGGTCCCTTGCGGCCATCGTGCTTGACGATCTGCCAGTGGCTTCGCGCCATCTTGTACTGGGTGACGAACAGCGGCCTGCCGTCCAGTATGCCGACACGCCAATCGAACTTGGTCGGCATGAATTTCTGGCAGATCAGCAGGTCGGTGTCCTTCAGCCATCCGCGCACAAGATCGAGCAATTCAGCCATGTTGGAGGCTTTTTTCACGCCCCGGGAGAAAGATCCGTCGGGGATCTTGACCACCATGGGAAAGCCGATTTGATCCGCCGCCAGGGCGCACTCCTCGGCGCTCGAAATGATCACCGATGGCGGCATTTCGACCTTCGCGCTGGCCAGGAGCTCGTGCAGGTAGACCTTGTTTGTGCAGCGGATCATCGACACCGGATCGTCGATCACCGGCATGCCTTCCTGCAGCGCCCGGCGGGCAAACCGGTAGGTGTGGTTGGAGATCGATGTCGTTTCGCGAATGAACAGCGCATCGTGATTGGCGAGCTTTGGCAGATCCCGCTTGCCGATCGGTTCGACCGACACGCCCATCTTGCCGGCAATCCGCGCCCAGTGCTTGAGCGAACTGATGGAGGAGGGTGGCAATTGCTCCTGCGGGTCGCACAGCGTCGCGATCGAGTATTTCGCTGGTACGCGCGGTTTGCTCTCGCTCCAGTTCCGCGTTGTGTAGGCATCCATCGCTTGCAGGAAGCGCGGCCGCTGTTCGCCGTTGATCTTGTGAAACGGGAGTAGCTGAATTTTGCTTATGTACGTCCAGTTGCCGGGTTTCAGCGATACCTCAATGGCCGGCGCGCGGAACCAGTCGAACAGCAGCTTGGCAAACCGGTCGAGCCGTTTGTCATCCGAAGTGCCGAAATAGATGTTGATCGATTGCGGGGCACTCTCCTGATCACCGTTCAGGCACTTGTTGAGCAGGTCTTCAAGTTCGGGAACCGCGTTTTCATAGAGCGCCCGTTCCGACAGGTCGATCATGGTCTCGACCGAAGGCAGGATTCGGTGCCCCCGCGCGCCCGCCAGCAGCGACGCATAGTAGCCGCGCTTCTGATAGCTGTAGGACGACGACAAATTGATGATGTTCGGCCTTGAGTTTTTGAACAGGCCGGGCGCCGCGATGTATTCCTTTGCGGTGATTACCTTGTGCGGGGTCTCTGTGTTCGAGAGGTGTGAGCTTCGGCCCACTAGAATGACCCAGATCGACATTTAGGATTTGGATTCCCGATTGTTGCCGGACTTGGCTTCCCGTCTGTCGAGAATGACCGCCGCCCGCAGGTTCTGTTTTCCGAATTTGCTCATTCGCTCGAACTGTTCGTAGGGTACCGGCAAATTGGCTGCGTCCGCCAGCGTTTCGCCTATCTTGTCCTCGACCCAGGGGTCATGAATGAGAAGGTGCTGCTGGTCGTCGCCATGCACGAGGATCCAGTGCGGCACCTTCTTGCCGAACATATGATATGCGCTCACCAGTACCGCGGCCACTTTCCCCTTCTTGATTGCCTTGCGGATCGTCGCCAGCTCGAAGGCTTTTTTGTGGACGACGATTCCATGCGCGCGGGCTCTGGTGCGGAAATCCTCCTGCGCCAGTTCCATGACCGTCCTTTTTTCGGCGCTGCGAACCGAATCGGCGAACAGCGTACCCGGCCGCGAGACGAAGATCTCCGCGTTCAGACCCGCCTCATGGGCGGCAACCGCCAGCCCATAAGGCTCGCAACCGCCGATTCCCGACATCATGAACACCGTGGTTGCCTCGCGCCACAGCCGAACTTCGTTGATCGGGTCGAGTTTGTAGCCGGGATCGAATTTGGCGAGCGCCATCATCAGACAGGCCGAGCCGCAGGTGAAATCGGTCGTCTGCTCGTAGTAGGGCGTGTCGGTGACAAGCGGGGTTCCGACGCGTACCGTCTTTTCGAATCGCAATGCCGCGCCGTGGTCGGCATAGTAATCGAGATATTTCCCGATCGGGCGATAGCCAGCCCGGCGGTAGAGATCGATCGCGCGGCTGTTGTTTTCGTGCACTTCCAGCCGGATCAGCATGCGTCCCTGTGCGAATGCTCGGCGCTCGGCCTCGGCCAGCAGTTTCCGCCCGGCGCCTGTGCCGGTCGACTGTCGCGATACCGCCAGCGAATAGAGCCGCGCCATCGCCGTGCCGCGCCTGAACAGGAGCAAGGCGTAGCCGACCATAGTACCTTCGATCTCTGCCACGATCACTGTCGCCGTCTTGCTGGTGGTCAGTCCGCGGAAAGAGCGCGCCGAGATGCGATCGGTTGAGAACGCCTCGTTTTCAATAGCGACGAGGGCGGGAACGTCTTGCGTTCGCGCCAACCGCAAAACCGGTTCTGTGCGGGACAACATTCCAGTCGCTGCCGGATCTTGGACACAAATCTTGCCGCTACACATTTCGATCACCAGTAGTGCGCTGCAATTGCCCGCTGGATACAACCGGCAGAGAAAACTGTAAATCGAAATTTCCCGGCTGCTGCGCGCTTGTGTCGAAAATGAATGTTGCTGTTGGCGGCAAAAGGGCTTATCTGTCGCCACCCCGCCGGGTATCCGGCTCCAAGGTGAGACCGCTCCGAAACGCCGATTCCCATGAACAGGCTACACTTCAGAGCGGCCGCTCATTTCGCGGCTATATTCGCCAGCTACATCGCGGCCCTTATGCTGGTTCCCGCCGCCGTCGATCTGTATTACGGCAATCGAGATTGGAAAGTCTTTGTCATCTCGGCGTTTCTGGTCGGAGGATTTTCGTCCTCGGTCGCTTTGGCGACCCGTGGCGAGCGGCCTCCGATATCGGCGCGCTTCGGCTTCCTTCTGGTGAATATCCTCTGGGTGACTACCGCTTTCGCGGGCGCAGTGCCCTTTCTGGAGGCATCTATCGCGCTGGATGCGACGGATGCGATATTCGAGGCCGTTTCCGGCCTGACAACCACCGGATCGACCGTGCTTACGGGGCTGGACAACATGCCGCCCGGAATTCTTTTGTGGCGATCCTTCCTGCAATGGGTCGGCGGCATCGGCGTTATCGCATTCAGCCTGTTCGCACTGCCGTTCCTAGGCGTGGGCGGCGTGTCGCATCTGAAGATCGAATCCTCCGACATAGACGAACTGCCATTTGCGCGTTACCGCTCCTACATCATTGCATTGGTTTCGATATATCTTGGCCTGACGGCGTTATGCGTACTGGCCTATGTCGCCGGCGGCATGACGCCGTTCAATGCCATCAACAACGCAATGGCGACATTGTCGACCGGCGGATTTTCAACCAGCGACCAGTCGTTCGGCATCTACGCGGGCGATCCCGCGATCCTGTGGACCGCAGTGTTCTTCATGTTCATCGGCGCCATGCCGTTTTCGATCCTGATCCTGCTCGTGACGAGGCAGCGGCTCGATACGTTGCTTGACCCGCAATTAAGGGTTTTTGCGGTCTATGCGGCTGTG
>JBFIBB010000031.1:0-20950 GCA_041582695.1 Rhizobiaceae bacterium
ATATTCCCGTGTCCGGAGATCATGACCACCGGCAATTGCGGATGCAGAGCCTTGATTTCATCCAGCAGCGCCAGACCGTCGAGCCTCGAACCTTGCAGCCAGATATCGAGGAACACCAGGCGCGGCACCCGCTCGGTGATGGCGGCAAGAGCTGAATCGGCGTCATACGCTGTTCGGGTCTCGTGGCCCTCGTCGTCGAGGATTCCGGCGACAAGTTCCCGGATATCCTGTTCGTCGTCTACAATGAGAATATCAGACGGCATTTTCGGCATTTTCCGGTTCTTCTATTGCTTCGGCCTGCAGCTCATCACCGGCAGCATCTTTTACGTAATCCAGCTCTGAGGCGGGCACCTTGACGCGGATCATCGCGCCACGACCGCCATGGAACGTTTCAGGAGCATCGTGCAGCTCCAAGACGCCCCCATGATCCTCGATAATCTTTCTCACGATCGCGAGGCCCAGACCCGTCCCCTTTTCCCGTGTCGTCATGTATGGCTCGAGAAGCCGTTGCCGGTTCTCCTTCGGCAACCCCTTTCCATTGTCAGTAATCTCGACAATTATCGTTTCGTCCTCCCTGCGCGCGGATATTTTTATCACGCCCTTGCTGTCGGCCTCATGGGCGGCCACCTCCGTCGCCTCCGCGGCATTCTTGATGATATTGCCGAAGGCCTGGCTCATCAATCGGCTGTCAAACAGGCCGATGAGAGGGTCGTCGCCGTAGTCCCGAATAAATTCGATTTCGCTGCGGCTGACCTCGACAAGAAACGATGCCTCGCGCAACACTTCGCGTAGATCGAGTTTCTCCATCGACGGTTTCGGCATGCGCGCAAATGCCGAGAATTCATCGACCATGCGGCCGATATCGCCGACCTGGCGCACGATCGTGTCGGTGCATTGGTCGAAGACCTCCCGGTCCTCCGTGATGACCTTGCCATATCGGCGCTTGATCCTCTCGGCTGAAAGTTGAATCGGCGTCAGGGGATTCTTGATTTCGTGAGCGATGCGGCGGGCGACGTCTGCCCATGCGGTAGAACGCTGTGCCTGTACCAGGTCCGTTATATCGTCAATCGTGACTACATAGGAATGATCCGTGTTTCCTTCCTCGCCTTCCTCGATCGTGATCTGCACGTTGAATGTCCGTTCGCTACCGCCACGCAGAAAAGCAATCTGCTCCCGGTAGACTTTTCGCCTCGAACTGCGGGCAATCTCGAACACCTTGCCCACATGGGGAAGAAGCTGCGAAATGCTTTCGCCAATCGACTTCCTCTCATCCAGGCCGAGGATCTCGGTAGCCGCCCGGTTGACAATCGAAATGCGGCCGTCCGAATCCACGCCGATCACCGCGGAGGTCACGCCCGATAGTACTGCCTCCGAAAACCGGCGGCGCTCGTCGATCTGGTCTTTCGCCGTCACCAGATCGTTGCGCTGGCTCTTCAACTGCAGGATCATCTTGTTGAACGTATCGCCGAGCGAGCCGACATCGCCATCGGAAGTGCGGACCGGCACGGAAACGTCGAGATTGCCACTGGCGACCTGGTCGGCAGCACCGATAAGCTGCCGGATCGGTCGCACCAGCCGGTCCGCGACAGCAATTCCGGTCAGTATCGCCGACAGCACAACGATCAGGGTCATGCCGAGATAGAGTAGAGCGAAGGCGATCTGCGTTGTCGTCCGGTTCGCTTCCAGCCCGCCGTATTCGTTTGCGTTGGCGCTGACGATCTGTCGGGCGTTGATTACTTCGGCGTCGACCAGGCGGACCGTATAAAGATAGGCGCCGCTGATCTGCCGCAGCTTGACGATCGATCCGACGATATTGCGGATACGCGGTTCGATAAGCACCGGATTGCCGTCGCCAGCCTGCGTAACCGCTTCTATGGGCGGATCGGGAATCTGAAAGCCGGTCGTTATGTCGGCCAGCATCAGAAACTCTCCCTTGTCATTGATCAGTGCCGCATGGGCGAGCGCCCTGCCCTGTGCCTGTTCCGTCAGGATGCTGCGGAAGCCGTTGCGGTCGAGCGCGTAGACCGATCGGTTCTGGTCGAGCACATATGCCATCGACAAGGCAGTGCCCTGCAAGTTCCTGGCGTTTTCCCTGACATATGCCTCCGCAATCGAAAGCGACGATCGAACGATTGTTTTTGTTCTCTCTTCGAACCAGCGGTCCAGCCCGACATCCAATGTCACGGACGCCACAATCGCCACCATGATCGCGGGTACGGCTGCCACAAGCGAAAACAACGTAATGATGCGGATATGCAGGCGGGATGCTGCCTTGCCCGTACGGCGCGCAATCAGAATTCGGGCAATCTCGCGCCCAATCAACCCGATCAGCAACAGGATGAACCCGGCATTGATGGCAATCAGCGACAGCGTGACCGTTTCGTCTGGCCGAATACGGGTGAGGCCGGTCAGAATTGCAAAGGAAACCGCGCCGGTCAAAAGCGCTCCGCTGACAGCCGCGATAGCCGGCGCCAGGCTCATTCGCCTCGCTGGCGTTGGCTCGGTTTCCGATATCAATCTGCCGGCTGCCGTTGTTTCGCTGTGAGCTGACATGTCCGATGGTTGATTTGAAAGGCGTTGCAAGTATGCAACGCCTTGTGGCTATTTTGCAACGGTTTTTGAACGTTGCGGCACACAACAACCGCTAGAGCCGATTAGTGGCCGGAACTTGGCTTGCCGTAGATATTGATGTCATATTCACGGATTTTTTTTCGTACCGTGTTGCGGTTCAACCCCAATAGATCGGCCGCCCTGATTTGGTTTCCGCGTGTCGCCGTCAGTGCGGCAACCAATAGCGGCACTTCGACCTTGCGCAATATGCGCTGATAGAGACCGGGAGGAGGAAGGCCATCCGCAAAGCTTGAAAAGTAGTGCCGCAAATGCCGCTCAACTTCACTTTCCAGGTCGGCTGCTCCACTCTCGACAGGAATGCTCCGCTGACCGGTCGAATCCGCGGATTTCAGCTCTTCGCCGATCGTCGCTGCCGAAATCTCGTCCTCCGGATATAGCGCGGCCAGTCGTCGTACCAGATTCTCAAGTTCGCGCACATTGCCGGGCCAAGGATACTTCTTCATCAGTTCGAGCCCGGCGGCGTCGATACGTTTCGCGCTCAATCCCTCCTTCTCTGCCTGCTTGAAGAAATGGCGAACTAGGTCGGGAATGTCTTCGGCGCGCTCGCGCAGCGCGGGCAACCTGATCGGCACAACGTTGAGCCGGTAGTACAAGTCCTCTCTGAAAGTGCCGCGGTCTATGAGCTGCTTCAGATCCTTGTTCGAGGCGGCAATGATGCGAACGTCCGTTTTCTGAGGCGTTCGTCCCCCGACAGTCGTGTATTCGCCCTGTTGCAGCACGCGTAAAAGCCGCGTTTGTGCATCTGTGGGCATGTCGCCGATCTCGTCGAGAAACAGCGTTCCGCCTTCGGCCTGCTGGAATCGGCCCGCAGAACGATGTTGCGCACCTGTAAACGCGCCTTTTTCGTGGCCGAACAGTTCCGATTCGATCAGGTCGCGAGGAATGGCCGCCATGTTGATGGCGACAAACGGCCCTTTTTTGCGGCGACCGTATTCATGCAGGGCGCGGGCAACCAGTTCCTTGCCGGTACCCGACTCGCCGGCAATCATCGCGGTCAGATCGGTTTGCATCAGCCGTGCCAGAATCCGGTAAACGTCCTGCATCGCCGCTGAACGTCCGACCAGTGGCATCGCCTCCTGCGTCTCGGTTTCCGCGGCCTTCGGTTTGCGCACCTTCGGTTCCGCCATCGCCCGGCCCACGATCGCCAGTAGCTCATTCAGATCGAATGGCTTGGGCAGATAGTCATATGCCCCTTTTTCCGAAGCGGTTATCGCGGTCATGAACGTGTTTTGAGCGCTCATGATAATGACTGGAAGTTCCGGCCGCGCCTTCTTGATTTGAGGCAGCAGGTCGAAAATGTTCTCGTCCGGCATCACAACATCGGAAATCACGATGTCGCCTTCTCCATCGGCAATCCAGCGCCACAACATCGATGCGCTGGATGTGGCGCGTACATTGTAATCAGCGCGAAACAACGCCTGGCTCAGGATCGTCCGGATAGCGGCATCGTCATCGGCAACAAGTATGTTTCCCTTGCTCATGCGATCTGCTCTCCTGCAGCCGGTTCCGGTACCTTCTTCCACGGTTTTTTCCCAGGCGCGCGCCAATCGGGCATCAGAACGCGGAAGGTCGTGCCTTGCGGCGAGGAATCACACTCGATCACCCCGCCATGTTCGCCAACGATCTTGGCGACGAGCGCGAGGCCGAGCCCGGAGCCGTTTTGTTTTGTGGTGATAAACGGATCGAACAGGATTGGCAGTATGTCGTCCGGAACACCTGGCCCGTTGTCCGACACACTGAACTGCATCGGCAGCGAAATGCGCTCCTTTGAGCCGGGCACGGAGAAGTGAATGCCGGGACGGAAAGCTGTCGACAGACGTATTTCGGCATTCGGCGAATCCGTCAGTGCCTCCGCCGCGTTCTTCACCAGATTGAGGAACACCTGCACGAGCTGATCGTGATTGGCGTAGACTTCCGGCAGCGACGGATCGTAATCCTCCAGGATGGTGACACCCTCGGCAAATCCGTTTTTCGCGATCGCCTTTACCCGGTTGAGCACGACATGGATGTTGACCGGCTCGCGTTGAACCGGGCTTTCGTCGGAAAACATCTCCATCCGGTCGACCAGCGCAACGATCCGGTCGGTTTCGTCCGTGATCAGCCGGGTAAGTTCCTTGTCCTGATCATTGGCGGCGCTTTCCAGCAATTGTGCCGCGCCGCGGATGCCTGAGAGCGGATTCTTGATTTCATGGGCCAGCATCGAAGCCAGACCGGTGACCGATCGCGCCGCGCCGCGATGTGTCATCTGCCGGTCGATCTTGTCAGCCATTGTCCGTTCCTGCAGCATCACTACCACAGAGCCTTCGACCTCATGAGCAGGCGCTGCATAAATGTCTACTACCCTGTTGCCCCCCAGCCGCGGCGAACCGATATCTACCCGGTATTCGTTGATCGGGCTTTGTATGTCCCTGACCTGTTGCACCAGCGCCAGCAGCGGGCTCGAATAGGTGATGAAGTCGGCAAGCGTCTTTTTCGCCAGAGAGGCCGCGCTAGACCCGAAAAAATGCTCGGCGACATTGTTTGCGTAGCAGATGCGGTCATCGGCCGAGATCATGACGACCGGATGCCGAATTGCATTCAGGACAATTTCGCCATTGTCGCTCGAACGGGGCGCAACGCTCATGCCGCCCGCCTTTCTGTCTCAAGCCGCGCAGCGCCGTCGAACACCAGGGAGATCACGCCGAGCACATCGTCGGGATCCGTGCTCGTCATCATCCGTGCTCGCATTGCCGCATCGGCACCGGCGGCATGCTTTTCCACATACCAGCCCAAATGCTTGCGGGCGTGTCGCAGTCCGCGCTGCGTTCCGTAAAATGACAGCATCGCTTCATAGTGTGCGGCAACATAGCCGGCCAAGTTCGCATCCACGGCGCTGGTATCCGTTGCCTTGCCAATTCCGTTTGCAACCGTTGCAATTTCGCCCGCGGCCCACGGTGCGCCGTAATGCGCGCGGCCGACCATGACGGCGTCAGCTCCCGAATGGCTCATTGCGGTCACCGCATCATTTGCGCTGGCGACATCGCCGTTGACGACGACCGGCACCGACACCGCCGACTTGACCGCCGCGATAGCCCGCCAGTCAGCCTGCCCCTTGTAGAACTGGCTGCGGGTGCGGCCATGAACCGTAATCATCTGTGCCCCGAGGGATTCGGCCCTTGCCGCGATCTCCGGAGCGTTAAAGCTGCACTCGTCCCAGCCGAGGCGCATCTTCACCGTGACCGGTACTTTCACCGCGGATACTACTGCGTCGACGAGCCTCGCGGCGAGGTCCGGATCGCGCATCAATGCAGAACCGCAATAGCCGCCGGTCACCTTCTTGGCCGGACAGCCCATGTTGATGTCGATGATATCGGCGCCCTCACCTTCGGCGGTTCGAGCGCCTTCAGCTATCAGTTCCGGCTGTCTGCCAGCGAGCTGTATCATGTGGGGAGCATCGCCGGCCCTGCGGATGCGGCGATGCGATTCTGCCTTACCTTTGGCGAGTTCTCCACCCGGCACCATTTCGGCAACCACCAATCCTGCACCATGACGAAGGGCCAATCGCCTGAACGGAAGGTCGCTGACGCCGGACATGGGCGCAAGAAACACCCTGTTCGGTATCCAGCAGCGACCGATGCGAAGCGGTTTCGACAAAACGCCGAGATCTATCATGCCTAAAAACCATGCAATCCTTTTCAGTGCTCGCTATTTAGTCAATTGTCATGGCAGGAGCAATCACAGATGGCTCAATTGGTGAAGATTACTGTTCGCGCTGGCATTATCCGGC
This sequence comes from Rhizobiaceae bacterium, assembly GCA_041582695.1. Classification (GTDB taxonomy): domain Bacteria; phylum Pseudomonadota; class Alphaproteobacteria; order Rhizobiales; family Rhizobiaceae; genus JAWKWH01. The sequence continues at coordinate 6,398 of JBFIBB010000031.1, forward strand.
AACAAGGAATATTCGGGCATTGCCGTCAAAATCCAGCCAGCAAACAACAGCGAGTAACATGAGCGCGGACGACAAATCGAAAATCCGTAAGGGAATTGCGGTTGCCATTGTCGCTGCCGGGCGTGGCGAACGTGCCGGTCAATCCGACGAAGGTCCGAAGCAGTACCGAAAAATCGGCGGCCGAGCGGTGCTCGCCCGAACAATCGAAACGTTCATCTCCCACCCGCTTGTCGGCCCGATCGCGGTTGCCATTCATCACGACGACAAGAAACTATTCGCCGAAGCGGTTGGTGAAACCGGCGACCGGATTGCCGTTGTCGAAGGCGGTCCGTCTCGGCAGGCATCCGTATTGCGCGCATTGCGGGCGCTCGCACCGGAAAAACCTCAGGCGGTCATGATCCACGACGGCGTTCGTCCCTTCGTCAGTGCCGATCTGATCACTCGCCTTGCACAGGCAATTAACGACAGCACCGGTGCGCTACCTGCGTTGGCGGTAGCGGACACGTTGAAACGTGCTGGTTCCGACCGTGTCGTATCCGGAACCGAGCCTCGCGACGGTCTTTATTCGGCACAAACTCCGCAAGCCTTTCCATTCGCGATGATACTGGACGCGCATGAGCGCGCCGCTACGGAAAACCTGGACGGCTTTACCGATGACGCCGCGCTTGCCGAATGGGCGAAGATCCCTGTCAAGATCGTAGAAGGTTCGCCGGAAAACGTGAAACTAACCTGGTCTAAGGATATCGAGATCGCGAACCGCATGCTCGGCCCTTCCGCCGCATTTCCCGATGTGCGTAGCGGCACCGGCTATGACGTGCACAGCTTTGAGGATGGCGACCATGTTGTGCTTTGCGGCGTCAGGATTGCGCATTCGCACAAGCTCGGTGGCCATTCCGACGCCGATGTCGGACTGCATGCGTTGACCGACGCATTGCTGGCGACATGTTCGGCCGGCGATATCGGAACGCACTTCCCGCCATCGGACGCGCAGTGGAAAGGCGTTGCGTCGAGCATATTCGTGCAGCATGCCGCTGCCCTTGTCCGCGACCGGGGCGGGCGTATCGCAAACGCCGATGTGACTATAATTGCCGAGGCGCCGAAAATCGGTCCGCACCGCGAGGCGATGACCGCCGCGATGGCGGAGCTTCTTGGAATTGCGCCCGACCGGGTGTCCGTCAAGGCGACAACCAACGAGAAGCTGGGATTCGTCGGTCGCGGCGAAGGTATCGCCGCGATTGCCACCGCAACCGTTGTCTATCCCGGCGAGGTTCCCGAATGAGGACTGCCGACCTTGCTTCCCGGGTACTAAGTATTGCTCGCAAAAAGGGATTGAAGATCGCAACCGCCGAATCCTGTACCGGCGGCATGATCGCCGCTGCGTTGACTGACATCGCCGGCTCATCGGACGTTTTCGACCGCGGTTTCGTGACCTACTCCAACGACGCCAAGATCGAAATGCTCGGCGTGTCGCCCGATACCTTGGACATGCACGGCGCCGTGAGCAGCCAGACCGCAAAAGAGATGGCTACGGGAGCGATCACGAGTTCAAACGCCGATATTTCGGTTTCGGTGACAGGCATAGCCGGGCCGGGCGGCGGATCGGAGCAAAAGCCTGTGGGCCTGGTTTGGTTCGGAATTGCCGACGCCACTGGATGTCATACCGAGGAAATGCGCTTTGGTGAGCTGAGCCGCGCCGAAATCCGGCATGGAACCATGGCGCGCGCTCTAACAATGCTGCTTGAACGGTTGGAACGTTTGTGAGGTTGCTCACGCGGCCGCGCCGTAAACCGCGTCTGCCCGATTTTCGAAGGCTTCGGAGAATTTGTGAAAGGCGCGGTCGAACATCGCGCCCATCAACGCGCCGAGAATGCGGCTCTTGAATTCGTAATCGATGAAAAAAATGACGTCGCAACCGTCACCTGCGGTCTGGAAGGTCCAGCGATTGTCGAGGTAGCGGAACGGACCGTCGATATACTTGACGTCAATCTTACGGTTCTCCGCATCCAGCAATACCTGGCTGGTAAATGTCTCACGGATCGCCTTGTAGCCAACCGTCATGTCCGCGATCAGCAACGTCCTGCCGTCTCGCTCCTTGCGCGAGCGAACGGTAAGCGCTTCGCACATCGGCAGAAATTCGGGATAGCGCTCGACATCGGCGACCAGATCGAACATCTGCACGTCGCTGTGCCGAACATGCCTGGTCGATGTAAATTTCGGCATCCCGCGTTCAGTATTCGCTAGCCGCTGCCTCGCGAGCCGCACGAAGTCTGGCGAAGTCATCGCCGGCGTGATGCGACGAACGCGTCAGTGGACTCGCCGAAACCAGTAGGAACCCCTTCGAATATGCTACCGTCTCGTAGGATTTGAACTCGTCCGGAGTGACGAATTTCCTGACCGGATGATGTTTCCTCGTCGGTTGCAGATACTGGCCGATCGTCAGGAAATCGACATCCGCCGTTCGCAGGTCGTCCATGAGTTGCAGCACTTCGTTGCGCTCTTCACCGAGCCCGACCATGATGCCGGATTTTGTGAACATCGCCGGATCGATCTCCTTGACCCGCTGAAGCAATCTGATCGAATGGAAGTACCGTGCGCCGGGCCGCACAGTCAGATAGTTCGACGGAACGGTTTCGAGGTTGTGGTTGAAGACATCAGGTTTTGCCTCGACAACTTTCTCCAGTGCACCCTTTTTCCGCAGAAAGTCGGGCGTTAGCACTTCGATCGTGGTTTCTGGCGAAGCCTGCCGGATTGCGTCGATCACCTCTACGAAATGCTGAGCGCCGCCATCATCCAGATCGTCGCGATCGACCGAGGTTACGACCACGTGGGTAAGTCCCATTGTCCTGACCGCCCGGGCCACATTCTCCGGCTCGTTGCGGTCGAGCGCGTTCGGAAGCCCGGTTGTCACATTACAAAAGGCACAGGCGCGCGTGCAGATTTCGCCCATGATCAGGAAGGAAGCATGCTTCTTGTCCCAGCATTCGCCGATATTTGGGCAGCCGGCTTCCTCGCAAACCGTCACCAGCTTGTTGCCGCGCACGATCTCGTGGGTCTCGCGATAGCCCTTCGAAGTCGGGGCCTTGACACGAATCCAGTCCGGCTTGCGCAACACCTCCTGGTCGGGTTTGTGCGCCTTTTCCGGATGGCGCGGGCGCTGCTTGGCGACAGTATCGAGAACATTGACCATCTCGGAGCGTATCCTTTGCCTATCGGTTCTTGATCAGTCTGAGACCAAACAACAGCACGACTGCGCCAACCGTCGCGGTTATCAGCGACCCGGCAAAACCGGCCTGCGGCGAAATGCCGAGCACGCCGAATAGCCAGCCGCCAATGAAAGCGCCGACGATGCCAATGATGACGTTCATGATCAGGCCGGACGAATCCTTCATGATAATGCCGGCAAGCCATCCGGCCAGACCACCGATTATAATCCAGAAGATGAAATTCATCGCGACATTCTCCGCGGGTGCCAATTCCTCATCAATATCGGCTCATTGCGTCACGCATTCAACACCCGGCCGTATGCGTCGAGCACGCTTTCCTTCATCATCTCCGACAGCGTCGGATGCGGGAAGATCGTGTGCATCAGCTCTTCTTCGGTGGTTTCCAGGTTCATTGCAACCACGAAACCCTGGATCAGTTCTGTCACTTCCGCGCCGACCATGTGGGCGCCGAGAAGCTCGCCGGTCTTCTTGTCGAAGATCGTCTTGATCATGCCCTGGTCCTCGCCCAGCGCTATTGCCTTGCCGTTGGCGCCGAACTGGAAGCGGCCGATGCGGATATCCCTGCCCGCTTCCTTCGCCCTTGCCTCGGTAAGGCCGACGGAGGCCACCTGCGGATGGCAATAGGTGCAGCCCGGAATCTTGTTCTTGTCCATAGGATGCACGCCGGGAACGCCTGCGATCTTCTCGACGCAGATGACGCCCTCATGCTCGGCCTTGTGCGCCAGCATCGGCGGGCCGGCAACGTCGCCGATCGCATAGATGCCTTCGACGTTCGTCCGTCCATAGCCGTCGATCACGATACAGCCCCGGTCGGTCTTGACGCCGAGTTCCTCCAGGCCAAGTCCCTCGATATTTCCCTGCACGCCGACGGCCGAAATCAGCCGGTCGGCCTCGATCACCTCTGTCTTGCCGCCCTTCAATTCGACGGTCGCCTTGACCGAATTCGATCCCTTCTCGACCTTGGCAACCTTTGCGTCGGTATGGATTTTCAGGCCCGATTTCTCAAGTTGCTTGCGTGCTATGCCCGATATCTCGGCATCCTCGACCGGCATGATCGTCGGCAGTAGTTCCACCACGGTCACATCGGAACCCATCGCGTTATAGAAGGATGCGAACTCGATGCCGATCGCGCCTGATCCCATCACCAGAAGCTTTTTTGGCAGCTCCGGCGGCACCATCGCCTCGAAATAGGTCCAGATCAGTTTGCCGTCGGGTTCGATGCCGGGCAGCGCGCGCGGCCGTGCACCGGTGGCGACGATGATGTGCTTGGCCTTGTAGGAACCCTCGCCGAGCGTTCCCTTCGGCGCGGGATGCTGCGGCTCCATCGCTTTTTTCGTCGGCTTGGACACGACGATTTCGCCCTTCCCCTTCAGCTTCGCTTCGCCCCAGATCACATCCACCTTGTTTTTCTTCATCAGAAAGCCGACGCCGCCATTGAGCCTGGCGGAAACCTTGCGCGAGCGGTCGACGACGGCACCGACATCGGCGGAGACCGTGCCATCGATCGTCAGTCCGTAATTCTTCGCATGATCGGCAAAATGCTTGATCTCGGCCGACCTGAGCAGCGCCTTGGTCGGAATGCAGCCCCAGTTGAGGCAGATTCCGCCCAGATGCTCGCGCTCGACGATTGCCGTTTTCAAACCGAGCTGGGCCGACCGGATCGCGGTGACGTAACCGCCCGGACCCGAACCGATGATGATGACGTCGTATTGATCGGCCATTTTGATACTCCTGATATTCCCCAACCCAACCCAATCAAACGGCGCGAACCATCAAATGCAGGTTGCCGTCCTTCTTGAGCGCGCCCGGAAACGTTTCAAACGGTTGTTCCGCGCGCAGTTCAAATCCGATTTTTCGATAGAACCGCACCGCCGGATTGTCATCCTCGACAATCAGGCTGATTTCGGTCTTGCCCGCTGTTTGGGCACGGCGGATGGATTCCTCCATCAGCGCCAGTCCTACGCCCCTGCCCCTGAATTCGCGGAATACCGCGATCATGTTGATGTACCAGCTTCCGGGCGCTCTGGCTTCCAGTCGCAACAATGGCTGTACGACGACATCCAGCTTGCTGATATCTTTTTCATCCATCGGTTCATCGATGGGGTAGTCGAGCAACATCCCGGCGATCTCGCCGGCTTCGTCGGCCACAGTCATTTTCTCGTAGTAGAGCGTGTGGTCCTTGCTGAGGATGCGGTCGCGCCCAACCTCCACCACGGAGTAAAACCCATCCTTGCTGCGACCCTGCGCCCAAAACCAGGATGGCATTCCGTGGCCGGCCATGTCAGCCAAAACTGCTAGTGCGGCCGCCTCTGATCTTCTTGCCTGTCTTAGGACTACGGTCATTGCAGCACCCTCACATTCCGAGCATCGCTTTTGCGATCGGCACCAGCGCCTTGCCGATGGCCCGTGTGTTGGCAGCGTCCAGATGTACGCCATCGACCGGCGTAGTCTCCGCAACCGAGCTTGCGTCGAAAAAGCCGACCTCCTGTTCCTCGGCGAGATCGGCATACAGCGATCCAAGCATGCGCGACTGTTCGACCCCTCCGGCAAACATCGCCGAAAATTCGGGATCTGCCGTCTCGCACAGCGGCGGCGGAGACACGATCAGCACATCCGGCCGCCGTTCGTCTGCAAGCCCCGCATTGTGGTTGCGGGCAATCGAAATCAACCTGCGCATACCCTGCATGGCGGCGAGCGCCGTGCCGGCGATGTGCGGCTTCATGTCGTTGGAGCCGAGCATGATGATCACCAGGTCGATCGGTGCGTGGGTATAGAGCGCCGTCGGGAAAAGCCGCGCGCCGTTGCGGTCGCATTCGGCCAGCCACTCGTCGTAGGCCGTCGTCCGGCCGCGCAACCCGTCAGCGACGACGCTGACGCCGCCGCCAAGTCCCGCCGCCAGCACATTTGGCCAGCGATCCGCATCGGCAAACCTTTCGCCGGTTTCGCCGTTGGCTCCCCAGGTCAGCGAATCGCCGTAGCACAGGACGGTTTTCATGATGCCGGACCTCAGACCAGCATGCCCATCGGGTTTTCGATGTAGCCCTTGAAGGCCGCCAGCAACTCCGATCCAAGTGCGCCATCCACCGCGCGGTGATCGGTCGAAAGCGTCACGCTCATCATCGTTGCAATGACGATTGCGCCGTCCCTGACGATTGCGCGCTGTTCACCGGTTCCAACGGCCAGAATGGTCGCATGCGGCGGGTTGATGACAGCGGAAAAGTTGCTGATCCCCATCATGCCAAGATTGGAAACGGCGCTCGATCCGCCCTGATACTCCTCTGGCTTCAGCTTGCGGTCGCGCGCACGCGCGGCCATGTCCTTCATCTCGTTGGAGATTGTGGACAGGCTCTTTTCCTCAGCGCGGCGTACGATTGGCGTGATCAGCCCGCCGGGGATGGAAACGGCAACGCCGACATCGGCGTGCCTGTGGCGCACCATCGCCGCATCGGTCCATGACACGTTGGCGTCGGGAACGTCGCGCAATGCCAGCGCCAGCGCCTTGATGATCATGTCGTTGACCGAAAGCTTGTAGGCCGGCTTGTCGTTTTTGACCGGCGCCGCCGCGTTGAGTTCGCCTCGCAGCTTCAGAAGTGCATCGAGCTCGCAATCGACCGACAGGTAGAAATGCGGAATGGTCGATTTCGCCTCGACCAGACGGCGCGCGATGGTCTTGCGCATGTTGTCGTGCTTGACCAGTTCGTAGGAACCTTCCTCGAACAGCTTCAGCACCGCGTCGTCGGACATCGGTTTCGGAGCCGGTGCGGCCTCTGCGGCAACAGGCGCAGCCGCCGGCGCGGCTTTCGCCCCGCCTCCCGCGATCGCGGCTTCGACATCCGCCTTGACGACCCTGCCCTTCGGTCCGGAGCCGGAAACCGCGGATATGTCGATGCCGGCATCCTTGGCGATGCGGCGGGCCAGCGGCGAGGAGAAGATGCGGTTGCCGTCCGCCGTAGGCGCTGGTCCGGCTTTCACGTCACCGGGTATTGCCGACTTTGCCGCAGCTTCCTTCGCTTCGGCCGGTGCTTTTGCTTCCGCGGGCTTAGGCGTCTCAGCGGCTTTCGGCGCTTCTGCAGCCTTCGCGGCGCCACCGCCGCCCTTGGCGGCTTCGGCCACGTCTTCGCCGTCCGCGGCCAGAATGGCGATCAGCGCGTTGACCTTGACCGCCTCGGTCCCTTCCGGCACCACGATTTTCGCAACCGTTCCCTCGTCGACGGCTTCCACTTCCATCGTTGCCTTGTCGGTCTCGATCTCGGCGATCACGTCGCCCGGCGCGACGCTGTCGCCCTCCTTGACCAGCCATTTGGCGAGGTTGCCCTCTTCCATCGTGGGCGAGAGCGCGGGCATGGTGATTTCGATTGGCATGTCCGGACTCCCCTAACCCTTGTACGTGACGGCTTTGACCGCCTCGACCACTTCGGCGACGTTCGGCAGCGCAAGCTTTTCGAGGTTGGCCGCATACGGCATGGGCACGTCCTTGCCGCAAATCGTGATCACCGGCGCGTCGAGCCAGTCGAAGGCGCGCTGCATTACCTGAGAAGCGATGTGGTCGCCGACCGAGGATTGCGGGAATCCTTCCTCGACCGTGACCAGACGGTTGGTCTTTTTCACGCTCGCTATCACCGTGTCGAGGTCCATCGGGCGGATCGTGCGAAGATCGATCACCTCGGCATCGATCCCCTGCCCCGCCAGTTCCTCCGCCGCCTTGATGGAATAGGTCATGCCGATGCCGAACGAGACGATTGTGACGTCCTTTCCCGGCCTGTGGATTCGGGCCTTGCCGATCGGCAACACGAAATCGTCCAGCTTCGGCACGTCGAATGTCTGACCGTAGAGGATTTCGTTTTCCAGGAAGATCACCGGGTTCGGATCGCGGATTGCCGCCTTGAGAAGCCCCTTGGCGTCCGCCGCCGTATAGGGCTGGATCACCTTGAGGCCCGGAACATGGCTGTACCAGGCCGCATAATCCTGACTGTGCTGGGCGGCAACGCGCGCGGCAGCGCCGTTCGGTCCGCGGAACACGATGGGCGCGCCCATCTGGCCGCCGGACATGTAGAGCGTCTTGGCGGCGGAATTGATGATCTGGTCGATCGCCTGCATGGCGAAGTTGAACGTCATGAACTCGACGATCGGCTTCAACCCGGCATAGGCCGCGCCGACGCCGACGCCGGCAAATCCGTGTTCGGTAATCGGCGTGTCGACAACCCGGCGCGCGCCGAACTCGTCAAGCAGACCCTGCGTGATCTTGTAGGCGCCCTGATATTCGGCGACCTCCTCGCCCATGATGAACACGTCCTCGTCGCGGCGCATTTCCTCGGCCATCGCATCGCGCAAGGCCTCGCGCACGGTCGTCGGCACCATTTCGGTGCCCGGCGGGATATCCGGATCGGAAGCCGGTTCGGCCATCGCGGGCGAGGCTGCGACCGGCGCTGGCGCTTCTTCCTCAGCCGGTGTCCCGGCTGCGACAGGCGCGGCCGCGGGAGCCGGCGCTGCCTTGCCTATATCGTCGGCGCTCTCGCCGTCGGCCAGCAATATGGCAATCGGCGTGTTCACTTTCACGCCTTCGGAGCCTTCCGCGATGAGGATTTTCCCCATCGTTCCCTCGTCGACCGCCTCGACTTCCATCGTCGCCTTGTCGGTCTCGATCTCGGCGATGATGTCGCCGGCGGAAACAGTGTCGCCCTCGTTCTTGAGCCACTTGGCGAGGTTGCCCTCTTCCATCGTCGGCGAAAGGGCGGGCATCAGAATCTCAATCGGCATCTCTTTCCCTCCCTCAGACCAGAATATCGGTGTAAAGCTCGGAGACATCCGGCTCCGGATCGGATTGTGCGAATTCCGCCGCGTCGGCAACGATGTCGCGCACCTCCTTGTCGATCGCCTTCAACTCGTCCTCGGTTGCCCATTTCTTGTCGAAGACCCGTGCCTTGACCTGCTCGATCGGATCCTGTTCGGCGCGCATTTTCTGCACTTCTTCCTTGGTGCGGTACTTGGCCGGATCCGACATGGAATGGCCGCGGTACCGGTAGGTCAGCATCTCCAGAATGATCGGGCCGTTGCCTTCGCGGCACCAGTTGGTGGCCAGTTCGGAAGCTGCATGCACCGCACGGACATCCATGCCATCGACCTGTATGCCCGGTATCTTGAAGGAAAGACCGCGATGGGAGAAATCGGTCTCCGCCGATGAACGCGCCGTTGAGGTGCCCATGGCGTAGCGGTTGTTTTCGATAACGTAGATCACCGGCAGCTTCCACAGCGCAGCCATGTTGAAGCTTTCGTAGACCTGGCCCTGGTTTGCCGCGCCGTCGCCGAAATAGGCTGACGAAACGTTCTTGTTCCCGCGGTATTTGTTGGCGAAGGCCAAACCGGTGCCAAGCGGCACCTGCGCCCCGACAATCCCGTGACCCCCATAGAAGTTCTTCTCCTTGGAGAACATGTGCATCGAGCCGCCCTTGCCTTTCGAAAGGCCGCCGCGGCGCCCGGTAAGCTCGGCCATCACGCCGCGCGGGCTCATGCCGCAGGCGAGCATGTGCCCGTGGTCGCGGTAGCCGGTGATGAGCTGGTCGCCTTCGATCATGGCGCGCTGCATGCCGGTAACGACCGCTTCCTGCCCGATATAGAGGTGACAGAAGCCGCCGATGAAACCCATGCCATACAATTGGCCGGCCTTCTCCTCGAAACGCCGGATCAAAAGCATGTCGCGATAAGCAGAAAGCTCCTGTTCCTTGGAATATTCAATCGGTTTCGGGGTTTTGGGTGTCGCCGCGGATGCGGCCTTCGGTTTTTTTGTCGTTGTTTTTCTGGCCGCTGTCGCCATGCGCTCACTCCCTGTGCACGAATGCGTTTGACCGCCGGCAGGCCGCCACTAGGCCCCGCCGCTTTGGTTTCCTATGCGTAACATGGAAGATTCAGCCTTGCCTATAGGCTTTTTGGCATATCTGATATGCGCGTAAATCGTTCTAATTGTTGAATTCTTTATGAATTAACTGGAATTCAGTTAATTTCGCTTTGCTCCAAAGGCCGCATGATAACGACCTCATCGGAATTTGTAAGGTTGAGTGATTTGCGCGCTTGCTCGTCAAGCATGTCCTTGTCGAGTGTCCCGTCGTGCAGCAACTGAACCCTGCGTTCGAGCTCCGCGCGATTTGCCTTCAGTTGAGCGTATTCGGCCTTCAGGACCGCCGTTTCCGCCTCGAGCCGGTACTTCGCGTAGATCCCGTATTCGCCCTGGAAAGCATGGAACCCGAAATAGGCCAGAAAAGAAGCGCACAGCGCCGGGACAATCAGTTTTCCGGTATTCCGCTTCTTGTACTGGCGCGTCCACATGGCAAGAATTCTCCTGCCGCCTATTTCGCAGATATGTACTTAACGCGCGGTTACCCGGCAGACCGGGACGGTGCGATTAGCCGCCAAAAACGCTCCGCCCGCCGTATCTCGCCTGCTTGCCGAGCTGCTCTTCGATGCGGATGAGCTGATTGTACTTGGCGAGCCGGTCGGAACGGGCGAGCGATCCTGTCTTGATCTGACCGCACTTGGTTGCGACCGCCAGATCGGCGATGGTTGAATCCTCCGTTTCGCCCGAGCGGTGCGACATCACTGCGGTGTATCCGGCCTTGTGGGCCGTTTCAACCGCGTCCAGCGTCTCGGTCAATGTGCCGATCTGGTTGACCTTGACCAGGATCGAGTTTGCCACGCCCATGCGGATGCCGTCGCGAAGGCGCGCAGAATTGGTAACGAACAGGTCGTCGCCGACAAGCTGCACCTTGCCGCCGATCAGATCGGTCAGCGCCTTCCAGCCTTCCCAGTCGTCTTCCGCCATGCCGTCTTCGATGGACACTATCGGGTAGTCGTTTGCCAGCTTGGCCAGATATTCGGCTTGAGCCTGGCCGTCACGCGACACCCCCTCGCCCTCGTAGACATACTTTCCGCTCTTGAAAAACTCGGTTGCGGCGCAATCGAGCGCAATCGACATGTCATCCCCGGGTTTGTAGCCCGCCTGCTCGATCGACTGCATGATGAAATCGAGCGCTGCCGGAGCGCTTTCGATGTTGGGGGCGAAACCGCCTTCGTCGCCGACACTGGTGTTGTGGCCGGCTTTCTTCAGGCCGGCTTTCAGTGTGTGGAACACCTCGGCGCCCATTCGCACCGCATCGGCGATCGTCTCCGCACCGGCCGGTATGATCATGAACTCCTGGAAGTCGATCGGATTGTCGGCATGCGCGCCGCCATTGATGATGTTCATCATCGGAACCGGGAGCAGATGTGCGTTCGCGCCACCGACATAGCGGTGCAGCGGCAGACCGGATGCCTGTGCGGCCGCCTTGGCGACGGCCAGCGAAACTCCAAGGATGGCGTTGGCTCCGAGCCTCTTCTTGTTCGGCGTGCCGTCGAGCTCGATCATCGTGTTGTCGATATGGATCTGTTCCTCGGCATCCATGCCACCGATGGCCTCGAACAACTCGCCGTTGACCGCCTCAACCGCCTGGCTCACCCCCTTGCCAAGATACCGCGATCCGCCATCGCGCAGTTCCACTGCCTCGTGAGCGCCGGTCGAAGCACCGGAAGGTACCGCTGCGCGGCCGAATGAACCCTCCTCGAGATGAACATCGACTTCCACGGTCGGATTGCCGCGGCTGTCGAGTATTTCGCGGCCGATGATGTCGATGATTGCGGTCATTATCAAACTCCAGTGCAGTCCGGGGATCGCTTCGGATGCCGTCATATCCAATGGCGCGGAAAACGCAACGCCGCAGTAAAGCCGTCCTGCGCCGGCGACACGGCATTACCCCTCCCCGTCAACAGGATTGATAGCAGGGAGCGGATCCTGCTACCTGTTCCAGCGCCCATCTCCGCCTGAGGGAAACTCCCAGTATAACAATCCCTGTCAACAAACGTGACGTGCGGCTGCGGGCAAGCGGCACTATCATTTCCGAAGAATCAGATCAGGTGGGAGGGCGAAACAGGCACGGAGTTTCGCCATGACAAATCTGAGCGGATTGCTGAGTCTGTTGTTCATCGTCGCCGCGTTCATGACTTCGTGCAACGACCAGGCGCCAAGAGAAAGGGCCGAAGCGGCGATTATGTTGGTTGAGTAATCCCGGTCAACGGCGCTTGGCGACTTCGTCGAGCGCGAGCAACGTCTCCAGCAGGCGCGGAAGCTCGCTGACCGGAACCATATTGGGGCCGTCTGAAGGGGCGTTGTCGGGATCTTCATGTGTTTCGATGAAAACTCCGGCAACGCCCACCGCTACAGCGGCCCGGGCAAGCGTTCCGACAAATTCCCTCTGACCGCCCGATGATCCGCCCTGGCCGCCTGGTTGCTGCACCGAATGCGTCGCATCGAAAATCACTGGTGCGCCGGTTTGCGCCATGATCGGCAGCGAGCGCATGTCGCTGACGAGTGTGTTGTAGCCGAATGACGCGCCGCGTTCGGTGACCATGACCTTGCTGTTGCCGGAACCCGTTATCTTGGAAACGACATTCGTCATGTCCCAGGGTGCGAGAAACTGTCCCTTCTTGACGTTGATGATCCTGTCCGTTTTCGCAGCTGCCACCAGTAGGTCGGTCTGCCGGCACAGAAATGCGGGAATCTGCAGAATGTCGACGACCTCGGCCACCGGCGCGCATTGCTCCGGCCCGTGGACGTCGGTCAGAACGGAAAGGCCGGTTTCTTTTTTCAGGTCGGCGAAAATTCCCATCGCTTCGTCAAGTCCAACGCCGCGCCGGGCGCCGAGCGAAGTCCTGTTCGCCTTGTCGTAGCTGGATTTGTACACGAGCCCGATGCCGAGCGAGCTGCAGATTTCCTTGAGCCTGCCGGCCATGTCGAAAGCATGCTGCCTGCTCTCCATGGCGCACGGACCGGCAATCAGCGAAAGCGGCAATTCGTTGCCGAAAACGGTCGAGCCCGTCGTAACGGTTCTGTCCGGACTGGTCATTGCTGTCTCTCTTCAAATGCGAACACCGCGCCTTGTCCTGGTGCGGGCGGTACGACCACGCGGCCCTGTCTGGTTTCATGGTCGATCCCGGCGCTCGCCAGGCATTCCAGGACCGCGGGCAGCGAATTTGTTCGGAAAACGATGGCCCTGAGGCGCAGACCCCTTTCCTTCCCGGTATCGATGCCGAATTGCACTTTGCAACCGGCCGGGTCAAGCACCGAGATCGAGCCGTTGGCGGTTTCGACCTCGATACCGTGCGCATGGGTTTCCGCGCGCCGGTTGCGGGCAATCAATTGGCAGAAATGGAGAAAATCTGCTGGATGAGGTTCGGACATCACTACTTGCAAGATACCACTCACGCCATTTGCGTGGCGGATGAGATCACTTTTGTCCGCCTCCGGCCGTTTGACCCGCTCGCAGCTGAAGAAAAACGCATCCGGGCTTCTCGGATCGGCGGCAAAGGCAAGCCGGAACGAGGCTTCGGACACACTTCCGTCGGGGGCTTCGAAAGGCCTGGAGAATGCCAGTTGGCGCCCCGCCGAAATGCCCGCAAAGACAAAGCGGCGGTGATCAGCATTGGCGTTGTCGGTGCCGAATACGAGGGCGGAAAAGCCGTTTTCCCCGTTTCGGATCCTGAAAGCGGCATCGCGCACGGCGAAGACATTGCGTTTCAAAGCGGTCTTCGCTGCAAGCTCGGCATCGGTGACCGCCAGTGGCTCGAGATAGCTGTCGTCGGAACAGTAGACGCAGGCGTTGGAGGTCCCGAACGGGTGGTCGGCTCGCGGTGCGACGGTAAACCCGATCGCGGCAAGCCTGCGCCGCGCGATATCCAGGCCTTCGACCGGCAACACGCAATGGTCGATCGGCCGTGGGGGCCGAGCCGTCATTCTTCGAGAACCTGTTTGACCACCGTGGCAAGCTGCTTCAGCGAGAACGGCTTCGGCAGGAAGCCGAATTTCGCGTCTTCCGGCAGGTTTTTCGCAAACGCGTCCTCGGCATATCCCGACACGAAAATGAACTTGATGCCCGGCTGGATCTTGCTCAACTCGCCCAGGAGCGTCGGTCCGTCCATTTCCGGCATGACCACGTCGGAAACAACCACGTCGATCGCGCCGTTCAGTTCGTTGAATATCTCCAGCGCTTCGACGCCCGATGAAGCCTCATGCACAGTGTAGCCGCGCGATGTCAGCGCACGGACGCCGCCCATTCGTACAGCATCCTCGTCCTCGACGAGAAGCACTGTCGCCGAACCAGAGAGGTCCTGGTTTACAGGTTCGCTCGCCTTGCGGTTCTCGATCGTTTCCGCTGCCGTCGCCGCCGCCTCTCCCGCATCGGCCCTGGCGCCCGCCGCCGCGCCTTCTACATGCCGCGGCAGGAAAATCCGGAATGTCGATCCCTTG
>JBFIBB010000032.1:0-20846 GCA_041582695.1 Rhizobiaceae bacterium
CGGCCGATCTCGTGCAGCATCTGGCGCGAGGTGCGGACGATCTTGTTGATCGTCTCGATCATGTGCACCGGAATGCGGATCGTGCGGGCCTGGTCGGCGATCGAGCGGGTGATCGCCTGCCTGATCCACCAGGTCGCATAGGTGGAGAACTTGTAGCCGCGGCGGTACTCGAACTTGTCGACCGCCTTCATCAACCCGATATTGCCCTCCTGGATCAGATCCAGGAACTGCAGGCCGCGATTGGTGTATTTCTTGGCGATCGAGATGACGAGGCGCAGATTGGCCTCGACCATTTCCTTCTTGGCGATTGCCGCCTCGCGTTCGCCCTTCTGCACCTGGTTGACGATGCGGCGGAACTCTGTGATCGCGATGCCGGTCTCCGAGGCCAGATTCTGGATCTCGGCGCGCAGCTCGTTGATGGTCGCCTTCTCGTTCTTGGCGAATTCCTTCCAGCCCTTGCCCGACAGCGAGGAGATCGTCTTGGTCCAGTCCGGATCGAGCTCAGAACCCTGGTACACATCCAGAAACTCGCTGCGGGCGACGCCGTAGCTCTCGGCGAGGCGAAGCAGCCGTCCCTCGTTGCGGACCAGCCGCTTGTTGATGTCGTAGAGCTGCTCGACCAGGGCCTCGATGCGCGCGTTGTTGAGCGACAGCGACTTGACCGCCGTAATCAGTTCTTCCTTGAGCTGTTTCAGGCGGCGCTGCTGCGATGTGGACAGCTTTTCGCCGTCGCCGAGCCGGTTCTCGACGTGCTGGTCCTGCAGTTTTCGCAGCTTCTTGTAGGTCGAGGCGATGACGTCGAAAGTTTCCATGACCTGGGGACGAAGTTCGGCCTCCATCGCCGCAAGCGACAGATTGGCTTCATCCTCCTCGTCATCCTCCTCCTCCGGCTGACCCTCGCCGCCGACATCGGTGATGTCGTCCTCGCGCGGCCGTCTCAGCGCGCGCTGCTTTTCCTCCTTGGCCTTGCGTTCCGCCTCGATCTCTTCGGGCGTCGGCACCTTTGGCGCCTGCTTGGCTTCCGGTCCGGCATAGGTTGTTTCGAGATCGATGATCTCGCGCAGCAGGATGTTGGACTCGTTCAGTTCGTCGCGCCAGATAATGATCGCCTGAAAGGTCAGCGGGCTCTCGCAAAGGCCGGCGATCATGGTTTCCCGGCCGGCCTCAATGCGTTTGGCGATGGCGATTTCGCCTTCGCGCGAAAGCAACTCAACAGAACCCATTTCGCGCAGATACATGCGGACGGGATCGTCCGTCCGGTCGGTGGGCTCCTTTTTCGCGACGGTGGCAATGGCGGTGCCCGATTGCTCGGCGATCTCCTTGGAATCGTCCGAAGACTGATTGTCGTTGTCGGAATCCTCGCCGGCCTCGTCATCCTCGACAACGTTGATACCCATGTCGGAAAGCATCGACATGGTGTCTTCGATCTGTTCTGATGTCACTTCCTCGGACGGCAGAACCGCATTCAGCCCGTCCATCGTCACATAGCCCCGCTTCTTGGCGAGCTTGATCATTTTTTTGACAGCGTCGTCGGAAAGGTCGAGAAGCGGTCCGTCGGGAGTATTCTCGCGCTCGGTTTCCGCCTCTTCCTTTTCCTTGGTCTTTGTTGCCATGCTTGTGGTTTCTCCAGATAGCGGGCGCGGCGTTTTCGCGCCTGGCTAATTTGATCAGTTTATGTCCGGCGCGGCACGCCCACTGATGAGCCGGGAGTGAGTTTTGAAGCAACTGCGGACATTTACGGTTCTCCGAGTTAATTCCCGCTTAACCCTGTTGGGTTCGCGCAGCCCTGCGATCAACTATCGGTGGGACAACGGCTCTCACCGGAGTCCATCTGTTTGTCCATCCTCAGAAGTGGAATATTCCTTTCTGATTCCGTTATTTTGCGCCAAGGTCAAGCTGCAATGCCTTGATTCGCCTAAAAAAGCGAATCAAACAGGCATTTTCCAACCCGTGCACCCTGCCGGCAGGGCCTAGACATTTCGCCCAGCACGGCCAGATGATGCGCCAAATCCTTCAATCAGGGCTTCCGTTGCCTGCGCATTGCGAAACTGGGACTGAATGTCCAGGAGGTGACGGTAGTTGTCCTCTGTTGGTTCGTTTGCGAGCGCGGTCTCGGCGGCCTTGAGCTCCCTATGTAGCGCTCGCGCCGTGCGGTGCAAGTGCAGCGCCTGGGCGAATGCGTCGCGGGCATCATCATATGCAGCCTCGCCAAGGACCGGCCATGTCCGGGTTCTGCGAACAACCTGCACCGCTCTCTCCCAGCACAAAGTCATGCCGTGTTTTTCGATGACGGCGATGATTGATTCTGCATCCTGCGCCTCATCATGCGCGACGGCATCCAGAATCGCTCCATGCAGCCGCTGGAGATCCGCATGGCCAGCCTCGAAAGCTTCGACCTGGTCGAAATACTCCTCCATGAGCATCGGGTGATTGACCAGCGCGACGAGGATTGCCGCTTCGCGCGCGGGAATGACGCCGCCCGAACCCTTGACCAGCGCCGAGCGAGCCAGGCTGTCCGAGACCGCCAGCCGGCCAGCGGACTGTCCGCGCCCTCCCGCGGGCGCAAGATTGCGGTCCCTGTAGCCAGTGCGCGACTGCTTCGCGCCGAAGAAACCCTGCACGCGTTCGCGCATGTTTTGCTGGTAGTGGCGGCGGACATCCTCGTCCTTGATCCTGAAAACGATTTCCCGGAGCTTCTTCTCGAGTTCGGCGCGTCGCTCCGGCGTTTCGAACACGCCTGATTCTGTCTCCCTCATCCAGAGTATGTCGGCAAGCGGCCGAGCTTCGGCGACAACCGATGCAAATGCATCGGCGCCTGATTGCCGGATCAGATCATCCGGATCGAGCCCTTCAGGAAGATGTGCGAAACGGGCAGAACGACCCGCCTGGATCATCGGCAGCACGAGATCGGCGGAGCGCCATGCCGCCTTGATCCCGGCCTGGTCGCCGTCGAAACACAAGACGGGCTCGCCGGTCACGCGCCACAGCAGTTCCATCTGCCGCTCGGTCAAGGCAGTGCCAAGCGGTGCGACGGCATTCTCGAATCCAGCTTGCGTCAGAGCGATAACATCCATGTAGCCTTCGACAGCGATCACCGTACCTGCCTTGCGCGCCGCTTCGCGGGCTGGACCGAAATTGTAAAGCACGTTGCCCTTGTGAAAGAGCTCGGTTTCAGGCGAGTTCAGGTATTTCGCCGGCACGTCGGGCGACAGCGCCCTGCCGCCGAATGCGATGACCTGACCGCGCGGATTGATGATCGGAAACATGATCCGGTCGCGAAAACGGTCATAGGAGACCGGAATGTCCGGCCCGAAAACCACGAGGCCGCAATCCTCGATCTTTGCCCTTTCGACATTCCTGCCGGCCAGGAACTCTTTCAGCGCATTGCGGCTGTCGGGCGCGTAACCGATCCGGAAGCGCGCCTGGGTCGCCGAAGTGATGCCGCGTTCGCGCAAGTAGGCGCGCGCTTTCGCGCCTTCCGCCGCTTGCAGCTTCCCCTCGAAGAAGGAAGCCGCGAGTTCCATCACGTCATATAGGCTGGAGCGTTTTTCCTCGCGGGCCTCCGCCTCGGGATCGCGCGCTGGCATGGGAATTCCGGCCATTTCGGCGACGCGTTCGACGGCTTCGGGAAACGGTAGTCCGTCCAGTTCGGTCAGGAAACGGAAATGATCTCCCGATACACCACATCCGAAGCAGTGATAGCGGCCCTTCTGGTCCTCGCAATGGAAACTCGGCGTGTTTTCGCCATGGAACGGACAACATGCCCACCAGTCGCCGCGCGACTGATTGGTCTTTTTGCGATCCCAGGCAACGCGCGAGCCGATAAGCGTGGAGATCGGCACACGCTCGCGAATCTCGTCAAGAAAGGTCTGGGAAAATCGCATCGCGGCCTCTGGTTTCCTTAGCCATCATATAGGCCAGAGCGGAAACAATGGCGATGGCCGGCGGCAATCCTTGCCCGCGATTCACAGGTGCGTTTTCGACGGCTGGTCCAAACCGCCATTCACAGACTTCCGCCGGTACTCTGTGCGGCACAAAACCGGAGAGTGCCGGGCGCCGAAGGCGTACGTCACTCCTCGGGCTGCAACGGTATGACGATCTCAAGGCTGCCGCCATAGGCCTCGAAACCGGACCGTCCGATGCCGTCATAGAAACCGCTCGCCTTGAGCGACGTTCCTCCCGATGTCCTGTAACCGAGACCGAGA
Source organism: Rhizobiaceae bacterium (assembly GCA_041582695.1). Taxonomy (GTDB): domain Bacteria; phylum Pseudomonadota; class Alphaproteobacteria; order Rhizobiales; family Rhizobiaceae; genus JAWKWH01. Next base: position 4,206 of record JBFIBB010000032.1, read on the forward strand.
TCGACCCTTCCGCGCAGGCCGCCGACCGTTTCGACAGCACCGGTGGCCAGCGGCGTGGTCTTGGAGTGGAAATCCCAAATACCTTCGAACTTCGCCGACGGCGTCAGCGTATCGCCGTTGTCGAGGACCATGTTGTAACTGAACTGCGGTCCGAAGATCACGCGGCCCAGTTCCAGCGTCTGATCGGGAATCGTATTGCCCAGCGTGTCGATGTAGGCGTTCTGGCGCTCGTGGAAATAGATCAGCTCGGCTGCCGGATTGACGACCAGCTGGCCAAACCTCATGTCGCCCGTCACCTGCAACGTAGCGAGGAACCGGTCAGTGTCGAACTCGTCGGTATAGGTGCCGATCGGGTTTATGTCGTTATAGGACTGCCCGTAGGCGACACGTCCGTCAATGTAAATGTTCTGCCACGGATTGGTGACGAAGTAGGGACCCGCCATCCAGCCGAACCCGTCCACTGTCGCCACGGAGGTGGACGAATCGAGGCCCGCCCAGTCGAGTTGCACGATACCGCCGACGACAAGATCGGGGTTGATCAGGTAGTCGGCGCCGAAATGCACCATGCCGAGATGGCTTGTGGCCGAATCGGTGTTGGTGTGCGAGTAGAAGCCCTGCATCCAGATGTCGAACTTCGGTGCTTGACCCGTAACTTCGCCGTCCAGGCTCTTGCGCCAGCTTTTCACCTTGTGAAGACTGGTCGCGAACCGCGACGTCGACGAAGACAGCGTGCCGTAGGCGGAGAAGGCCAATGGCGTCGTGGCGGTCTCGCCGCGATCCTTGAGCCGCGCCACCAGGTCGGGCTGGTTGGCGGTCATCTGATCGGCGCGATGCTCCATGAACTCCATGATCGCCTGCTGGGTCTGCTGGATGACAGCACCGGAATCACGCATGTTGGTGAATGTGCAGACGATGGCTTCGCCGTCGTCGATATCGATCGCCACTTCACGATTTGCCAGATCGATGACCGTGCCGCCGTCGGTGTCGCCAACGCAGGCGATGTCGCTAAGCACCCAACCGGTCACGATGTCTTCGGTAACCGTGTAGACGCCTGCCGCCTTCGCGATGGCGGGCGAAGTCGCCGTATTGCCCACCGTCGTCAGCGAGATTGCATCGAAGTCGGGATCGGCGGAGCTGAAGTCAAATGTGCCGTCGCCCGCTGCTGCCGGAGCCGTGTTCTTTACGATGGTGATCGTGCCGAGGGGCAGGTTGACGTTGAGCGTGTCCGTGGCGGTACCGGAATTCCCCAGGGACGACGTCAAATCGCCGGTGACATTGACGTGCGCTCCCGCGGTTCCAGATGTGACATCGACGCTAACGGTACAAGAAGTCGACGCCGGTGCGGTTCCGCCCGTATAGGAAATCACGGATGAGCCGCTGGCGGCGGTGATGGCTCCGCCTGTGCAGGTGGTCGCCGCGTTTGCAGGCGAGGCCACCGTGATCGCTGCGGGCATGTTGTCGGTGAAGTCGACCGCGGTTGCATCGACAAGCGATCCGGTGTTGTCGATCGTGAATGTCAACGTGGTGACCGTGCCGATGATGATCGGGTTGGGCGCAAACTGTTTGGAAAACGCCGGCAGCACGAAATTGACGTTAAGCGTGTCGGTCGCCTTGCCCGAATTGCCAAGCGACGAGGTGAGATCGCCGGTCAGGTTGACATGCGAACCCGCCGTTGCGGAGGTTACGTCAACGCTGATCGTGCACGACGACGATGCCGGAACGGTGCCGCCCGTGTAGGATATCACGGAGGAACCGCTGGCGGCCGTCAAGGTCCCGCCGGCGCAGGTTGTCGCGGCGTTTGCCGGAGAGGCAACCGCAATCTCCGCCGGCAGATTGTCGGTGAAGTCGACCGCGGTTGCCGGAACCGTCGCAACGGTGTTGTTGATGGTGAAGGTCAGCGTCGAAATCGCGCCGGCATCGATCGTGTCCGGGGTGAACTCCTTGGAGAAAACAGGAGGCAGGTCGGTGACGTTCAGGACGTCGCTGGCCGGACCGGAATTGCCAAGCGACGAGGTCAGATCCCCGGAGGTGTTGGTATGCGCGCCCTCAAGGGTGCCCTGTACCTCAACGTTGATAAGGCACGTCGCGTTGGCCGGAACCGAACCGCCGGTATAGCTGATCGTGTTTGTCCCGGGCGTCGCGGTCAGCGTTCCGCCGGTACATGATGTATTGGTACGCGCGGTCAGAGCGACAATGATTGCCGCGGGCATGTTGTCGGTAAAATCGAGTGCGGTTGCGGCAGCCGCGGAAGCCGAGTTGTCGATCGTGAATGTCAGGATGGACAAGCCATTCGTCTGGATGACGTCGGGCGTAAACTGCTTGGAGAACAGCGGCGGCTGGTCATTGACGATAAGCGTGTCACTGGCGGTACCCGAATTGCCCGACGACGAAGTCAGGTTGCCCGTCGTGTTGACGTGAGCGCCGGAAGTTGAGGACGTCACGTCGACCTGAACCGTGCATGACGTGGCGGCCGCCACCGAACCGCCGGTGTAGTTGATCACGCCGGAACCGCCGGCTGCTGTCAGCGTGCCGCCGGTGCATGTTGTCGAAGCGTTTGGCGGTGTTGCAACCGTCACTCCCGCCGGCAGGTTATCGGTGAAATCGAGCGAGGAAGCGGCGAGCGCCGAGGCGCCGTTGTCGATCGTGAAGGTCAGCGTGGAAATGCCGCCGAACAGGATCGGATTGGGCGAGAATGATTTGTCGAACGTCGGCGGCGGTTCGATATCCAGGGAATCAGTCGCGGGATCGGCGACCTTGACCCCGGCCGAACGCAGGTTGCTGGTCGTGTTCGGATAAGTCCCCGGCGCGGCCGCGCCCGGTACTTGGAGCGACGCGACGATGGTGCAGGTCGCGCCGGCAGCCAGGGAACCGCCGGAATATGAGATCGTCGTAGTGCCGGTGGGCGTTCCGCCGCAATCATTGGACGGGAAACCGGTGGCTACCAGCCCCGTGATCACCGCGCCCAAGTTGTCGGTGAAAGCGATGTCCTCCAGGACGTTTACTGCATCATTGTTGGTGATCGTGAAAGTCAATACCGGCGTACCGCCAGCAACTGAAGGTCCGTCAAACGCCTTGGAGAAATCCGGCGGCACCTTGTCGGTCACGTCAAGCACGTCGCTTGCCGCCGGGCCGTCTACCGGGAAACCGCCGATCGTGCCGAACACGTCGCTCGTCGTATTGGTATATGACCCCGCAAATGCGCCGGCCGGAACGGTCAGCGATGTCCTGATGGTGCACGATCCGTCTGCGGCCAGCGAAGCGCCGGAAACAGTGATCAGGTTAGTGCCGGTTCCGGTAACCGTGCCGCCGCAATCGTCGAACAGAACGCTGTCGAAGATCAGTCCGCCGGGAAGGCTGGCGCCACCGAAATCGAGATTGTCAGTGAAGCCGATTGCCGACGCCGCTTGCGCGCCGTTCAGGTTTGTCAGGGTGAACTCGAGCGTTACCGCCGATCCGGCCAGGACCGGGTCGTCCGTGAACGATTTCGACAGCGAAAGCAGATCGGATTGCACGACCAGCACGTCGCGTGCCGGAGAAACTACGATCGCTGAGGCACCCAACGTTGCCGACAAGCTACTGGTCGTGTTGCCGTAGGAGCCGGACGCTGCGCCAGCCGGCACCAGCAATTCGACTTCGATCTCGCAACTCGCCCCGGCAGCAACACCGCCGCCGGTGTAAGCAAGAAAGCTATTGGTACCCACGTTGGTACTGCCGCAGGTGTTGACGCTCGCCGGACCGGTTGCCGCCAGACCGGTGAGGGCCGCATCCAGATCGTCGGTAAAAAACGTTATCGTCGCGTCGTCGGTGGGGTGCTGGTTGTCGATCGTGAAACGCAGCGTTACGTTGTCGCCGGCAATCACCGGATCGCCCAGAAATTCTTTGGTGAAGAACAGCCCGCCGACATCCAGATCATCAGATGCAGCAGGAAAAGTCGTGGCGCTGCCTCCGGCCGGGGTTGCCGAGAGCAAGCTGGTTGTGTTCGGGTAAGTGCCAACCGCGGCGCCTCCGGGGACGTTCAGCGTTACGGTGAACGAGCAGGTAGCGCCCGGCGCCAGATTGCCGCCTGCCAGCGTTAACAGCGTATCGCCGGCCGATCCGGTAAACGACGAACCCGGGCCGCAGGGCGGATCGGGCGTCGGCGGGAAACTGGCCGTAAGCCCGGCCAACACAGTCGCCAGATCGTCCGTGAAGTTGATATCCGTCGCATCGGCGGTCGATTCCGGCGCGCTCTCAATCGTGAATGTCAGGTCGACTGTTCCGCCCGGTACGGCGGTGCCGGAGAATTCCTTGACGAAGCTCAGATTGACGCCGCCGTTCACGGTCAAATTGGCCGAGGCGGGCGCCGTTGCGACCGTATCTCCGCTGATGGTGGCGGTGAGTTGTCCGGTGGTGTTGGTGTAGGTGCCGCCCGGCAGATCTGCGGGAATATTTACCGTTACATCAAATGAACAACTAGCTTCGGCAGGACCCAGATTACCCCCGGTTAGCTGCAGGCCTTGCCTCTCAAAGCCAACGGAGACAAGAGACAGATCTGAACCAGCGCCGCAGGGCGGGTCCGGTGTGGGCGGCAACGTCACGCTGACCGGAAACGGCAGAAATCCCGTGCCCGGGCCGCCATCGGTCAGTTCATCGATGAATTCGATGTCGGTCGCTCCCAGCGGAACGCCTGTGTTGGGATTGCCAATGGTGAATCTCAGGGTCACCGAATTCCCGGCATTGACCGTGTTCGGAACGAATTCCTTGGCGAATGTCAGCGCCGCGCCGGCCGTCACGAACAGGTCGTCGCTGGCCATGTTCCCGACCACCGGGCTGCCGTTTACCGTAGCGGTCACCGCGCTGGTGGTGTTGGTATGGCGATTGGTCGCCGCCCCTGCCGGCACCGATAGTCCGGTCTTGATCGTGCAGGTGGCTTCAGGGGCAATGGTTCCGCCGGAAAAATCTATGGTCGTGCCACTAACACCGGAGACCGAACCGCCGCAATCATTCGAGATCAGGCTCGAGAATGTCAGACCGGCGAGCGCCGGATTGAGGGTTGTCAGGTCGTCGGTGAAGGCAACAGCCGTCGCCGGGAAATTGCGGTCGTTGTTGGAGATCTTGAATTCGAGCGTCACCGTGCCGCCCGCGCCCACGGGATCGTCGGTAAATTCCTTGGTGATCAGCAGCGACGAACCGAAAACGTTCAGAACGGCGTTGGCGAATCCCGCGCTCGCGCCGTCCGCCGTCAGTTCCGTCGAGTTCGCAAGCGCGCCGACGCCAGTCGCCCTGACATCGACAATCACCGTGCATGACTCTCCGGCGGCCACTGTCGGAAAAGGCGATATTCCGAAATGGTCGAACGCGATCGTCGTACCGCCGGCCGGCGCGCTCAACGTCGCCGGCAGGGTTGCGTTTCCGCAAGTGGTCGAAGCGTTGGTGGGGCTAGCGATCACCATTCCGGTTGGCAGGTTGTCGGTGAATGATGCGCTGGTAACCGCGGTTGCGTTCAACGTATTGTCGATTGTCAACGTCAGCGTCGAGCGGCCACCGACACTTACGGACGACGGATTGAAGAACTTTGAAAAACCTGGCCGGGTGGCTACGACGTTCAAATCGTCCGTCGCCGTGCCGCTGTTTCCAGCGGATGATGTCAGGTCGCCGGTGGTATTGGTATGGACGCCCACCGTCGTGGAAATCACGTCGACCTTGATCGTACATGTCGCGGAAGCGCCGACGGCTCCATTTGAGAACGCGATCGTTCCGCCGCCATCGGGCGCTAACAGGGTTGGCGCCGCTCCGCCGGAACTGCAATTCGAAAGCGTCACATTGGCCGGTGTGGCAATTACTACTGCAGCAGGCAGAGTATCGCTAAACGCAAGGTCGGTTACCGGTGCTGCAGATGAATTGACGATGTCGAACCGCAGCGTCGTTGTACTGCCCGGCCCGATCGAGTCGGGTGTGAAAGTTTTTGAGAAAGATGGCGGTTCCTGCGCGAGCACGCCGTTAACCGGCAGCGCGGCAACCAGCAAAGCAAAGATGAAAACTACAAACTGAAAAACACGCCCGGCGGTTTGCCCGCCTTGCGCCATCCTTCTCTTGAGCATAGCCATCCCACCGCTAGCACCGGATCAAACTGCCCGGATTTGGATTGCCGATACTGAAACAGTTGAATGCGCCCTGGTCAATCTCTTGCTGAAATATTCCGTTACCGGAAACGAATAAATTCCGCAGTGTTGCCGTTTTGACCCAATACAGTTCGCATGCGCGTGTCGCTTTCGAGATCATTGAACTCAAATGCCGGGCGGGTTGTTAGCCTCGGATTCTACCGCTTTGTTTTCGCCTGCCTGCCCGGATTCATCGTGCGAATCAGGCTGCCTTTCTTCCGCCCAGGTCAACTCCTTGTAATCAAAGCCGTATTCGAGCGTTGGCTTGACGATGCGGAAATAGGGGGAAAGATCGAAATCCCGCGGCGTAAATAGCGAATGGTGGCGGATGAGCAGTATTTCGCGGCGCGAATATCGCGACGCCGCGTGCGCGCGGCCTGGCGCCAGCGTGATCTCGGGGAGAATCGGATAACGGACTGCCTGAAATGCCTGCGCAATGAGCGACGAGCAGATCGCGCGCGTCGGGTCGCCCGAACCGAAAGCGATCATTCGCCTGCGCCAGCGCACGGGCACGGGCGGCGTCGGAAAAAAGTAACGCAACATGTCGAAGATGTTCTTCATGTCGTACTTCAGCCCGATCTGGGCAACCATGAAATCGACGACCTTCTGCCTGTCGTCCGGCGTCAGGCCATGGGCGCGGCAGATGCGGGTGTTGTAGGTCCTGTATTTCGACAATGGCACGGCCACGCAGCCTTCGCCGATATTGACTTCTATGAGACGCGGGCGGTCAGATCCGTCGGCGCTTTCCGGCAGCGCGTCGCCGACATAGAGCGCCGCATGGCTCCAGGTGGATTGCGTCAGGTACTTGATCGCCGCCGAAATCTTCTGGTTGCCCTCGACCAGCAGCACATCGCCGGGCGAAAGCGACCTGTGCAGCGTTTCGGGATCTGAAGGCGTGTAGGGCTCGTAGCCCGACGATTCGCTCTCAAGCCGCCGGGCGAGAAACCGTCCGATCCTGTCCAGCAACGTGTCGGTCTGTTCGGTCATGGCTCTGACGCTCCCGCACGGAATATGGCCTTAATCCGTGCACAGGTGAAGGGCGGCGTTCAGACATGGACAAATGTTGAATTTTCGTGATGCGGGCATTAAGCCAGCGCACTCGCACTTTGCAGAATGATGCCGAACCAACCGTTGACGGTGCTGGCCGGGTTCCCTAGCTTGGAATGATTCCAAACTGAGACATTCCTCATGCTTTCCCGATTCTTCGGCTTCAACCGGCGGTCCTTTTCTTCCCTGACCGAGCAGGAAATCCTGGCGCTGGCGATTTCTTCGGAGGAGGACGACGCGCGCATCTACCGCGCCTATGCCGACGGACTTCGCGACGAGTTTCCCCAGTCCGCAAAAGTGTTCGAGGAGATGGCGGAAGAAGAAGACAGCCATCGCGATCATCTGATCGAGGCGCATCGCAAACGCTTCGGCGAAACAATCCCCCTGATCCGCCGCGAGCATGTGCGTGGCTACTACGAGCGCAAGCCCGACTGGCTGGTGCGGCCGCTCGGCCTCGAGAAAGTTCGTGACCAGGCGGAGGCAATGGAGGCACAAGCGCATCGCTACTATCTCGAGGCCGCAAAGCGAACCACCGACGCTTCGACGCGAAAACTCCTGAACCATTTGGCGGCCGCCGAGAAATCGCATGTCTCCATGGCGCAAAGGCTCGGGTTGAAGCACCTGACCGAAGACGCGCGCGAAGAGGAGGACAAGGCCGAGCGCCGGCAGTTCATCCTGACCTATGTGCAACCGGGCCTTGCCGGCCTGATGGACGGATCGGTTTCCACACTGGCGCCGATCTTCGCGGCCGCCTTTGCGACACACGATACCTGGCAGACGTTTCTCGTCGGGCTGGCCGCGTCCATCGGCGCCGGTATCTCAATGGGCTTTACCGAGGTCGCGTCCGATGACGGCGTGATTTCCGGGCGCGGTTCGCCGGTAAAGCGCGGGTTCGCCACCGGCATCATGACGACGGTGGGCGGGCTCGGGCATGCGCTGCCATATCTGATATCCGACTTCCGCACCGCGACGACGATAGCGATCGCCATCGTCTTCGTCGAATTGTGGGCGATCGTCTGGATCCAGAACCGCTACATGGAAACGCCCTGGAGCCGCGCGATCTTCCAGGTCGTTCTCGGCGGCGCGCTGGTCTTTGCCGCCGGTATGCTGATCGGCAACGCATAGCGGGCGCCAACTGCGGGAATTGGGCCGCGAAGTCGGTATCGGGCTTGCGATTCAGCGAACACGACGGTTACCGGTCGAGCGGGCTGCGCCGCCGGAAACCGGTTCGCGATTAATTTCCGCCACTTGCTTGGTAAACGGCGATATTCACCGCGAATTCACGAATTGTGCGTAAGCTCACAAGCTGGCGAAGGGACATCGCGTAGAGATATGGGACACCCGGTTTCCGGGGTCAGGGACAGGGACAATGAAACTCTTTGAGAAGATCAGCGTTTGCGCCATGGCAATTCGCGAATTGGTCGCGCCGAGGTACCATCCCGAGCGGCACTACATGCGCGGACCAGGACCGGCCTGCGCACGGCTTCATCACCAAACGCGCGATTTCAACATCGTCTGATCGGGCCCGCTTGTCGAATTTTCGCGGACCTTGCGGGTTGCCATGAGCGATTGATCCGTTAGGTTTCTCCCACAAAAAAGCAAAAGTGGGAGAAACCAGATGAAATCATGGATCAAACTGGGCCTATTGTCGGCCGTGTCGCTTTCATTCGTTGCAGGCGAGGCCTACAGCGCTGAATGGAATGTCTCCACATGGGGCAAGCGCCGGGCGTTTACCGAACATATCCACAAGCTTGCCGATCTCGTTTCCGAGAAGACGAACGGCGAATTCACGCTCAACATTTCCTATGGCGGCCTGTCAAAGAACCGGGAGAATCTCGACGGAATTTCGATCGGCGCGTTCGAGATGGCACAGTTCTGCGCGGCCTATCATCCGGACAAGAATCCGACACTGATGGTTCTCGACCTGCCATTCATCGGTGTCGAAACGCTGCGCCAGGAAGGCGCGCTCGACGAGGCGCTCTACAAGCATCCGGAAGCGGTCAAGGATCTGGCGCGCTGGAACGCCACCATCATCATGGCCTCACCCCTTCCGCAGTACAATCTGGCTGGCGTGGGCGATCCGCCGAAGACGCTCGAGGACTTCAAGGGGCTGCGCGTTCGCGCCACTGGCGGCATGGGCAATGCGTTTGAGAAAGTCGGTGCCGTTCCTACGTCGGTGACGTCCTCGGAAGCCTATAACGCGCTTGAATCCGGCGTGGTCGACGCGGTCGCATTTGCGCCGCACGCGCACATGTCGTTCCGTACAACCGATATCGCGGAATGGTGGACCACCAATCTGAATCCGGGTTCGGTGAACTGCCCGGTCGTCGTGAACACTGATGCCCTCGCCGCCCTGCCGGATGCTCATCGCGAAGCACTGATGTCATCTATACCGGAGGCTATGGAAGCCTACTACGCCGCCTATGACGTGGTCTACGACAAGTGGGGGCCGCTGCTTGCCGAAAAAGGCATTGAGAAGATCACGCTCGACGAGGCTGTCGTGTCCGGCATGCAGGAAGCTGCAGCCGGTCCGGTGCGCGACGAATGGATCAAGGTCAACACTGAAAATGGCCTGCCGGCGAAGGATCTCTACGATTTCGTCAAGAAGACGATCGCCGAAACCAAGGAAATGTAATCACCGATTTTCCGACCGCGGCGCGAAGATCTGACGCGCCGCGGCCAACGGGAGGGAGAACCGATGTCATCGCGAAACGTCGGCGAAGACGGTTCGGCGCTCAGCCGGGCCGACCGGGTGCTATTCCGTTTCGAAGGCTGGCTCAATCTTGCAGCCGGACTCGTCATTCTCGCCGTCATGCTGCTGTCGGTGGCCAACATCCTCGGGCGCAAACTGCTCAACTGGCCCATCCCCGGTTTTATTGACTGGATGATCACCGCGGTGCCGGTAATGGCCTTTCTGGGCCTGGCCTATTGCCAGCGGCTCGGCGGCCACATCCGAATGGACATTCTGATCGGCAGGTTGCGACGGCGGCCGTTATGGATCGCGGAATTCGCGAGCGTGCTGTTGATGATCGTCATTGCCACGGCGCTGATCTACGGGTCGTGGGACCATGCCATCCGGGCGCTCACGATCGGCGATTCGACCGGTGACATCCGCCTGCCGACATGGCCGGTGAAGATCGTCGTGCCGCTGGCGCTCGGTCTTCTGGTGATCCGCCTCGTACTGCAGGCGATTGCCTATTGGCGCGCGATCCGCGAAGACGCGATCCATCCAGTCGCGGTGCCGCTGATCGAGGACGCGGCAACGCAGGCCGCGCACGAGGCGGAAACCGTTTCGGGCCTCGAGGAGACGCGTGGATGACGACAATCGAAGTCTCCATCCTGCTGGCTTGCGTGCTGATCCTGCTGGTCCTGATCGGCGTGCGCGTCGCATTCGCCACGGCGCTGATCGGTTTTGCCGGCCTGTTCATCATCTTCGCAATCGACAAGAACCAGGGTCTTGCCCGCGGATTTGTCACCGCGGTCAAGATATCCGGACAGATACCCCATTCGAAAACCGCCAGCCACGTGCTGGCGCTCATCCCGACGTTCATCCTGATAGGCTACCTCGCCTACTATGCCGGTCTTACCAAGGCCCTGTTCGAAGCCGCCAAGCGCTGGGTCGGCTGGTTGCCGGGCGGGCTGGCCGTCGCCACCGTTTTCGCCACGGCCGGTTTTGCCGCGGTTTCCGGCGCGTCGGTCGCCACTTCCGCCGTATTCGCCCGCATCGCCATTCCCGAGATGCTGGAGCTGAACTACGACAAGCGTTTTGCCGCCGGCGTGGTCGCCGCGGGCGGCACGCTCGCCTCGCTCATTCCGCCCTCGGCGATACTGGTCATATATGCGATCATCGTGGAAGCCAGCGTGGGTCAGCTGCTCATGGCCGGTTTTCTGCCCGGACTGGTATCCGCCGTGATATACGCGGTGCTGATAACCGGACTTGCTAAGCGCAATCCGAAGCTCGGGCCGCCTGTCGCCGGGTTTACCTGGAAGCAGAGGCTGGAGAGTGTTCCCGGCGCGCTGCCGATTTTCGCAGTGGTCGCGATCATCATCTATTGCATCTATTTCGGATGGGGCACGCCCACGGAAGCGGGCGCGCTGGGCGCGTTTCTCGTGCTTGTGCTGGCGCTTTGGCGCGGCATGCGCTGGGGCAATCTGCGCGGCGCTCTTTTGGAGACGGCCAAGCTCACGACAATGATCTTCACCATGATCTGGGGTGTGCTGATCTATGTGCGCTATCTGGGTTTCGCCGACCTGCCGGGCACGTTTGCCGACTGGCTGACCTCGCTGCATCAGCCGCCGATGATGACGCTGCTCATGATCCTGCTTGCCTATGTCATCCTCGGAATGTTCATGGATGCCATCGGCATGCTGATCCTGACGCTTCCCGTGACATTTCCCGCGGTAATGGCGCTGAACGGCGGCGAGAGCGTCAGTGCGGCCGATTCGGCTCTGGGCATGTCCGGTCCTGAATGCGCGATCTGGTTCGGTATCATCGTCGTCAAGATGGCCGAGCTCTGTCTGATCACGCCTCCCATCGGGCTCAACTGTTTCGTCGTCGCCGGTGTGCGAGACGACATTTCGGTACAGGACGTGTTCCGGGGCGCGTCGCCCTTCTTCATCGCCGATGTCGTCACCGTGGGCGTCCTGATCTCCTTTCCGGGCATCGTGCTGTGGCTGCCGCGACTGGTGCTGGGGTAGGCGACTCAGCCGGCCATCCCTGGAATTGCCCAAGGATGGCGCGCTTGTTTGATATGCCAGCTTTTGCTCGAATCGGCGAAATTCAACTGACGCCGTCGAACAGCGCCGTCGACAGATAGCGCTCGGCAAAGGACGGGATGACGACCACCATGTTCTTGCCTTTTGCGTCGGCGCGCGATCCGACGATCGTCGCCGCACGCAACGCCGCTCCCGACGAGATGCCGACCGGCACGCCTTCGAGGCGGGCTACCAGACGGGCGTCCTGCATCGCCTCGTCGCTCGATACGGTCACCACCTCATCATAGATGGAGGTATCGAGAATGGCGGGGGCAAAGCCGGCGCCGATGCCCTGGATCTTGTGCGGGCCCGGATCGCCGCCGGACAGAACCGGCGATTCCTTCGGTTCGACCGCGACGATCTTCAGGCCCGGCCTGCGTGATTTCAACACCTGACCAGCGCCGGTGATGGTGCCGCCGGTGCCGATTCCCGATACGAGGATATCAACCTGGCCGCCGGTATCGTTCCAGATCTCCTCGGCAGTGGTCCTGCGATGGATCTCGGGGTTGGCCGGATTCTCGAATTGCTGCGGCATCACCGCGCCGGAGGTGGTAGCTATCAGTTCCTCGGCCTTGGCGATTGCCCCCTTCATGCCCTTCGGTCCTTCGGTGAGAACCAGTTCGGCGCCGAACAGCGCCAGCATCTTGCGGCGTTCGATCGACATGGTTTCCGGCATGGTCAGTATCAGCCGGTAGCCCTTGGCCGCGGCGGCGAAGGCGAGCGCAATGCCGGTGTTGCCGGATGTCGGCTCGATCAGCGTCGTTTCGCCGGGTTTGATCCGTCCGGCCGCTTCCATGGCCTCGATCATGGAAACGCCAATGCGGTCCTTGACGCTGGCGATGGGATTGAAGAATTCGAGCTTGGCGATCAGGTTGGCGCCGATGCCCTTTTCGGCGGCGAACTTGTCGAGTCGGACGAGCGGCGTATCGCCGATCGTCTCAGTGATCGAGTTAAAAATTCGGCCGCGGCCGGGTTTGTGCGCCATGATCGGGTTTCCTGTTAAAAATACGAGTTCAAGCCGGTCATGTTAGACAACCAGATCGGCGAATTCGAATGCTCAAAATTCGAATTGTCCCCGGTTTGTTGAAATTCGTTCCCGGATTTACCGGAAAACCGCGAAGCAATTTCCGCGAGGTCCGGTGATACCGCTTATTTGCCTGCCGACATCAGTTTCTGGAGGCTTGAATGGGGAATGGCGCCCGAGGCAAAGGTGAAGCTTCCCTGTTCGAGCATCTCCAAGGCGGCGTCCTTGATGAAACGGTAGACCGCGTTGGAGAACAGCGAACCGAGCGAAATTCGCTTGGCGCCGGCACCGGCAAGCTGCTCGACGCTGAAGCCGGCGCTCGTGAGCACGTTGACCGGACAGGAAACCGAGGAGCAGACTTTCTTGACCATGGAAATCTCGCGCAAGCCCGGCGCATAAACAACATCGGCGCCGGCGCGCTCGTAGGCCTGCAGGCGCGCTATCGTGTCAACCAGATCGGCTCGGCCATGAAGAAAGTTTTCCGCCCGGGCGGTAAAGACGAAATCGCGATCAAGCGATTTCGCCGCCGCCGCGGCGGCAGCGACACGTTCGACCGCCAGGTCAAATTCATAGATCGGTTTGTCGGGATCGCCCGTCGAATCCTCTATCGAGCAACCGGCAAGTCCCGCGGCCGCGGCGGCGAAGATCGTTTCCTCGGCCGATTCCGGGCTGTCACCCTTGCCGTGCTCGAGATCACCGGAAACCGGGATGCTGACCGCTGTCGCGATTTCACGGCAATGAGCGATCATCTCGGTGAACGGCAGTCCGCCATCGGGCTTCCCCCGCGAGAACGCATGGCCGGCACTGGTGGTGGCGAGCGCCTTGAAGCCGAGGCTCTCCATGAATTTCGCCGTACCCACATCCCACGGATTTGGAATGATGAAAGCTCCAGATGCTGCATGTAAATCACGGAATTTGCGGCCGATATCCATTGTCGTTACTTTCTGCCTGACGGTTGTCGCCCGCCTTGCGCCCCGTGACGCGCAATCTACCGCAATGTCAGCAGGTCGGGCAATCGGCGCATGTCGTCGAAAGTGACCGCTCCTGCCGCCGCGAGCGACTGCGCGTCGGTGAGCGGATCGCCGCAATATCCAAGTACGGTCATATTGGCGGCGACACCGGCCCGGACGCCGGGAAGGCTGTCCTCAATGACGACGCAGACCTCGGGTTTGTGACCCATCGAAGCGGCGGCGTGCAGAAACAGATCCGGAAACGGTTTTCCGCGCTCCACCGACCAGGCACTGAACAGAACCTCCTTGAAATAAGGAAGCAGCCCGGTGGCGCCCAGCGTCAGGTGCATCTTGGCGATCTTGCCGGACGATGCGACGCAATAGGGGATATCTGCCGATTTCAGCGCGTCGATTGCCTGATGCACATGCGGAACAGCCTCGAGCCCGTCGGAAAACAAGGCGGGAAGTCCGGCGTTCCAGCGGTCGACAAAATCCTCGCCTAGATCGATCCCTTCCTCCGCGCGGAGAATCTGGACCATCGACTTCATGGACAATCCGGTAAACCGTCTCCGGCTTTCGGCCATGGATATCGGCAAACCCGCTTCTGTGACAATTTCGGCCAGACGGGTATTTGCAATCGTCTCGGTATCGACGAGCACACCGTCGCAATCGAAGATGACAAGGGAAGGGCGCGTCATCCGGTTCCCGTCGAGCCGAAGCCGCCAGCGCCTCGCTCGGTCTGGTTGGCTAGTGCACGCTCGGTGACCTTTGCCCGGGTTACCGCAGCAATGACGATTTGGGCTATGCGCATGCCGCGCTCGATGGCGAAATCCTCGTCACCGAGATTGACGAGCAGCACCTGCACTTCGCCGCGATAGTCGCTGTCGATGGTGCCGGGCGTATTCAGGCAGGTGACGCCGTGCCGGAAGGCAAGGCCGGAGCGCGGCCTGACCTGTCCTTCGAAGCCTTCCGGGATTTCGAACACCAGACCTGTCGGAACGAGCGCACGCCTGCCGGGCTTGATGATAAGCCGCCGGTCTGGGGGCACCGCGGCTCGCAAGTCCATGCCTGCCGCGCCGGCGGATTCGTAGGCGGGCAGCTCTAGACCCTCGCCATGCGGCAACCTTACGATACCCAGTTCCATACCGCCTCCATGCTTCGCTCCAGCCGTCTATCGGCCCGCTGCCGCTACGGTCAATGGCCGCGCGGCGCTCTCAACGGATTTCAACCGGTATGGCGGTCGTTTCCTTGATGTCCTCCATCACGAAGGAAGCCGACACATCCGACAGCGGCACCTTGGCAATAAGCCGCTGATAAAGCCGGTCGTAGGCTTTGACATCCGATACGCGCACCCTCAGCACATAGTCCAGATCGCCAGAGGTTCGATAGACGCCGACAATCTCGGGAAATGCGGCGACGGCATCGCGAAACCGTTTCAGCCAGCCCGGATCGTGAGCCGAGGTGCGAACGAAAACGAATGCCGACAGGCCGAGGCCCAGCTTCTCCGCGTCAACGATGGCAACCCGCTGAAGGATGTAGCCGTCATCCTCAAGACGCCGCATGCGCCGCCAGCAGGCGTTGCGGGACAGGTTGATCCGACCGGCCAGATCTTCGACCGACAGGGTTGCATCGTTCTGCAGTTCGGCAAGAATTCTGCGGTCTATGTGATCGATGTTTTCGCTCATTCACGGGATGTTTATCCCAAGTTTCGTTGATTTCAAGGGATATTTGGGAAGTATTAGCGAGATTTTTATGACAGTATCAGCCATTCGAACCGAATGCGTGACAAGGAGACAACCATGACAACGCGCATCGTCCGGCTGATGACGGACCATCCGGCTTCCGTGGACGAAACCTATCTGGAGCACATGGCTTTCGCCGGGCGTTTCGGCGTTTTGCTGTTCGCGGCAGCATTCGCCGCCATGGTGCACGCCGTACTGCCTTTCCTGTTCGAGAAAACCGCAAGCCGAATGGTCCGCCGGCTTTACGAACGCACGCAAAACCGGGGTAGTTGAAAGGCGGCGGTTTCGTTGCCACAGCGACGAATTGCGCAGTGCTTTGGAGTTTCCTTCAGGCAGCCGCTTTTTCGAGCGCGGCGATGTCGATCTTTTTCATCCCCATCAACGCCGGCCATACCCTGGACGCCGCGGGGCCCGTGAGCAGGTCCACGGCCGGTTGCGGCACGATCTGCCATGACAGGCCGAAACGGTCCCTGCACCAGCCGCACTGGCTTTCCTCGCCGCCACCGCCGACAAGCGCGTCCCACAGGCGATCCGTTTCGGCCTGGTCTGCGGTGCTGACCGAAATGGAGACCGCCTCGTCGAGCCTGAAATGCGGCCCGCCGTTCAGCGCCTGATACGGCGTGCCGGCGAGTTTGAACTCGACGATCATCACCGAACCGGGCTCGGCCATCGTCGAGCCCTCCGGGTAGTAGCCGACACTGGTGATCATCGAATCCGGAATCAGCGAACAGTAGAATTCCGCCGCCGGAAGGGCCTGATGGTCGAACCACAGGCAGGTTGAGACCTTCGCTTTCATCATTCGGCTTCCCTTGCGTCCAGCCCGACGGCAAACCCGCCATAGATCAGGCGCTGGCCGTCGAACGGCATTGCGTTGCCGCGCATGCGCTCATCCTGCATCACCTTTGCCCACCCGGCATCGCGGGCCGCTTTTGATGGCCATTCGATGAAGGAAAAAACTATCCCTTCGTCGTCCTTGCGTTTCA